>CBDVAW010000001.1:0-35898 GCA_965372095.1 uncultured bacterium
ATGAAAACATCAACTAAATATTGTTTATCAGGTTTAGTAGTTGTCGCTATCGTTTCAATGGTTATTTGGGCGGGGGCGGCAATGCTAACTCTTCACAGTGCGGTTGTTTGCTCCCAACAGATCGCAGAGAAAAATCAATTACAAAAAGATATCATCCAGTATCGGCAGGTTATATACGCTATGTCTTGGGAATTAAAAGAAGGACAGTGTTTTGAAAGAGAAATTTTGGATAATATTCTTAAAGTTTGGCAGGAAGGCGATAAAGCCGTGATTAATGGCCAAATTTATGTAATAACGCCGGCAGGAGAAATAACAATACATGAAAATTAAAAGCAAATATTAAACCATTGATAGCGAATTAGAATAAAGACAGGGATTTATCTCTGTCTTTTTCAATTGTGGATAAACATTTTATTCATTTATATTAAATGTGTTAAAATAACATTATAAATAACTACTAATAGTAAATAACAGATATTTCATTTTATAAGTTGAAACCTTATTAAATAAGTTTATCTGGTATTGTCACAATATGCAGCAAAACAAATTGTTAAAAACCATAATTTTAATTTGCGGGGTGTTTATTCTGTGTTTTGCGACAAGTATTTATATCTTTGCTTGGACGGGGCCTACGGAAGATCCGCCCGGAGGTGATGTCTCTTCAATTGTAAAGCTGGCGCCCGACACAATTCAAAGCGATGCTTCTTCAACTCCTTCAATTTGGATAAACAAAACAGCAATAGGTAATCTGTTAGATTTACAATCGGGAGGAGCAAGCCAATTAATAGCTGGCTATGATGGGAATGTTATAATAGAATCAGGAAAATTAAGCTTAAAAGAAGCTATCGCTCCCGGCGCTTCGGCGGGCTATGGCAGACTTTATGTCGCAAGCGCTGATAGCAAGCTTTACTTTAAAGATGACTCCGGTATTGAATATGATCTAACCGCTCCCGGAGGAGCTTCTCAACTAACAGACTTATCCAATGTTACGATTGCCGCGCCGGCCGATAACGAGGTTTTGACTTACGAATTGTCCACCGGTCTGTGGAAGAATGCGCCCGGCGGAGCCGGAGGAGGAATAGGCGGTAGCGGAGCATCAACTCAAATTGCCTTTTTCAGCGATTCCACAACTCTTGGTTCGGACAGCGATCTTTATTGGGATAATGTAAACAAAAGATTGGGTGTTGGAATATCCACTCCTAACGCAAGCATAGAAACAAGAGGTGGTGCTCATGGGATAATGGCTTACGGCACTACAGCGGGAGGATTTTTTTCAGATTTTGACAGTTACGGCTATGCTTATCTTGGAGTAGGTGATTATGGTATTAAAGCTTACAGTACCGGCACAACTCCTGCAGGGTTTTTCCAAAACAATAATAGCGGCACTTACACGCGCGTAGCTGATGATGACAGGGGGATTGACGCTTCGGCTACAGGAATAGCCGTGGGAGGCTGGGGAGATATTGCCGGAGGATATTTTCAAGATAGAAATGCTTCCGGTTATGCTTATGCGGGATACGGCGATTATGGAATCCAAGGTTATGGAAATTCTGCAGGAGGGTATTTTGACGAGATAGATACCGTAGGAACCTATGCTTATTTAGCATTTAGTGATTACGGTGTTTATGCAAAGGGCAATACCTCGGGTGGCTATTTTAAAGACAATAATAGTTCCGGTTATGCTTACGTGGGGTACGGGGATTACGGAGTTAAGGCTTATGGGGATACGATGGGAGGATATTTTAAAGATTTAACCAGCGGTGTTTATAGCTATCTTGGGCATGGCGACTATGGACTATATACTCCTCTTGGTAATGTGTATGTCGGTGGGGATTTGCGTGTCGGGACCACTACGGCGGTTGGCGCGCTTCATCTTACAGGTGGAGCTTTAGCGGTGGATGGAAATACCGGAACCGCGGGTCAAGTTTTAACTTCGCAAGGCGCGACAGCCACTCCAAACTGGGCAGACGCGGGAGGAGGCGGAGACGGCCAGGCAATTTATGATGCCATAGTAGATGTTGCCGGATCGGGTGATTATACGACGGTTCAAGATGCTGTTAATGCTGGTGAGAAAAGTATTTTTATTAAAGATGGCGCATATAGTATTGGAGCTGTTTTAAATATCACAACAGCAGGGACACACCTTTATGGGGAGAGTGTAAACGGTGTTCAGATAGGAATGCCCAACGTACACAGTCTTACTATTAATGTGTCCGCTTCTGATGTTATTTTTGAAAATATTACTCTATACAAAGCATGGAATACTTCTTTGGTAACATGGGCTGGGAGTGATGGAAGTATTATAAATTGTTCATTTGAGAATAGGTATGCAACCGCAGGCTCCTATGCATGGCCCGTTCTGTCAGGAACCTTTAATGAGATATATGTAGAGAATTCAAAATTTAGCAGTACCCAAGGGTATGTAGTAGGGACAGGGGGTAGTAACAACGTGTTTACAGGGAACACTTTTGAGACAACAGGGTGGGGAGGTGAATTACTCTCTCTCGGACAAAATAGTCGAGTTATTGGAAATTATTTCCTTGCAATTAACGCCGCTGGTAATAGTGAATACGGAGCTAACTTGGGAAATAATAGTGTCGTAACAGGTAATATCTTTCAAGGAGCTTTGGGGATGGCTAGTAATTATGCTGCTATAGCAGCCGATAATAGCGTTATTACGGATAATATGATTACAGGTTTTTATGATGGTATATGGAGTGGTTCTGGAACAAATGGATCGGTAGTTAATAATAATGTCATACGAAATGTTGCTCGCGATGGCATAAGAGTGGACGGGGGTTGCAATACGGGTTACTCAGGAATAGAAGTTGTCGGAAATTCTATTAATAATTCTGGGCAAGACGGTATTGTAGCTTCTCCCGCGTGTAACTTAACAATATCCGACAATAACATAAAAGGATCGGGCAGATATGGTATACGCGGAGGTTATGATTTTAGGAGAAGTGTCATTTCTAATAACAATATACGTGAAAATATAGGAGGAGGAATTGTTATGGATTCAGGGGAATATTTTGAGGATTCAATTGTTACAAATAATGTAATCTATAATAATGGAGGTTATGCTATTGATGCAGGTCGGATTTATTACAGTGTTTTTATGGGTAATGTTATACGAAATAATACAAACAACCAAATATACTATCCCAACGGTACTCTTAATTCCGAGATACAACATAACGTTATTTATTAAAAGATAGATTTAATATTAAATAAAAAATAAAGATATGCTAAAAGAAAATATAAAATCAATTTGCGAACAAATGTGGTTTTGGATACCTGTATTAATAGTCTTGATAATAATGGGAAATTTGATGATCTATCTTATTTTTGACAGTCAAATTATAAAATTAGAGAATAAAATAAGTGATTTGGAAACAATAGTTAACCAGTCTTCACAAACTCAAGGAATAGAAGGACAGATAGAGTTGGAAGAAGATATAATTGTATCTGAAGAGGATATTATGAATACGGAGAAAATTGAACAAGAGACCATTATTTTAGAGGCAGAAACTTTAATGCCTGAAGGAGAAGGAATGCTTTCTCCTCGCGAAACACAGGGACGTTAAATTAATGCCCAAATAAGAAAATTATTTCCTGTTTTTATGAGAAAAATTAGCTTGTTGATTTTTATTTTATCTTTAGCCGTGGTTTTGAATTTTCTTTTAACAGATCAAGCAAAAGGCGGTTTGAATGATAATGTGTCTGGTTGGGCTTGGTCGGAAAACATAGGCTGGATCTCAATGAATTGCACTAATCAGTCTGATTTTTTAGCTTGGCGCGATTCTGCGCCATCGCCTGACGAATTGCGTGGTTATGGCTGGTCGGACAATATTGGCTGGATAAGTCTGAATTGTAAAGAAGGGGGATCGGGCTATACAGATATCTGTGTTACTTCAAATTATGCGATAAAAATTGACGAAATTTCCGGAGATGTATTGGGCTATGCTTGGTCGGATAGTTTGGGGTGGCTAAGTTTTAACCGTTCTGAAACCGGTGTTCCTCCCGAACCACCATATAATGGCGCTGAAACTTATATCGCCAAGTATAATTCGGTTACGCGACAATTTTCCGGTTGGGGGCGTTTTCTAAATCCGGACGGATGGGATGGCTGGATCAAACTTAATAACGGCTGGGACGGGATGTATGTTACGGAAGACGATAAAGTCGCGGGCTGGGCATGGGGGAGTGATGCCGCAAGCTGGATTGCATTCCAAGCCGGTTGCGCTATTGATTATGGAGTAGACATTGCCACTTCTACCGGTAATGTCAGCGGTTACGCTTGGTCGGAAAGAATTGGCTGGATCAGTTTTAATGCCGCGGATACGGCAGGTTGTCCTATTCCTCCCTGCGAGGCGGTATTGAGTACCAGCACTTTAGAAATTTCGGGCTGGGCGAGAGCATTGGCGCCAATTGGTAAATCTTTGGAACAAACAGGAGGCTGGGACGGGTGGATGAAATTAAAAGGAAATTATGGAATAGGAAATTACTGCGCAGCTTTAAATAATATCACAATGGAATTTGAAGGTTGGACATGGGGAGGAAATGAAACCAATGGAGACGCGATCAAAAAAGCGGTTTTTGGCTGGATGAGTTGGAATGATAAAGATTATGATGGATTCCCCGGTCTGGTGGATTATCAAATTATTACCACAGCTTCTTTTACTGCCGCCAATCAGCCGCCGACAGCAATAATTTCTTGCACATCAACTTGCGGCTGCGATGTTTTGGGCTGTGGCACTCCTCCCGATCTATGTACCGGCTATACAGGTTGCGCGTTTGTTTTGAATAATGATTCCACCGATCCTAACGGCGAAGCGGACATTTCCACCTCCACTTGGTATTTGAACGGAGAAGAAAAATACAGCTGCCCCGGCAAATGCAATATTACTCCAGGTAACTATGTGGGGGAAGGCGACCATACATCGGAATTGAAGGTGGCGGATTATGCAGGAGAAACATCAAACACCACTAAATCATTTACTTTATTAGAAGATGCAGAGGCGGGTTTCGTTTGTTCTTTAGATGCTATTGATTGGATGGATTGCAGAGACATTGATCCTTTATTAGACGAAGTGGTTTATGTTAATGACAGCCAGTCCGATCCTTTGGAGAATTCTTCTCCTTCTACTCTCCGTGGAGGGGGATTTGCAACCATTATTTCGCGCGAATGGATGAGGGAGTCGGACAGTCTCATACTTGCTAACGCTACCGGCACTTATTTTGCTTTTGGCTCGGAGTATAACCAGATCAGACTGACTGTTATTGACGACGAAGGCCGCAGCAATTACATAATCCATACCATTGCCGGGAAACATTCCGTGCCTAAATGGAGAGAAATCCCGCCGTTTATATAGCCTTAATATATTAAGAGCTATTATATATTATTATTATAATTAAAAAATGGTCCAAGATAAAAAATCCAAAATTTATATCGCAATTTTTATTATCGCAATTTTTATATTTGCCGGAGTTGTATATTTTTCTGTCTCAACACTTAGACTGGAAGAAAAGTTGCCGTTATCTTTTCAAGAAGTTAGCAAAGATATGTTAAAAAGATTTACCGCTCCCGGCGAAGGAGAGTCAGTCTTGGAAGAAACCATTGAACGTTTTACCGCTCCCGAAGAAAAAATTCCCGCAGTGTCTGGAAATATGTTGAAAAGATTCACCGCTCCTCAATAAAATAACTATAATAATATGACTAAACACCACGCAAAACCAATAGCTTTGATAATAAGCGTTTTCACTTTAAGCTTAACTATCGGTTATCTGGCTTTAGCATGGACAGAGCCGACTCTTGCCCCTCCGGGCGACAATGTGGCAGCTCCAATCAATGTCGGGGCCATTGGCCAGTCCAAAGCGGGAGGATTAATACTCAACACAGGCGGAGCGGATGACGGATTGCTTGTTTACGGCACTAGCAGTTTTGCCGGTCCGATTTCGGTCGGAGGAAGCATTGGAGCGGCAGGGCAGGTCTTAAAATCCCAAGGCCCGGGGGTTTCCACTGTGTGGGGTGATGCGGGAGGGGGGCTGGGATATATAAGTAGCCAGTCATTTTCCGCCTCTAATAGTGCCGGCAATTCTTCTACCAATGTGTCTATGCCGGAAAATGCAGAAATGGCTGTTATTAATGCCTATTTTAATAGTTGGACAAATCTTACTTGGGTTGGAAATAATAGAACACAATTTATAATATATAGAAACGGTGTTAGTTCTGCAGGCACATGGACATCATGGGGAACTGGGAGTGGAAGCCCTATGACACAGAAATTAGATGCTTCTTTAAGCGGAAACACAATCACCCTAACTGTTACCAATGGAAACGGTACTTCGCTTTCTGGAACAGCTTACTTTTATAGGTAAAAATATATGGCAGTTATATTAAAGCTAAATTTTGTCTTCTTGTTGTATTATTTAACTAATAAGTCTATTTACCAAAATAGAAAAATAGGGGAAATAGTGTCAACTCTAATTTTTTTGAATTTAATGGCAATAATAGAAGAAAAAATTAACTTATTACTTTTAGTTGTATTTTTGATAATAAGTTTTGGCTTTTTCCCGGTGAAAGACGCAAAAGACGGTTTTTATGGATTTTAATGGTATAATAAATAAAATATTATTATATAGAATTAAAATATTCTATGACTATCAATGATTTTATAAAAAAAAGGCCTTATTTAGTTTGGCATACAAAAAACTATGACGGACTTTCCGAGGAAGCGATTGTGGAGGCCGTTTTAAATTATGGCGATTTTGACGATGTCAAGAAAATGATTAAAATTTTAGGAATAAAAAGAACATCTATAATATTTGAAAAAAAATCAAAGCAGAAAAGATGTAATTATCGTCCCGAAATTAAAAATTATTTTCACTTGTATTTCAATAAATATGCAAAAAACGCATAAGGAAATCTTAACTAAAGAACAAATTGAATTATTGTCTTTGCTTAGATTATTTTCTAAAGATTTTGGTCTGGTCGGCGGAACAGCGATTGCTTCTTACATAGGACACCGCAAATCAATTGATTTTGATTTATTTACCAATAAAGAGTTCAGAAATTCAAGTATTCGCAAAAAGATTCAGAAAAATATCAAAATAGACAATGTTCTTGTTGACAAACTTGATGAATTTACAATTTTGATCAGGGGAGTGAAATTTACTTTTTTTTGTTTTCCATATAAAATAAAATTTTCAAAAAATTTTAACAAAACGATAAAACTTCCCAATCTTTTAACTCTGGCAGCGATGAAAGCCTTTGCTTTGGGCAGAAGGGCCAAATGGAAAGATTATGTTGATTTGTATTTTATAATGAACAATTATTTTCCCATTGATAAAATAATTAAAAAAAGTAAACAAATCTTTGGAAAAGAATTTAATGAAAAAATATTCAGGGCGCAGTTGATTTATTTCAAAGACATTGATTACACGGAAAAAATTATTTATGTGAAAGGTTCCGCGGTGGATGATAAAATTGTTAAAAAAAGCTTAATTGAATTTAGTTTAAGTTAGAAATGAACCCTTCGTTTTATAGTATGTTTAGCAAGGTGGGCAGAGCAAATGGGGTAAAGAAACCGGCATAGGATACAGAACCCGACGTGCCAAGAAATACTCAAATATTTTTATTGTTTCCCGTCACAAGGTGGGTAAATGTCAATAAAACAATTTTTAATATTAAAAATTATATAAACTATAATAATATGACTAAACACCACGCAAAACCAATAGCTTTGATAATAAGCGTTTTCACTTTAAGCTTAACTATCGGTTATCTGGCTTTAGCATGGACAGAGCCGACTCTTGCCCCTCCGGGCGACAATGTGGCAGCTCCAATCAATGTCGGGGCCATTGGCCAGTCCAAAGCGGGAGGATTAATACTCAACACAGGCGGAGCGGATGACGGATTGCTTGTTTACGGCACTAGCAGTTTTGCCGGTCCGATTTCGGTCGGAGGAAGCATTGGAGCGGCAGGGCAGGTCTTAAAATCCCAAGGCCCGGGGGGTTCAACTGTGTGGGGTGACGCGGGAGGGGGTGGGGTTAGTTCACAAGCTTTCGGTGACGGTTCTGATGGAAATGTTATTATTTCTTCAAATAGAACTCTTTCAGGAGATATGTATTATAACAATCTAACTATTAATTCCGGCATTACGTTGAATCCTAATGGTTATATATTTTTCTGTCTCAACGCTTAAACCGGAAGAAAAATTGCCGTTATCTTTTCAAGAAATTAGCAAAGATATATTAAAAAAATTTACTGCTCCCGGCACAGGAGAGCCAGTCTCGGAAGAAACCATTAAAAGATTTACCGCTCCCGAAGAAAAAATTCCCGCAGTATCTGAAGATATGTTGAAAAAATTTACCGCTCCCCCAATAAAATAATTAACAACTATTAAATACTATTATAACAATATGTCCAAAAATCATACAAAATCCATAGCTTTAATAATAGGCGTTTTCACTTTAAGTTTAACCATTGGCTACATGGTCTTAGCATGGACAGAGCCGACTCTTGCTCCTCCGGACGGCAATGTTTCTGCTCCAATCAATGTTGGGATTGTCGGTCAGTCCAAAGCAGGTGGTTTAATTCTTAACACAGGAGGAGCTGAAAGCGGACTGCTTGTCCACGGCATAAGTAGCTTTGACGGCAGTGTTGGCATTGGGGATGCTGACCCGCAGGCCAAGCTTCATATTGGAGGCACCGCGGGAACGGATGGTATCATATTCCCCGACGGTACGCTACAGACGACCGCTGCGAGTGGAGGCGGGGGTGGTTGGTCTTTCATATCCAATACAGGCGGAAGTTTTAATTGTTACGAATGTTCTGCTTCGGGGATTGTCCCCATCCCTGCCGGGACTAAATATATTATTGGAGATGTGGGAGGATATACTTCTGAAGGGGGTACATATAGCTATTTAGTCAACGGATCAATTTTTATCGTGGTTGGTTCAAAAAATTCAGCAACGTTTCGTGAGACTTTTGAAACTTCTGGCTTATATAGGCAGGTGACAGCGACGGTCAACGGAAATAATGTAGATCTTTCAACAAACATTACGGGAGTTGGAGGTTCTACAGGTTACGTGACATATAATTTTTATTTTTACCAATAGAACATAAAAAGTTACACCTGAACGAATTTTGTTTTTTGCGAGACACAAATAGATAGCGGTTCAACTATAGCAAGAGATGGAAATGATGGAGGAAATGATGTTTCGCCGGCAGCCGGCGAAGACAGGCGGATTGTTGCCGAAAATACAAAACTTACTTATTAATACTTTTAAAACATAAATGAGATACAATAAATTAATTTTTATATTAATAATTATTCTTTTGGTTTTTGTATCGGCTTTTATTGTGTTGGATAAAATCAAGGCGGGAGCAGAACATAATGTTTCTCAATGGGCATGGTCGGAAAATATCGGTTGGATATCTATGAATTCAACCGATACCGGCGCATCTGTAAGTTATGGGGTTGAGCTTGATGATGGCCCCGGCTCTCCCACATATGGCCAGTTTTCCGGATATGCCTGGTCGGAAAATATCGGCTGGATTAGCTTTGATGCTACGGATACGGTCGGCTGTCCCATCTTTCCTTGCGAAGCGACAATCAATCCTATTACTATGGAAGTTTCAGGCTGGGCAAGAGTGTTGTCGGTAAAAGACAAGCCCTTAGATCAAACAGGAGGATGGAACGGATGGATTCGCTCAAGAGACACTAATTATAAAAAAATATCATTGGAGAATAATACCGAGATGTCTGTAAAGAAAAGCGTAAGAAGTTTGATTTCTATAATTTGACAGAATTGTTTGTTTTATTCCTGTTTGTCTTGTGGTAATATAAATAAAGAAGAATAACCAATGTTGTTAAAATCAAAACAATTTTCTAAAACTCTTTTTTGGGACATCAATTTGAAGGATTTAGACTATAAGAAAAATGCGAATTTCATTATTGGACGAGTTTTATCTTTTGGCGATGAAAAAGATTACCAATTCTTGAAAGAAATTTATGGTTTGAGAAAAATAAAAGATGTGGCTGTGAAATTAGATTATCCCAATAAAAGAACGATAAATTTCTGGAGTTTAATATTTAATATTCCTTTTAACTCATTTTTATGTATCAAGAAATTATCAACGCTAAAACCAAACGCATTTTGGAAGCGTTAAACAGAGGCAAAAAGTTAAAAAGCTTTTATTTAGCGGGCGGGACTGCTTTGGCCTTACAACTCGGGCATCGGAGATCAATTGATTTGGATTGGTTTTCAGAAAGAAATTTTTCTCCTTCCCAGCTTAAAAAAGACCTGTCTTTGAAGAGTAAGATTAAAATAGAATCAGAAGACGAAAAAACATTAAATTGTTTTTTAAGCGATGTTAAGCTTGGTTTCTTTGTTTACCCTTATAGATTATTATTTCCTCTTATCAATTTTAACAACATTAGATTAGCTGACGAGCGGGATATTGCTTGTATGAAAATTGACGCCATTTCCAGCAGGGGCAGTAAAAAGGACTTTATTGATTTATATTTTTTGCTTCAAAAATACTCTCTTAAAAAATTACTAAATTTATTTGACAAAAAATATGCGGGGCTCCAGTATAATCGCTTTCACATATTAAAGAGCTTAGTTTATTTTAAAGAAGCCGAAACTGAACCAATGCCTGAAATGTTAAAAACAATTTCTTGGCTAAAAGTAAAAGAGACACTCAAAGAGAAAGTTAAAAATATGGTTGATAATTTACGAGATTAGACCTTAGTAGGTGAGAGGTCTGACCTCTATAATCATTCTACGCTAAATTTTTGTTTCCAAAAATTTATATGACCCAAGAAGAAAATAATTACGCTGGAATATAAAAAAGACAATGTAATACACGCCAAAGGTAATATTGACGCAGAGTTAATTTTACATGCAATGATTTAATATCCGAATTATAATAAAGCGGTTATTGTTTCCGGTGACGGTGACTTTCATTGCTTAATTGAATACTTAGAGCAAAAAAGGAAACTCTTGTATATTTTTATCCCAAATCCTAAAAAATATTCAGCGCTGTTGCGAAAATTTCGTAAGTATTTTATTTATATCAATGGTTTAAAGAAAAAATTGAGCAAATAAAAAAAGGGGCGTCGCTTTAAGGACAAAACCTTGAAGACTTTTTCCCTTCGTGATATATTTAGCATAGCAAAACGTAAAACCTTGTCAAGGATTTTATAGCAACGGCTGGGATGGATGGATTCGTTTAAGAGACACTAATTACAAGATTACCATTGAAGCGTGGATTAAATACCCTTCTTTAGAATAATTAATTTAATCTAAAGTTTTAGAGCTTAAATCGTCGTCCTTTAGAAAGGCGAATTGGAATCTAAAGCTTTAACAAGAAAAATGGTTAAGATAATAATATCTGCAATAAAGAACAAATTAGGGAAAAAATCAAAAATATTCCTGATTTTTGCTATAGGTTTTTTGATTTTGGGCGCGGGGCTGTATTTTGTTTACGCGGCTACGACGACCGAAAATTTTGATGATTATGATAAAATGGGTTCTATGGATTATACAGTTATTACGGGGGGAAAACTGAAGCTTGGAGGTCCGACTTATACGGGAATTACAGAAGCCACTTGCAACGCTCTTTCCGGCTGGCACTGGTACACCACTAATAGCAGGTCAGCCTGCTGGTCAAAGACCTTGGCTGATTCAGTTTCCTGGAACAAAGGAGTAGGAGATGATACTGACAATCCGGGAGAATATACCTGCGCCTCTACTGTTACCAGTTTGACAGAGAGAATGGAAGCGGCCGCGGCCGGAGAGTGGTATAAGATAGTAAGCAGTGTTAACGATGTTTCCATAACCAGCGCTCATAATGGTTCTGCCGGCTATTCTAGAATTTCGGCTTTAGCCGTTAGTGACTGTTTAGACAGAGTCAGGGACCTATGCACCGGAGACGGCTGTTTAGGCGCGGATGTAGCTGCGGTGAATACTTCTCTGGCGGACTGGGCACTCGCTACCGGAGACAAATCAGCTCTGTCTTATTACGGTGCCCAAAATGATTACGCAACCGCCTGTGGACAAAATTCAGGCAATGATTTGCCCTTAGGTTGCGCTGACAGGTTTTATAAAAACAAAAAGGTTTGCGCGGACGGGGATAGTAATTATAACTGGGCGTCTGCCGCCTACAGTACCACTGACGCTCGCAGGCTCGGCAGTAGTAGTTGTTCCAACACCCGCTACTACGGCACGAGCGGCCCCTTCAATAATTTAGGTTTTCGGCTGGTCGTTCGCCCCTAACTTGAAGCACTAATTCCACTGATTTGAGGTCTGATGCCGTTGATAAAAATCTGTGGAATCATTTTAAAATCTGTGTATTTATAAGAAATTACTTATAAATTGAGAGGGATAGCGACGTGGCAATCCATTCTTTCCGTCATTGCGAGCGAAGCGAAACAATCCCTCTACCCGTCATTGCGAGGAGCGAAGCGACGCGGCAATCTATTGGCTCTGGATTGCGTCGCTTCGCTCGCAATGACAAAGAGAGAAGGTATTTCATAATTCAAGGCATGAATATGAATAATAAAAAAATAAAGTTATCTTTTTTTACCGCTATTGTAATCTTAGCTTGTTTTGGTTTTGCCGATAAGGCACTGGCAGTTCTTCCCACTGTTGTTACTAATGACGCGGACGAGATTACTTCCTGGTCGGCTCGTATGAACGGAGAAATTACTTATACCGGCGGAGATGATAACGACGAAAGAGGATTTGAATGGGGGACGGCTTCAGGAGTTTACACCAGCTGGTGGACGGAAACAGGCGTTTTTACCGAAGGAACGTTTAGCCGTTATAGCGGGGGCTTGTCTCCCGGCCAGACCTATTATTACAGAGCCAAATCCTATAACTCATTCGGCTGGGCTTATGGAGAGGAAAAAAGCTGGACCGCTACTTCTTATACCTATCTTTCTTATGATTATGCCTACTACGCTTCGGGAACGGCAGTTTCGCAGAATATCTTGTCAGGATTGTTAGTGGCGGGCATTACCTCTTTTGATTACACAGCCACTGTGCCTACGGGCACCACCTTAAAAGTCCAGTTTTCTCAGAACGGCTCTAATTGGTATAATTCTGCCGCCACTGCCGGCGCTTGGGACACCTGCTCTGACGGTGTTCACAATATCAGCTTGACCGCTCTTGACTGGAACGGCCCTACTTTCTATTACAAGCTGGAGCTTATTGCTGATGCCGCTCAAAACGCCACTCCGGAAGTGGACAGCGTTGGCGTGAATTACGTTGTGCCCGCCTCTCCCACTGTTGTTACCAATGACGCGGGTGTAATTACTTCCTGGTCAGCTCAAATGAACGGAGAGATTACCAATACCGGCGGAGCCGATAACGATGAAAGAGGATTTGAATGGGGCACAACTTTGGGCGGACCTTACACCAGCTGGTGGACGGAAACAGGAGCTTTTGGCGCGGGAACGTTCAGCCGTTATAGCGGGGGTTTGTCTCCGGGCCAAACCTATTATTACAGAGCCAAATCACATAACGCGGTTGGCTGGAGCTATGGCGTAGAGAAAAGCTTTACCGCTACTTCTTATACTTATCCTACTTATGACTATACTTACTACGCTTCGGGAACGGCAGTTTCGCAGAATATCTTGGAAGGACTGGCAGTGGCAAACATCACTTCCTTTGACTATACCGCCACTGTGCCTACGGGCACCACCTTAAAAGTCCAGTTTTCCCAGAACGGTTCTAATTGGTATAATTCTGCCGCCACTGCCGGCGGCTGGAATACCTGCTCTAACGGGATTCATAATATCAGTTTAGCCGCTCTTGACTGGAACGACCCTACTTTCTATTACAAGCTGGAGCTTATTGCTGATGCCGCTCAAAACGCCACTCCGGAAGTGGACAGCGTTGGCGTGAATTACGTTGTGCCCGCCTCTCCCACTGTTGTTACCAATGACGCGGGTGTAATTACTTCCTGGTCAGCTCAAATGAACGGAGAGATTACCAATACCGGCGGAGCCGATAACGATGAAAGAGGATTTGAATGGGGCACAACTTTGGGCGGACCTTACACCAGCTGGTGGACGGAAACAGGAGCTTTTGGCATAGAAGCGTTCAGCCGTTCTATTGGAGGCTTATCTCCATGCCAAACCTATTATTACAGAGCCAAATCACTTAATTCCTATGGCTGGGGCTATGGCGCCGAAAAAAGCTTTACCGCTCCTCCTTATACTTATCCTTCATACGATTACGCCTACTACGCTTCGGGAACGGCAGTTTCGCAGAATATCTTGTCAGGAATAGCCGTGGAACAGATACTTTCTTTTGACTACACAGCTACTGTTCCGGCAGATACTACCTTAAAAGTTCAGTTTTCCCAGGACGGAACTAATTGGTATAACTCTGCCGCCACTGCCGGCGCTTGGGACACCTGCTCTGACGGTGTTCATAATATCAGTTTAGACACCCTTAACTGGAACGGTCCCACTTTTTATTACAAGCTGGAGCTTACCGCCGATGCCGCTCAAAACGCCACTCCGGAAGTGGACAGCGTAGGCGTGAATTACGCTCTCATTCCACATAATACTTCCGGCTGGGCATGGTCGGAAAATATCGGCTGGATATCTATGAATTCAATCAATACTGCCAGTGCTGTAAGCTACGGAGTTGAGCTTGATGATAACCCCGATTCTCCCACATATGGCGAGTTCTCCGGATATGCATGGTCGGAGAATATCGGCTGGATCAGTTTTAATGCCGCAGATACGGCAGGCTGTCCTATTCCTCCCTGCAAAGCGGTATTGAGTACCAGCACTTTAGAAGTTTCAGGCTGGGCAAGAGTGTTGTCGGTAAAAGACAAGCCTTTAGATCAAACAGGAGGATGGAACGGATGGATAAAATTAAGCGGAAGCTATGGGGCAGATAATTATGGGATAACACTTGATAAATTCACCCAAGAGTTTGAAGGCTGGGCATGGGGAGGAAGTTATGATGTTGCCGATCCGGCAGTTATAGGCTGGATTAGCTGGAATGACAAAGATTACGATGGATTTCCGGGACCGATTGATTATCAGGTTGTTACTACCGCTTCTTTTACCGCTGCCAATCAGCCGCCGACGGCAATAATTTCTTGTACATCAACTTGCGGCTGTGACACCTTAGGCTGCGGCGTTCCTCCCGATATATGCACAGGTTATACCGGTTGCGCTTTTGTTTTGAATAATGATTCTACCGATCCTAACGGCGAAGCGGATATTGCCACTTCCACTTGGTATTTAAACGGAGAAAAAAAATACAGCTACCCCGGCAAATGCAATATTACTCCGGGCAACTATGTGGGTGCGGGTAACCATACATCGGAACTGAAGGTGGCGGACTATGCAGGAGAAACATCAAATACCACTAAATCATTTACCTTATTGGAAGGCATAGAGGCGGGTTTCGTCTGTTCTTTAAACAATGTTGACTGGGTAGCTTGCAGTACCACACAACCACTGCTTGATGAAATTGTTTATGTCAATGATAGCCAGCCTGATCCTTTGGAGAATTCTTCTCCCTCTTCTCTCCGTGGAGGGGGATCCGCAACCATTATTTCGCGTGAATGGATGAGAGAATCGGACAGCCTTATATTTGCTAATACTACCGGTACCTATTTTGCTTTTGGTCCGGAGTATAACCAGATCAGACTGACTGTCATTGATGATGAAGGCCGCAGCAATTATATAATCCATACCATCTCCGGGAAACATTCCGTGCCCAAATGGAGAGAAATCCCGCCGTTTATATAGTCTTGAATATTTTAAAATTAAATAATTTTAATCCTACAACCACTTTTGATTTTTTTGATAACAAATTTACCACTATTGAATTGGTCGTTGTTGATAGTAACGGGCGTACTGATTCTGAAACGCATAACATTGCCATTAGAGCAGCTAAACCTCAATGGAGGGAAGTATTCGCCATTTGACTGGTAAATCTTTTCTTTTGCTTTTCGCGGAAGGATATAAAATTTCTTAACAAATAAACAGAGCTTGCCTTTGAAAGGATTTTTTGGTAGGATATATTTTACGGATGAATATTATTATGGCCGTTCCAAAACAAAGAAAAACTAAATCAAGGAGAAATCAACGCCGAATGCATTTATACGCTGAAGAGATTACACTAAGCGTTTGTTCTAAGTGCGGTAAACCGGTTCAACCTCATACAGTTTGTTTTAACTGTGGTTGTTACAAAGGAGTAGAAGTAATTGATGTTTTAAAGAAATTGACGAAAAAAGAGAAGAAGCAAAAAGACAAGGAAATGGCCGCTCAAGGGAAAGAAGAAGGGGAAGACAAGAAAACGGGACACTTGAGTATGGAGGGATTATCTAAAAAATAGTACTAAACGCAAGATACTAATTTATGGCTTCCAGACACTTATCACGCTCTATTGTTATGCAAAGCTTGTATGAATGGGACTTTTTTAGTAAAAAAAAGGGCTCCTTAAAAAAAATTGTTGAGCGTAATATTAAGGAATTTGGCCCGGGGCTCAAAAATACTGATTTTATTTGGAAATTGGTTGATGGAGTCGCGGGAAAGCTTTCTCAAATAGATAAAATTATTGAAAAAGCCGCTCCTGAATGGCCAATAGAGCAAATTGCCATTATTGACCGCAATGTTTTAAGACTTGGCCTCTACGAACTCTTATATGAGAAAAAAGAAGAGGTTCCTCCCAAAGTGGCTATAAATGAAGCAATAGAATTGGCGAAAAGTTTTGGGGGAGAAAGTTCCGGTAAGTTTATTAACGGAGTATTGGGAACCGTTTACAAAAATCTATCTTAAGACTGACGAATATATACCCTTAGGTCAGAAAAATAAAAAGTAAATAATAAGTGAACAATAAGCAATGAACCCCGCATGATTATATTATTATCCATATTGGATTTATTGTTTATTGTTTACTAATTTTCTGTGAAAGATTTTTCTTTATTAGAAAAGAAGTTGAATTTAAAATTTAATAACAAAGATTTATTAACCCAGGCTTTCGCGCATAGATCTTATCTTAATGAGAATCCAACATTTCATTTGAGTAATAATGAAAGATTGGAATTTTTGGGAGATGCGGTTTTAGAATTAGTTGTTACAGAATACTTATATCAGGCATATCCGGCAAAGTCCGAGGGAGACCTTACGAGTTGGAGAGCAGCCTTAGTTAATACTAAGATGTTAACTTCCGTTTCGCAAGATATCGGTTTTAATGATTTTCTTTTACTGTCTAAGGGTGAAAAAAAAGAAAAAGGCAAGGGTCGGAATTATATTTTAGCCAACACATTTGAAGCTGTTGTAGGAGCTATATATCTTGATCAAGGATATGAATCGTGTAAAGATTTTATTAGTAAATATTTAATAATAAAACTTCCGCATATAATTGAAAGTGGCCAATTTAGAGATTCTAAAAGTCTGTTTCAAGAAAAAGCCCAGGAAAAAACAGGAGTTACTCCCATTTATAAAATATTGGAAGAATGGGGTCCCGATCATGCCAAGCAATTTAAGATGGGAGTGTTTCTTAACGCAGAAATGGTAGCTAAAGGAGAAGGGCTTTCTAAGCAGGAAGCGGAAGAAAATGCTGCCAAACAAGCTATAAAGGGGAAAAAGTGGTAATATAAATTAATTTTTTAAAAAATATGCTTAGAATTAGATTGTTTAGAGTAGGTAAAAAAAATCAGCCCGCTTTTCGCATAGTTGTAACTGATAAAAAAAATCCTCCAAGAGGTGGACGTTCTGTTGAAATATTAGGTTTTTTTAATCCGCTAACAAAGGAAAAAGGCATTAAAAAAGAAAGGGTTCAATATTGGATCAGTCAGGGCGCTCAACCCTCTGATACATGCCACAATCTTTTTGTTGCGGAAGGAATTATAAAAGAAGCTAAAATTTCTGTTCACGCAAAAACAAAAAAAGCAGAAGAAAAGACAGAAGCAACGGAACCAAAGAATGATGAAAAAGAATCTAAAGCAGAAGAAAAGACAGAAGCAACGGAACCAAAGAATGATGAAAAAGAATCTAAGGCAGAAGAAAAGACAGAAGCAACAGAACCAAAGAATGATGAAAAAGAATCTAAAGCAGAAGTTGAAATAAAAGAGCCCGATAAAGCAGACGAAAAAGAAGAATCCGGCAAGGCCGTTGACAAAGAAGACTCCGAAAAACAACAAAAGGAAAAGAACGAGTCTTCCGAAGGATCAAAAGAAGATCAAAAATCTTAATATATTGACGTTAGCGTTGTGATATAGTAAAATATGACTAGCAGCTTATCAATGATTATTATTGATTTTCAAAAATTAATAAAAAAGGTCGAGCTGTTAATTAACAAAAACTGACAAGTATTGAATGATTATGACTAAAACCACTGATAAAGACTTTCTTGAGTACATTATCAAAGAGTTGGTTGATCACCCAGAAGATGTCAAGGTTGACCGAAAGGTTGACGAAATGGGAGTCCTTCTTTCTTTAAGAGTAAATCCCGAAGACATGGGCCAGATAATCGGCCGTGAGGGTTCAACTGCTCGTGCTATCAGAAATTTGGTTCGCATAGTTGGTCTTAAAAATCACGCTCGCGTGAATTTAAAGATTGAAGAACCGGATGGTGGTGACTCTAGGGCGAAAAAAGTTCCTACCGGAGAAGAACCTGTAAAAGGAGATTTAGACGATCTGAAACTCTAAATAAACACCCGGTAGAATATTTACGATAACAGAAAACGGTGCTATTGTAACAATATAATAGTGCCGTTTTTGTTGCTAAATATAATTTATAACTCATTGAGATTGATATATGGTGGAGTATATTAAATAATTATTTTTATAAATATGGTTAATATTGATGTTATTACAATCTTCCCTGACATTTTTGAAAATTATTTAAGAGAAAGCTTGATCAAGCGCGCGCAAGATAAAAAATTAATTCGGGTTACAACACATAATCTAAGAAATTTTACGTCAGATAATCATAAAACCGTTGACAGCCGTCCTTTTGGAGGAGGATTGGGAATGGTAATAAAAGTAGAACCCGTATATAAAGCGGTAGAAGCCTTAAAGAAAATTAAAGGTAGAAGCAATAAGAATACAAAGGTAATTCTTTTTTCTCCAAGAGGTAAAAAATTCAACCAGAAAATGGCTCATCGCCTTTCTAAGATTGACAATATGATCTTAATTTGCGGGCGTTATGAAGGGGTGGACGAAAGGGTGTATAAACATATTGCCGATATGCAGATATCCATAGGGGATTATGACTTAATGGGAGGAGAACTTCCGGCAATGGTTTTGATAGAAACTGTAGCCAGGCTTGTCCCGGGAGTTTTAGCCAAGCAACAATTATTGAAAGAAAGAGTTACCCCCGAAAAGAATTTTATTGAATATCCGCAATATACCAGACCCGAAATTTTTTCGCCCGATAAGAAAATTAACTGGAAAGTGCCAAAAGTTCTTTTGTCCGGCAATCATAAAAAGATAAACGAATGGAGGGAAAAATATGGTGTGCCAATTGGCAAACAACTGGAAAAATAATCATTTTTTGCTAAGATAGATAATATCTTTATCAAAAGCGCAAAAGTAAGCTTAATATCGCCGATGTAGCTCAGTGGTAGAGCACCTCCATGGTAAGGAGTAGGTCGTCGGTTCAAGTCCGACCATCGGCTCAAATAATTAAAATATTTTTATTTTTTATGGCTACAAGAAAAAAGCAAACCATAACACTTAGGTGCGCAGAATGTAAAAGGCCCAATTATTTTACGAATAAGACCAAGCAAATGGTTGAGGAAAAAATTGAGTTGAAAAAATTCTGCAAAAAATGTCGCAAGCATACCATTCATAAAGAGTCCAAGAAATAGTCTGGGGGTGTAGTTTAACGGCAAAATTACGGTCTCCAAAACCGTTGATGGGGGTTCAATTCCCTCCACCCCTGCATATTAATATTTTTCAAAATGCCTAATTTAAAAATAAGATTTTATAACGATCCCGTTTTAAGGCAAGAATGTGAAAAAATTGAAAAGATTACTCCGGAAATAAGAGAGCTTATTGAAGCGATGAAAGAAATGATGAAAAAAGACGGGGGAGTGGGTCTTGCCGGACCGCAAATAGGAATAACCAAAAGAATTATTGTAGTAGAAACCGATAAGGGCGTTTTTGGATATATTAATCCTCTTGTTATTAAACAAGGTAAAGAAACTTGGACAGTTGAAGAGGGTTGTTTAAGCTTCCCCGGCCTTTTTTTAAAAATATCAAGGCCTCGCGAGGCGGAAATCAAAGCGTTGGACGAAGATGGCAACGAAGTTATTATAGAAGCTAAAGATTGGCCTGCGCGAATATTTTTACACGAAATTGATCATACTAACGGAGTTTTATTTATTGACAGAGCGAGTTGTTTGCAAAAACTAAAGAAAATAAAGAAGATAGCGGAAATAAAAAAGATATGCAAATGATAGATTATTTGATTCGGGAGGGCTGGTTAAAAACACCGAAAATAATAAAAGCTTTTCAAAAAATTAAAAGAATTGATTTTTTGCCCGAGGAGATCAAGCATTTGGCTGAACTTGACGAGCCTCTGCCTATTGGTTATGGACAAACTAATTCCCAACCCATGGTAGTGGCTTTTATGATTGAGAAACTTGACCCAAAGCCGGGGCATAAAATATTAGACATTGGCTCAGGCTCAGGTTGGACCACTGCTTTGCTTTCACACATAGTAGGTAAGAATGGAAAAGTCATAGCATCGGAAATTATCCCGGAATTAATGGAGTTTGGGAAAAATAATGTTTCTAAATATAGTTTCGTAAAAAAGGGGATTGCTGAATTTTATTGCGCTGACGGGTCAAAGAGTCATCCATATCCACAGAAATTTGATAGAATATTAACATCAGCGGCAGCGAACGAAATACCTCAACCATGGAAAGACCAATTAAAGATCGGAGGTAAAATTGTCGCTCCGGTGAATTCATCAATTTTTATTCTAACCAAAGAAACAGGAAGAGAATTTAAAAGCATAGAATATGAAGGTTTTACCTTTGTTCCCTTGATATCAAAATGAAAAAAATTGCTTTAACGGGTTTAATAATTATCATATGGGTAGCTGTTATTCTATGGCAGGGAATTTATGCGCCGAAAGACAAAGATCCGAAAATTGAAAAAATATTCACAATTAAACAAGGACAGTCAATGCAAGAGATTGCTGGAAGTCTTGAAAAAGAAAATCTGATTAAGAACGATTTTTACTTTATTATTTATCTTTTAAGCAAGGGGGATTCAACAAAACTGCAAGCCGGTAAATTCCTCTTGAATTCAGGGATGGTTATTCCGGTAATTGCGCAAGAAATAATCTCCGGCAATTGTGTGCCGGAAATCATTACCATTATTGAAGGATGGTCAATAAACAATATAACAGAACAATTTAAGGAAAAAGGACTTATTGAAAATGATGGGGATTTGCAAGAAATAATTTTTAATCCGATATTTATTAAAGATTTCAGCTTTTTGCAAGACAAGCCCAAAGAGTCCGATCTGGAAGGCTATCTTTTCCCCGACACATACTATTTTAACAGTGGAGATAACGCAGAAATAGTTATTAGAAAAATGTTGGAAAATTTTGACAAAAAACTGACGGATGAATTAAGAGAAGAGATAGGCGAGCAAAAGAAAACAATTTTTGAAATAATAATAATGGCCTCTATGATAGAGAAAGAAGTCAGGAGTTATGAAGATAAACAACTGGTATCCGGCGTTTTATGGAACAGACTGGACAATCATTATCCTCTGCAATCATGCGCTACTATTGCTTATATCACCGGCAAAAAGACGACCAAAATATCAACGACAGAAACAGAGATTGATTCTCCTTACAATACTTATAAATATAAAGGGCTCCCAATCGGTCCTATTTGTAACCCCGGCATTGAAAGTATTAAGGCGGCCATATATCCTAAAAAAAGCTCTTATTGGTTTTATCTTTCCGCCTTTGATGGAGAAACCATATTCAGTAAAACCTTAAAAGAGCACAATATTGCTAAAGCAAAATATTTAAGGTAATCAAAAAAATGGCTGAACAATTTTTAACTAATAAAAAAATCGCTTTAATTATCGCCTTTAAAAATTTTAAGGACGAAGAATATTTTATTACTAAACAATGTTTTGACAACGCGGGAGCATTGACAATCACCGTAAGTGACTCTTTAGGGATGGCAATTGGCGTTGATGGAGGAGAAGCACAGGTAAACTTAACTATGAAAGGTTTAATCCCCGAGAAGTTTGACGCGATTATTTTCATCGGAGGGGGAGGATCTCAAAAATATATCGCCGATCCGCAAGCCCATAGTATTGCTACAAAAGCTGTAAGTAGTCATAAAATATTGGGAGCCATTTGTATTGCTCCGGCCATTTTAGCCGAAGCAAGGGTTTTAACGGGGAAGAGAGCTACTGTTTGGTCAAGCGCTATGGATAAATCAATGGTTAAGATTTTGAAAGAAAACAAAGCGGTTTTTGAGGACAAAGCGGTTGTAGAAGACGAAAAAATTATTACTGCCAACGGACCATTGGCGGCCAAAGCCTTTGCGGAAAAAATTATTGAGATGTTGACAAAAAAATAAAAAAGTTTTAATATTGATTTAGCCGTAGACGATAGGCATTCAATAAGACCTATTCAGGTAAAATTCTAAGTATTTTTAGATGAATATATCTGCGGCAGCAGATTTTTTTATGCAATTAATTTAATTAACTTAGCGTGTAATTCAATTATATGCTTAAGATATAAATATGGCATTAACCAAGGAACAAAAAGAAAAAACTTTAGAGGTATTAAAAGATAAAATAAATCGTCAAAAATCAATTACTTGCATTGGTTTTTCAGGAACAAATGTTAAAATTTTTACAGAATTAAGAAGGATATTAAAAGAACAGAAAGGAGAGATGTTGGTGGCGAAAAAGACTCTTATGAAATTAGCGTTGAAGGAAAAGTATCCGGATATGGCGGCAGAACTTGGCAATATCCACGGAGAAGTGGCCTTAGCTTTTGGTTTTGAAGACGCTTTAACCCCTATAAAATCAATTTATAAGATGTCAACCGCGAATAAGAGTATTGAGATATTGGCCGGGCTGTTTGACGATAAATTTATTACAAAAGAAGAAGTTATTGTTTTAGCCAAGTTACCTTCAAGAGAAGAGCTCTTGGTAAAATTAATGGGGACTATGTCTGCTCCTTCAAGCAACCTTGTAAGAGTATTGTGCGGTAATTTAAGAGATTTGATTTCAATATTTAATAAAGTAACCTTAAGGAGTATATAACTCATAATATATAACATATTGTTCCATATTATATTTCTATATTCTACAATTATATGAGCGAAGAAAAAAAAGAAGAGGTTAAGGAAGAAAAAAAGGAAGTAAAAAAAACTTCTGAAGATAAAAATCCTCAGCCTGAAGAAAAAAAGGAAGAGACCAAGGAAGAGCCTAAAAAAGAAGAGGTTAAGGAAGAAAAACCTAAAACCGTTAAAGAAACGGAGCCTGAAGAAGCTGAAGAAGTGGAAGTCCCAAAGAAATTTGTAAAGATAGTAGAAGAGATTGAGACAATGACAGTATTGGATTTAGCGGAACTGGTTAAAATATTGGAAAAAAAGCTTGGGGTATCTGCCGCCATGGCGATTCCTATGGCTGTCGCTCCTACCGGTGATAATGCCGGCGCAGAAGATGAAAGCGCGGGTAAAAGCGCTTTCAATATTGAGTTGAAATCTGCCGGTGATAAGAAGATAGAAGTTATAAAAGCTGTTAGAGATATCACGGGCCAAGGGCTCAAAGAAGCTAAAGATATAGTGGACGGGATTCCGCATACTATTAAGGAAAACGTTCCGAAAGAAGAAGCGGAAGAAATTAAAAAGAAACTTGAAGCTGCGGGCGCCACAGTAGAATTAAGCTAAGCTATCCCAAACTAAAACCCCCTGGAAAGGGGGTTTTAGTTTGGCAAGATTTTACTATTCCACCTCTGTTTTCATTGGGAGATCAACTTCAATCCGGTAAACAAACTTTCCATTTAAAAGATAAATCTCTTTACCGTCTCTGGATATGACCATATCTTTTAAATTATCAAAATTTTGGCTTTGATATTGTTTAACAATCTTGCCGGCTTTGTCTAATATAACAATACGATTATTCGCCGGTTCTAAAATATAAAGATAGGGGAGTCCTGCGTAAGTTTTAATTTCAGTAAATTCAATCGGGAGCGGGAATAAGTCGAGGATAATGGTTTCCTGATGCAAACCAATGGAATAGCGGCTTATGCTATTATCTCCGTTCAATGTCCAAATATTACCATCAATAGCGATTGATTTGGCTCCAGTCGGCTTTTTGGTCTGTTGTTTAAGCCAAATATTGCGAGTAAGAGTGTTGCTATCCTTAAAAAATCGGTATTTTATAATTTCTTCATTCTGGCTGTCTATAAAATAAAAATTGCTATTAAATACGCTCATATCAACAAAATTAAAATCCGGGGAGGGGGTTTCAAGCGTAACAGTCTCTTTAAACTGACCATTTTGAAGAAAGACTAAAAAGTTTGGTTGAGAAAAAAAGACTATGGATGAATTAATATGATTAACTCCATAATCCAATATATGGTCACTGGCGATCAGTAGATCCTCTTCGCCGGATTTATGGAAAATATTTGTTGAGGAATCATATAGATATGGGACATCATCAACCATAATAAGTTTTTCGGGAACAAATATTTCACCTTCTGGGATTTGGGCAAATGACGCTTCAAGAATAGACGGGGGGTTGTCCAGCACTTCTATTTTATGAAAATAAGCCAACTCGGACCAAATTAAGATTTGTAGTTCTTGCGCATCTTTTCGGAAATGAGATTCGGGCTCGGACAGAGGTTTAAGTTTTTCCCAGCATTCTTGAAAAATCTTGTCTGCTATGGGAGTTTGTTCATCAATGGCTAAATAATTTTGCGCTTCTCCAATTTTTTGCAGTACTTCCTCTAAAACATCTTTTTCTTTTTGCATTACCATTCTTTCATCTTGGCGAAACATAAAATTAGCGGCTATAAGCATTGAGATTAATATTAAAATAACAACAAAATTCTTTTTTCTGATTAAAAATCTAAACCAAAAAAATCTTTGTATAAGTTTATTGGACAGTTTTGTGATAATTGATTTGAAAAATAGAAGGGGTTTTATAGTAAAGATTTTTCCGATAAATTTTCCGGGTCTTAAAAAAAGAGTGGAGAACGCAAAGGAAAAGGATTTTTTTGATTCGTCTCCAAAACTCAAAATTTCGGGTTTCTCTTCCAAAAACTCCGATTGCCCTAAAAAAAGCAACAAACAAGTGCCTGATATTTTAATAAGGCTGTCTTTGTGCGGTTTTAGTATATGATTAAGTGTTTTATCGTTTATCTTTGTTGACTTGTTGATTTCATTAAGCAAACCTTTCTCAGTAAGATATTCATGGATATCCCCGGTTAGAATCAAAAGTTTATCGTTAGGAACAAGTTTACCGGTGACAATATTACTAAAAACTTTTAACGGGTAAGGCTCTATGTCTTGAAACTCCAGATTTTGTCCAATATCCATTATCTCATCATTCCGCATTAATAAAATTTTAACATTTCCAACTCTGGTAAAATTCAAGAGAGAATTCTTATAATTTAATACTGCAAATCCTAAGTTGCCAAGCCATCCTACATTTCCTTCTTGGCTTAATTCCGATAGAGATTCATTAGCTGAATTAAGACTGCCTTTAAGAGCTTTTTCAGAGTCCGAATAACATGCTTTAAAAAATTCTTTTTTGATAATTGACGAAAGATTATCCAAAAAACGGTCATTTTGGGGTAGGTTATTTGTTAATTGTCCAACCATATATAAGGATCCGAGATTTTTTTCTGTGGCATTTTCCGGCTCATAAACAAAACTGTCAAATAAATACTTATCCTGCTTCTTGGAACTAAAATGTAATTCAAATATTTTCATATTATTATTTTCTATTGCGGAAGCTTCCTACAATAAAAATACTTAAGATAAAACAATATTATATATTCTTTCCGATAATTCTATTATAGTTTCTTTCCCTTACAAGAACAATCCTGATTTACACACACTTAAAAATCTGATATTTTAAAGTAAAAGAATATGGACGGTTAGCTCAGTTGGCCAGAGCGCGTCGTTCACATCGACGAGGCCACAGGTTCAAGTCCTGTACCGTCCACTGTTTTTGTCAAATATTTAAATAGTGAACCATTATGAACAACGCCGACCTGCACACACATTCGCATTATTCGTCAGACAGCGATATTTCTCCAACACAATTAATAACTGAAGCCAAAAAAGCGGGCTTAAAATATATCGCTCTCACAGATCATGATTCAGTCAATGGTATTGATGAATTTTTAAATGCCGGGAAAAAATATAATATTGAAACTATCCCCGGGATAGAAATTCACTCTGAATTTGGGGAAGTGCTGGGATATTTTATTGATCATAAGAATAAAGACTTAGTTGCTTTATGCGAAAGAAACAAAAAAGCGGTAAACGAACGAGCGCTGAAAATAATTAAAAAATTATCCCGAGACGGATATGTTTTAGATCCTGGAGAAATAAAGAGAAAACACAATAAAAAAATATTGGAGCGTCCTCTGATAGCTATGGAGATGGTGGATAAAGGGTTTACAAAATCGTTCGGAACCGCTTTTAGCGATTTTTTAACAAAAGGAAAAAAATATTATATAGATACCGATTTATTAAGCACCGCTAAAGTTATAAAAATTATTACTTCTGCGAGGGGGCTGGCCGTGTTGGCTCATCCTTATTATGAGGACTATGCTTCCGAATTTAAAAATATTAAAAAACTCATTCAAGCAGGGTTGGTTGGTATGGAATGCCCGGATTTAGCCGATTTAACCTCTGAAAATTTTAAAAAAGCAAAAAATTATAAAGAAATAGTCGAGGTAATCAAAAAAATTAAAACAGTTGCTCAAAGGCATAGTTTGATTTTAACCAGCGGATCAGACTATCATGGCTCCATACATCCACATAACAGACTTGGCGATAAAAATTGTAATGAGTCGGTGATTATTGATTTAAAAAAACGTTTAATAAAAAACAAATTATGAATTTTAATATAGCTTCCATTGTGCGAATAGCCAAAGGTATGAAGTTGGCTATAAAGCGGTTTTCTTTGGCAATGTTGTCAGCATCAATAGGAACAGTAATAGGTATCATATTGCTGCATGCGGAAGAACCTTTATTTTATCCGAATATGCTTTTAACATTAGCTTTGGCGTTTCCTCTTTTTATCGCCATAGTGCTTTTTGAAGAACAAAAATCGTGGTCGTCCCGGGCAAAAGTCATTGCCAATAGCGTAGCGGTCGCTTGCTTAATAATTTATTATTCACTTCTTCCAAAGAATATTTTTTGGGCGGAACAAATGTTTATTATCCGTTATATAATGTGGGCTGTCGGCTTTATACTTCTTGTCACTTTTGTGCCGTTTTTAAAGAAAAATAAAGAGAGAGCAACCATTTTATTTTGGCAATATAATAGGATACTATTTTTTTCAATAGCCCTTACCGTGCTTTGGGCAATGACTATATATGTTGGTCTGTCAATTGCCATGGCATCAATTGATTTTCTTTTCAATATCAATATAGACACTGAAAGATATATGGAGCTTTGGATTATTGTTGCGGGACTGTTCGGCACCACCTTTTTTCTTTCCAGAATTCCTAAAAATACTCAAGATACCCGAGACATAGAAACATATCCAAAAGAATTGCGGCTATTTTCTCAATACGTACTCGTTCCATTGGTAGCAATTTACTTTCTTATTTTATACGCTTATGTGGTAAAAATATTTATCATATGGGAATGGCCTGAAGGAGTATTGGCATATATGATTCTCGGATTTTCTTTTTTAGGCGTGCTCACATATATAAGCCTGTACCCGCTTAGAGATAAATATTTATGGGTGCGAAAAGCGGGCAATATATTTTATATCGTTCTTATACCTCAAATAGGAATGCTTTTTTGGGCGCTCTGGCTCCGGATTTCTCAATACGCAATCACGGAAAATCGCTATTTTGTTTTTGTTTTTGGATTATGGCTCTTGGGGATAACAATATATTTTTTAATAAGCAAAAGAAAAGATATTCGCATTATTCCCGTTACCATTTTTGCAATTGCTTTTATTTCTTCTTTCGGTCCATGGGGAGCGTTCACAATATCAGAAAAAAGCCAATGTAACCGCCTTGAAAAACTGCTTATAGAGAATAATCTGTTGATTGATGGCACAATTCGGAAATCAACTGAAGAAGTGTCATCCAAAGACAAAAAAGAGATTAGCGCCATTATCAGGTATCTTAACCGAGTGCACGGTTTCGACAGCATTCAACCATGGTTTAATGAAAGTCTTACGGTTTTAGAATCGGAGGAAGAAGATCAACAATCCATATATGACAGAAGAACTTACAATTCTTACATATTGCCGAAAAAGATAGTGGAAGGATTAATTGGGGTTGATTATATTGAACAGTGGGAGATGTCAGATAGCAAAGATCAATATTTTTATTTATATGTTGATTACCTCCAATCGGAGCAGCTGCTTGATATTTCACAATATGATTATATGGTGATGTTTAACAATATTCCGATTCCGGGGATGTCTCCAAAGAATAATATTGTTACAATAAATAACGATATTTACCGATTTAAGATTGAAAATGATAACGATTTCATTGTTTTTAAGAATGATAATATTATTGCAAAAATATCCTTGAAAAACTTTTTGGAGGAATGTCTTAAGCAGGAAAGCCGAGAACCCCTGGATCGTGATGATATGAAAATAGAATTTAGCAACGAAAATATTTCTTTCGCTCTTTATTTTGACAACATCAACGGTGAAAGAAAAGAGAATAATATATATAAAATTCAATCAGTGGGCGCGAAACTGTTATTTTCTTTGAAGCAATAAATCTTTTCGCAATAATAGGCGCGCGGACATATGACAGCCTGCAAAATTTTTTATATTATATGCTATAATGCAAACAATATTTATTTTATAGCGCTAAACAAGGTAAAATGACTAAATTTTCCCGCAATATCTTAATCCAATTTACAAGCTGGTACTTGCTGGAGCAACCAAGGGATATTCTAAAAGCCTGTGGAAATTTTCTTAGATTTAACTTTAATTATTGGTCAATACCTTTGCTCTTGAAAACTCTTTTTTCTTATTGGCGGCGCTATAGCTATTCATATGGTAAAGGGTTTAGCATAACAAGATATTTTGAAGCTTTTACATTTAACGCTATGTCCCGCATATTGGGGATGTTAATAAGAATTATTGTCATTACTATTGGTGTTTTGTCAGAAATTCTATTAACAATAGTGGCTGTATTGGTATTCTTGGGATGGTTTATACTGCCGGTCATAATAGTCGGCGGTTTTTGTTTTGGTCTTAAGACCCTACATCTTGGTTTATTAGATTTGTTGTAATATTAAAATGAATAAAAGAGAATTTAATTTTTATATCAAAAAAGCTCCAATCTATCGGGCAATAAGATGGGAAAAATATTTTCCCGTTGATCTCTTGCTGTTTCTTAGAAAAACATTTGCTTTTTCTTTTCTTTTTACATTATTTTTGTTTTTATTCCTTCCGCTTGGTGAGATTATCAATATGGGAGCCCTTTCAGCTCTACTCGGACTCGCCATAATCTTTTTGACATTATTTTCGGTCGTTGCCATATTACAAGGATTTTTTAATAGAAAACTTAAAAATCCCGCGAACACAGTGGCCTTAGATGAAGTGCTTGATTATCCTCATCATTTTAATTTAGTTGAATTCCTTGATTTTGAAACCGCAAAGGCCGTTTCAAGGTCTATTCAATACGCGCAGTCTAAAAGAATTGGCACAAT
This sequence comes from uncultured bacterium, assembly GCA_965372095.1. Classification (GTDB taxonomy): domain Bacteria; phylum Patescibacteriota; class Minisyncoccia; order Minisyncoccales; family CBDVAW01; genus CBDVAW01. The sequence goes on from CBDVAW010000001.1 coordinate 29,918, forward strand.
CAACTCCCTTATCCTTCTTTATTTCATACTTGAAGACAACCCAAAACTAAATTTCATATTTTACAGAGCTAATCTGGATTTGGGGAAAATAAAAAAATCAGCGTTCCGGATATTAAAAGATCTGGAAGCTAAAAAGAAAAAAACCAAAAAAGGGGGGACAACAAGGGGGAGAAAAGCGCCAAAAGATAGATTCTCCAAGGCTTTCCAAGATATTATATTCAACTCTTTTCAAGTGGCCAGCGAAAAGGGTAAAACAAAAGTCGGGTTGGGAGATATTTTAATAAGTTTCTCCTGTCAGCATCCGTTTTTCCAAAAAATATTAATTGAAGAGGATCTTCGTGATGAAGATATTGAGAATTTAGTCTGGTGGCTGGAATCTTTGGAAAGAAAAATCGCCGAAGCAAAAGAGTGGTGGGAATATAAAAACTTAATGAGGCGGAACACTTTAGCAAGGCAGTGGACTGCCGGTTATACTTTAACCCTGGATAAATACTCCATTGACTGGACAGAAGTTATTAAAAAGAGAAATTTTGAGGAAATTATCGGACATTGGCAAGAGTTAAAAACCGTGGAAAGAATATTAGACAGACAGGAGATAAATAATGTTCTGCTTGTTGGAGAGCCCGGTGTCGGTAAAAAAAGCATTGTTCACGCCCTAGCTATAAAAAGCTTCTTTGGCACCAGCTTGAAATCCATAAACCATAAAAGGGTGATTGAACTTGACATAGTCAGCCTGATCGCGCAGTTAGACAATAAAGACGAGGTAGAACTGGTTTTAGACCAGATTTTTCAAGAAGTCCTAACCGCAGGCAATATTATATTAGTCATTGACGAATTTCATAATTATGTTGGGGGAGCCGCAAGACCCGGTATAGTTGATATTTCGGGAGTATTGGCGCGTTACTTAAGACTTCCGCAATTCCAAATTGTCAGCATAACGAGTTATGTCGGATTGCATAAATATATAGAGCTTAATCCTTCTATGAGATCATTTTTTGAAAAAGTGGAAGTGTCTGAACTGTCTCCCAAAGAAACGGTAATGGTCTTGGAGAACCTGGTCCCCTCATGGGAAAGAAAATATAAAAGATCCATTACTTATCCCGCTATTAAAAAAACCGTTTCTTATTCTGTCCGTTATATACAAAATATTCCTTTGCCCAAGAAAGCGGTTGATTTGATGGACGAAGTAATGGTATATGCCGCTCGTTATACCAAGAGCAAGATGGTTGTTCCCAAGCATGTAGCTAAAATCGTTTCAGAAAAAACACAAATACCGGTAGGAGAGGTTGAAATTAAAGAGAGGGAAATGCTCCTTAATTTGGAAGAATTAATTCACCAAAGGATAATTAACCAAAACGAAGCTGTCAAAGAAATCTCTTCCTCTCTAAGGAGAGCAAGAACAGAGGTATCTGTCCGTAAAGGACCTATGGGCACATTTTTATTTCTCGGCCCGACAGGTGTAGGGAAGACCGAGACTGCCAAGTCTCTGACGGAAATTTATTTTGGTTCGGAAAGCCGAATAATAAGGCTTGATATGTCGGAGTTCCAAAGCATCCAAGATATCCCAAGACTTATTGGCGCGGTAGGGCAGGAAGGACTTTTAACCACGCAAGTCAGGGAAAATCCTTTTTCTTTGATCCTTTTGGACGAAATAGAAAAAGCCAACCCAAATATTCTTAATCTGTTTCTTCAAGTTTTAGACGAAGGCCATATTACTGATGGTTTAGGCAGAAAAGTCAGTTTTGTGGATACCATTATTATTGCTACCAGTAACGCGGGTTACAAAATTATCTTGGAAACTATAAAGAAAAAATTAAAATTCTCAAAAATAAAAAAACAGCTTTTAGACTATCTTTTTGCCCAAGGAATATTCAGGCCGGAATTTCTTAACCGTTTTGACAGTATAGTTCTTTTTCAACCCTTGAGTGAAGACAATCTTATTGATATTGCTCAACTAATGCTTAATAAAATAAGAAAAAATCTTGAGGAGAAAAATATAGAATTAGTTATTACCGAAGCTATGAAAAAGAAAGTCGTGAAGATGGGATATAATCCTCTTTTTGGAGCCAGAGACCTAAAGAGAGCGATTCAAGATAATATAGAAAATGTTTTAGCTGAAGCCTTGTTGAGTGGAAAATTAATAAGAGGGCAAAGGGCAATACTGGAACCCTCTCCGGAAGGATTTAAACTTACTACAGAATCAAGACTGTAAAAGCCAGAATTTATTTAAATTTTAAAAAAGAATTTCTTTATACTTTTCAAATGTAATTTTATTATAAACATCCAAAATACGATTAGACCGCAGAAACAGCCTTAAAAGGCTGTTTTTAATATGTCGTTTCCTCTGTGGATAAAGTGTGGAAAAACTCGGTGGTTCTTAGTGTTGACCAAATACCATAAAGTGGGATATATTAACTATGTAATGGATAATTGTGGAAAAAGGTGGGATAAGTCATTAAATCTGGGGATAACACAATGTTTATAGGAGAATACTCTCACACCATAGACAGTAAAAAAAGATTGGCTATCCCTGCTAAATTCAGGACTCTTTTAGGTAAGAAAGCAATAATAACCAGAGGACTTGATAACTGTTTATTTCTTTACACCGTGAAAGAATGGCAAGTCTTGGCTAAAAAACTAAGCCAACTGCCTCTTGCCCAAGCTGACGCCAGGGGATTTGGCAGAATAATGCTCGCAGGTGCTATGGAAGTAACAATTGACAGCCTTGGAAGAATTCTTGTTCCCGACTACTTAAAGAAATTCGCCGGACTTACCAAAAAAGCTGTTGTTGCAGGCCTATATAGTAGAATTGAAATTTGGGACGAAGACAAGTGGTTAAAATATAACAAAAAGACGGAACAAGAAGTGGGAGATATCGCTGAAAGGCTTAAAGAATTGGGAATATAAGAAAAATGCATATACCTGTTCTTAAAAAAGAAGTTTTAGAACACTTGGACCCAAAGCCGAATGAAACATTTATTGATTGCACGGCAGGGGAAGGAGGACACTCTCTGGCCATTCTTGAAAAGAACGGTCCGAAAGGAAAGGTCCTTGCTATTGATCAAAGCGCGGAACTGTTAGAAAAAATAAGGTCTAAATTAAAAAACACAGAATATCAAAACAGATTAATTCTTGTTCAAGACAACTTTGTTAATTTAAAAAAGATTATTGAAAAAGAAAATATAGGACAGATCAATGGAATTCTAATGGATCTGGGGATATCAAGCTGGCATTTTGAAGAAAGCAAAGGAGGATTTACTTTTTTAAAAGACGAAAAGCTGGATATGAGGCATGGCGGCAAAGATCAGGACGGCATTACAGCCGAAGAAATTATTAATGAATGGCCGGAAAATGATATAGAAGAAATTTTAACAGAATACGGCGAAGAGCATATCGCCAGAAATATTGTCCGAGAGATCGTAAAGACGCGCAAGACCCGGCGCATAGAAACAACTTTTGAACTTATAAAAATTATTCAGCAAGCCGTCCCGCGACGATACGGGCGAAAAAAAATACATTATGCCACAAGAACATTCCAAGCCTTGAGAATAGCAGTTAATAAAGAGCTGGAAAATCTTAAGAAAACACTTCCGCAAGCGCAAGATATTCTAACTGTAAATGGGAAACTGGTTGTGATCTCCTTCCATTCATTGGAAGACAGAATCGTAAAAATATTCTTTAGAGATCAGGCAAAAAAAGGTCTTCTTAAAATAATTACTAAAAAACCAATAACGCCGGACAAAAAAACAGAGCTGGCACACAATCCAAGGGCAAGGTCAGCCAAATTAAGAACAGCCATTAAAATATGAACAATACTCTAACCATTTCCAACACCATAGTTTCCGTTAAAAAACGCGCTACAGCCATTAGGCCGAACATTTCGTTTAAAAAGGTATATATTACTTTATTTATTTTACTTTCTATTTCAGTGGTCTTGTCTATTGTTCAATTTGGTTCTATGATTAAAGCATCCTATATGTTTAGCGGGTATGAGAAGCAGTTAGACGATCTAAGCCAACAAAACAGAGCTTTAGAAATTAAATTATCCCAAGCCGGTTCCTTGGGAAGCATTGAAGAACTGGTTGCGGAATTAGATTATGAAGAAGTTGGAACAATTCAATATATCCGCGTCTTAGAGGACCAGGTAGCAACCAAACAGTAATTATTTTATTCAATATGAATGCGAAAAATTGGAGAATTAACCTTGTCTTAGGGTTAATTTTTTTATTATTTTCAATTCTTGGCGGCCGCTTGTATTATTTACAGGTCGTAAAAGGGGGTTTTTACCAAGCCATGGCGAAAGGTCAGCAAATATTCTTGGGAGAAATAACAGACAGCCGCGGCGAAATCTTCTTACAGGACAGAAAAAAACAAACATACGCTTTGGCAATTAACCAATCACACAGTCTTTGCTATATCGCGCCCAACGAAATTGAACAAAAATACAAAACCGCGCAAGCTTTAAACAAAGTGCTTAATATAGAACAAGAGCATATTTTAAGCAGAATAGAAAAAGAAGACAGTTTTTATGAAATTATCAAGAAAGATTTAAACCGGGAAGAAGTAAACAAACTGAAAGAATTAAATCTGCCGGGAGTCTTTCTCGGAGAAGAGATATTGCGCTATTATCCTCAAAAAACTTTAGCCGCCCATATAGTGGGGTTTTTGGGCGGAGAGCAGACCGGACAGTATGGCCTGGAAGGTTATTATAATGAAGTCCTGTTAGGCGAGAAACGGATAATTAAAGGAGAAAAAGGTCCTAAAGGATTTGTTCTGTTCGGAATAGAGAATATCATCTCTCCAAGAGTGGAAACAGACATCATTCTGACAGTTGACTATAATATCCAGTATATGGCCGAGAAACTGCTCAAAAACGCAAATGAAGATCTGGATATAGAAGAGGGAACTATTATTGTGGCAGACCCAAGAACCGGTGCTATACTGGCAATGGCAAATTGGCCAAGTTTTGACCCTAATGAATATCAGAAAGAAGAAAACCTTGAAATTTTTAAAAACCCGGCAACCCAAAAACTCTTTGAGCCCGGATCAATATTTAAACCGCTCACTATGGCAGCCGCTATAAACACAGGCAAGGTTACGCCCGAAACAACATATATTGACGAAGGAAAGTTAAAAATAGGGGGATATACGATTACAAACTACAACAATAAAACTTGGGGAGAAATGTCAATGACGGGAGTTTTGGAAAGATCCATTAATACGGGAGCGGTTTTCGCGGGACGCGAACTGGGCCATAAATCATTCTTAGAATATAGTGAAAGATTCGGGCTTTTTGCTCGGACAGATATTGACCTACAGGGAGAAACTTTTTCCAATAATAGCAACTTAAAAAAAGGATATGAGATTAATTTCGCCACTGCCAGTTTTGGCCAAGGGATAGAAGTCACACCGATCCAGCTGATACAGGCTTTTTCAGCCATTGCCAATGGAGGAAAGGCAACTAAACCGTTTATGGTGGAAAAAATAGCAAAGGGGATTAAAGAAGAAGTCATAACCAAATCTCAAACCAATGGACAAATTATTTCCCAGAAAACAGCTTCTGAACTAACCTCTATGCTTGTGAGTGTTTTGGAAAACGGGTATGGCCAAAAGGCGAATGTAGAAGGTTATTACATAGCCGGCAAGACGGGAACGGCCCAAGTCCCGAAAAAAGACAGTAAAGGATACGACCTTTATCAAACCATTCAGAGCTTTATCGGATTTGCTCCGGCTTACAACCCGCAATTTTTAATACTGGTTAAACTCAACAACCCTGCAACCAAATCAGCCAGCGAATCCGCCGCTCCGGTTTTTCACGAATTGGCCAAATATATTATTGATTACTACCAAATTCCTCCGGATTATTGATTATTTTCCTCAACTAACTTAAACTAAAAACAGCCAAAACGGCCCCATCGTCTAGCGGCTAGGACGCCAGGTTCTCATCCTGGTAACAGGGGTTCGATTCCCCTTGGGGTCAC
>CBDVAW010000002.1:0-33896 GCA_965372095.1 uncultured bacterium
ATATATGATTTAACGGATGTGGGAATGCCGGTTCTTGTTATTGATAAAGAAAGGGAACTGTACGGTTATCACTTAGACGCAACCGACTTCCCGAATCTCTCCGCCGAAAGTTATCTGGTAGCGGATCTGGATTCAGGATTTCTTTTCGCGCAGAAAAATTTTCAAGAAGAACTGCCAATAGCTTCTTTAACCAAACTGATGACCGCTGTTGTTATTGCTGAGAATAAAGACTTAAGTAAAAACATTTTTGTGACGGAAAAAATGCTGAACGCGCAAGGTTCTACGGAAGGCATTGAGGAAGGCAAAATATTTTTAACGGTAGGATTATTCTACCCTCTTTTAATAGAGTCCTCCAATGACGCAGCCGAAATCCTTAGTTATTCCATAGGAAGAACCAGAACCATCAGACTAATGAATGAAAAGGCCGAATCAATTTTAATGAGCAACACACATTTTACCGATCCTTCGGGTCTTAATGCAAGCAATACGGCAACCGCCAAAGACCTTTTTTATTTGGCAAGGTATATATTCAATAACCGCCCGCCAATTTTAAAAATCACGAAAGGAGAAAAAGTCACAACATTCGGAAAAATAATGTTTGATATTAAAGAGCTTTGGAATAAAAATATTTTTATAAATGATCCCACCTTTGCGGGGGGCAAAACAGGTTACACGAAAGAAGCTAATAACACAGCTCTGTTTATTTTCCGCTTAACCGATAATGACGACATGGAACGCAATATAGCGATCATCCTTTTAGGTTCAAATAATATTCAAACCGATACCCATAAAGTTTATAGGTGGTTCTTAGATAATTACTTCAAATTATAATTTTAAAAATATTGTTTTTTTTATCCGGCTTGTGATAAAATATTATTATATGATTACTTATAAAGATGTCAGTAAAAACCCATATATTTTAGAATTCATTAAGCAGACAAAAACTGCGCTAAATGCCCACGACTACACAGACCATGGGATAAACCATGTAAGGCTGGTGGCTGACAGAGCAAGATCTATCGCCAACGAAATTGGGTTAAGCAAAAGAGATCAGGAGTTGGCTGCTATCGCAAGTTTTTGCCACGATATGGGCAATTTCTTAAGCCGTCGCCTGCATAATTATCTTGGCGCCATGTTATTTCAACAAATATTCCCGAAAGATTTTTCTCCTAAAGAATTATCTTTAATTATGAAATCAATCGTCAATCACGATAAGGCTGAAATGAAATTTACTCACGCCATTTCAGCTATTCTTGTATTGGCCGATAAGTCCGATGTCCGGCGTTCAAGAGTTATTGTCAAAAATAAAAAAATAATTCAAGAAGATATTCATAATCGCGTTAATTTTGCCGTTACAGACAGCCATTTAAGGATTGATAAGAATAAAAAACTTATCACCCTTACTCTCAAAATTGACACTAACTTTGTTCCCATAATGGATTATTTTGAAATTTTTACAGACAGAATGACAATGTGCCGCAAAGCGGCCCGGCATTTAAAATATAGATTTGGACTGGTAATTAATAATTTTAAATTATTATAATTAGATTATTTTAAATATGGACAACCAAACTACTCTTTTCAAAAATAAAAATGCCGGAAGACACCTTATAGCCCCCGGAATAATTTTAAGTTTTCTTTTAGTGGCGCTAACTGTCTTCGTAATTGTTGAAACTTGCAATAAAATTAAAGCGAGAGATTATATTGGCAGGGAAATTTCAACAAAAAATACAATCACCGTTTCCGGTTCAGCTGAAAAATACGCTAAGCCTGATTTAGCTTTAATAACTTTTTCCGTTATTAACGAAGCTAAAACAGTCACCGAGGCTATGGATGAGAATACCGCGAAAATAAACAGTGTTATTGATATGATCAAAGAAAATGGTATTTTAGGCAAAGACATAAAAACAACCGCTTTCAAAATCAACCCGCTCTATGAGTATGTTAAAACGACTTATTATCCTCCCTACTATCCACAGGGCAAGAGAATGTTGACCGGATATGAAATAACTCAATCATTACGAATCAAGATAAGAGCTCTGGATAAAATCGGTCTTGTTATTGAAGAAGCCGCCGCAAAGGGAGCTAATATGGTAGGGGATTTACAGTTTATAATTGAGGATCAAGACGAACTAAAAGATCAGGTCAGAGCGGAAGCAATCGCTGAAGCTAAAATCAAAGCGCTGGAATTAGCCACGCAACTTGGAGTAGAACTATCCAGAATAAGTAATTTTAGCGAAGGAGGGCCTTATTACGGCTGGGATAGAGATATGGAGATGGTCGGAATGCTCGCCGAGGAAGGATCTCTTCAAGTGGAAGTGGGAGAAAACAGAATAACCGCCGATGTTGTTATCACCTACGAAATTGAATAAAAAGACAAAAAGCTCGGACTAAAAAAACTAATCAATTAAACAATCAATATGTTGGAAATAGACGAATTTCTTATTATAACAACATTGATTTTGATGTCCTTTACTATTTTTCTAATTTAAATAGAATAAGCCGGACATTTTATCAAAGCATATATCCATAATCCCGAACCAAGAGTTTTGCCAATAATAAAAACTTTCAAGTTAAGCTTTTTAAATATATTCTTTAATTAACATAACTCATCATATCTATAATATGTATATTTCTATTTTAATAGCCGGATTTGGAGGAGGAATTTTAAGAGGATTGGTCGGTTTTATCAAACACCAATATTCTTATAAAAATGTGGCATTTCGCCTTCCTTATTTTTTACTGATGGTGTCTATGTCGGGAGCGATAGGAATTATATCCGCTATAGTGGTTAAAGAGTTGGGGATTAGTTTTTTAGGGCTTGACTCCTTTCCGGCGTCTTTAGCCGTAATAATAGGATATGCGGGGGGCGATTTCCTAGAAAATATTTACAAAGTCGTTATCAAGAAACCTTCTCTGTATTTGAATACTAAAGATAGCTCAATAGAAAGCTAATGATGCATATTATGGCCGGTTTTTGTTCAATTATAAAAATGAATAAGGTTTATGGGAAATATCTTCTATCTGTCCGCCCATATATTGTTTTCGCCGCATTATTCTTTGCGGTTGCTTTTTTATGGGGCTACTCATCGGCCAAATATGCTCCGCAAGAAGCGGAAAAAGTATTAGAAAACTTAGCGGAAATATTTAGCCCGTTGATAAAGCTCGGCCCTTTTTCCCAATTTTTAGCTATTTTTTTTAACAACGCCTTAACGGCGGCCATGACCTTGATATTTGGTTTTATTTTTGGAATTTTTCCATTATTGGTTATTCTTTCTAATGGAATCATACTTGGTATCCTGGCATTTTCCACTCAAGACACATCTTCGTGGGGGACATTTATTATGGGAATTTTACCGCATGGGATTATAGAGCTTCCTCTTATAATCTTAACGGCCGGTTTGGGGATTAAGATTGGCTCGCTGGTAATTAAAAAAGTCTTTAAAAAACAAGGTTGCATCAAAGAAGAGATTTTTATGATTTTTACTTTTTTTGTGAAAGTAATTATTCCTCTTTTATTAATAGCCGCCGCCATAGAGGTTTTCATTACGCCGCTTTTCTTTTCCATATAGATTGTTTAAGGCTTGCCTTAAAATGAAGGCCGTTGTTTGCAAAAACATAATAATGGGCTATAATCTAAGCAGATTTAATAAGCTCCGATAATATTATCGGAGCTTTTCTTTAACATATTATTCTGCCTTTTTGAATTTTTCAAAAGGCGGTAGAAAGGATTAAAAATATGGACCAAAAAACTTTTCTTGTAGCGCTTATTATTAATTTGGCGCTGAGTTTTGTTTTCATCTGTATTATTTTGTTGATAAGAAAACGGAACGATCCTTCGGAAGAGCTTTGGAGAAAGAGGCAGAAAATTGCAGATGCCTATTTGGGCCAAAGCAAAAAGCCTATCCTGGTTTTCTTTTTCCTGTGCATATTGGCCGTCTGGCTATATGACATAGTGAAAAAATTTATAGGATGATCTAAAAAAACGGCAGTGATTAACTGCCGTTTTGTATTGATATCTTTTTATGCCTATGCTTTCTCTAAGCGTTGGACATATTCTCCGGTTTCCGTGTTCACTTCTATTAAATCTCCTTGTTCAACAAAAAGAGGAACATTTATTTTGGCTCCACTTTCCAGCTCTACCAATTTATTGCCGGATTGAGATCTATTGCCTTTGATCCCCGGCGGCGCTTCTTTTACTTTAAGAGCCAGCTTAATCGGCAAAGATACGTTAATAATTTTCCCGTTAAAAATTATCCCATCTACCGATTGTCCCGGGATGAGAAACGGGACAATGGATTTAATTTGCTCACCATTCAATTCAAATCGTTTTGATTGATCATTTGTTTCGCAAAAAAAATAATGATCCCGATGGACATAGCAAAATTTAGCGTTAATCTTTTCCAGCCCAGCCTCTTCAAAAGTCTCGGATTGACGGAAAGCTCTTGTTAAGATATTCCCGGTCATTAAGTTTTTTAGCTTCCCTTGAATTATGGCTTGTCCGCGCGCTTTTTTCATAGATAAAGCCTCTAAGAACTCGTAGGGCTCGTCCTCAAATATAATCCTTATTCCTTTTCTTAGATCATTGTATGAAAGCATATTTATTTAAGCACCGTGCCCATAAAATCATTATTTCCTCTTATAAAATCTTCTGAAAACATAGATTTCCCTCCTTCTACCTGTAATCGTTCTATTATCAGATAACCGTTTGATGTCTGAACACATAATTCATTTTGCGGCGCCACCAAGGTTTTTCCGATTGGGTAAAGCGATTTATCGGGGAAATCATATATTCTGGCTTTTATAATTTTCATTCTTAAGATAGCGCCTTTTGTTTTTTCCCAATAACAAAAACATCCCGGCCACGGATCAAAGGCTCTTATCTTTTTTTCGATTTCTTGAGCCGGCGTGTTCCAGTCAATTTTTCCGTCATCTCTTGTTAAATATTTGCAGAAAGTCGCTTCAGATTCCTTTTGAGACATAGGATTAATCTCTTTTTTCATCCATTTAGGAACAGTTTCAAGTAAGAGTTGGGAACCCGCTTCAGCCAAAACCTGCTCTAACTCCTTGTGTGTAATTCTTGCGCCCGGAACTTTGATTATTGATTGAGCCAGTATATCCCCGTGATCCATTTTATCGTCCATTAAAATAATCGTTACTCCGGTTTCTTGATCGCCATTTAAAATAGTATATTGAATAGGAGAAGGACCGCGCCATTTAGGCAATAAGGAAGGATGCACATTTAAACTTCCGTGTTTAGGTATATTAATTATCTCTTCGGGCAATAATTTGCCATAAGAAGCCACTATTATCAGATCAGGGTTTAGTTCTTTTATTTTCTCGTAAGACTCCTTGGCTTTTTCCGGTTGGAGCACAGGTATATTAAATTTTTCACATATGTTTTTAATCGGAGAAACATTAACAACTTGCTTGCGCCCGGCAGGCTTATCAAAATTAGTTATCACGGCTAATATCCTGTATTTGTCGGCTATTAAATTTTTAAGGTGTGGAAAGGCAAAATCAGAAGCTCCAAAAAAAATAATCTTTGGTTTTAACATTGTTTTAGTATTTTAATTCTTAATATATCTGAATTATAGCAAACTTTGGGGGTCAATATCAACTGTCCAACCCCGGGAGATAGTATTTATGAGAATCTTCTTAACCTCTTCTGTTCTGCCCGTTATTTTTAATATAATGTGCCAGACATATTTACCGCGCACGCAAGAAGGGAAGGCGGGAGCGGGTCCAAGTATCTCAACAAAAGACTGAAGACCGTTTGCTTCCATCAGGCCATCTATTGTTTCCGCCAACTTGTCTGCTTCATTGATCGCTTTGTTAAAATCTTTATGGGGATAACTAAGCTTGGCTATTTGCGAAAATGGGGGATAGAACAATTCTTGACGGCTCTTTATTTCTTGTTGAAGAAATAATTCTGTTTCTCCATTTTGAAAAAACTGCAACAAAGACGGTGTTTCATTATAAGCCTGGATTATCATTTTTTCACCTAAAAATTTAAATCGGGATAAAAGCCTAAAACCCCGTTCAGAAGACCTAAATTCAGGAAGACTCAAAATCGGATCAATTAAAATTATCCCTACCAAGCTCACCTTGCGGCTGTTTTTTAACAGAAGCTGCGTCCCTATTAATATTTTATATTTGCCTTTTTTAAAATCTTCAAAAATTTTCTCTTGTTGGCGCGCATCCGGCGCTATGTCACTATCTATCCTTGCTATGCTATTTGCTAAATCACCAAACCCCCATGGCCCCGCAACCAGTCTTTTCAATTCTTGTATCACTTTCTGGGTACCGGAACCAAAATATTTTATTCTATCGCCGCGACACTTTGGGCAACGCGAAGGAGGAGACATTTTATTACCGCAATGATGGCACAAAAGGACCTCATTGTTCCCTTGAGTCTGACTATGATAAACCATAGAAACATCGCAGTCCTTACATTTAACAACATAGCCGCAATCACGGCAAAAAACAGATGTAGCTATCCCACGACGACCAACAAATAAATATGCTTGCTCATTTTTGGATAATACTTCTTTTAAGGCTTTTTGAAGACTTTCGCTGAAAATAGAAAAATTATGTCTGCGCATTTCTTCCTTCATATCTGCCAATATTACCTTTGGCTTCAAAACGCTTTCTTGCGATTTGATTAGTCTGTATTGCCCTTGTCGCGCTTTATGATAGGAATCTATTGAGGGGAAATCACTGCCAAGAATAATTTTTGATCCCGTAATCTCGGCGAATTTTAAAGCTGCGACTTTTGCGTCATAGCGAGGATGCATATCCCAAGATTTATAATTATGATTTTCCTCATCGTCAATAATAATAAGTCCCGGATTTGTTATTGGAAAAAAGATTGCCGAACGCGTTCCGCATATTATGTCAATATTGCCTGATTTAATTTTCCGCCATTCCGCAAATTCCCGGCTAACGCTTAATTCGCTATGAATAACGGAAATTTTCGCTTGGCATTCTTTAGATAAAAAATCTGCCGCTTTTTTTATATTTTGAATTTCGGGTGATAAAAAAATAATCTGTTTATTTTGTTTCAGCGTATTCTTAATTTCTTCCAAATATAGTATTAACCGATTTTCACTCCAATAGAGCAGGGGAATATTCTTATTATCCGGTTTTGAAACATTATATGCCGGGAAAGCCGGCAAGTTTTTTACAAATGTTTTTCTTCTGACCAAACTTTTCGGAAGGAAAAGCTTTGAGATCCCTCCAAGAGAGAATAGATAGTATTGATGAAGAATATGCATTAATTCTATTTGATAAGAAGAAACTACGGGCTCATTTGAAATGACTTTTAATATTCCCTTCAACTCAAAATCTATTTTTTTAATTTCCGCTTTTTTTTCTTTTGCATCGGCACAGTCAACAACTATCGCCACCACCTTTCTCCTATTAAGAAGAATGGAAACCAGGCCCCCGATATCTACTTTTTGAGAGCAAAAATATGTTAATATTTGAGGCGATGACAGAGAATATTTAACTGAAGGAATAACGTCAATAATAAACATCTTAATAAGATCATAGCTTATTTAAAGCCCGCTTCCAAGCCAACCAACAACTTCTCGCCAAACCGCAGACATTAATGCTATATTATATATTGTAAGAAATCATAGCGTTGTTTGCACTCTGCTCGGCAGTCAAATCTCCGAAGCCCCGGCTATAAATAACGCTGTTAATTCTTATATACAAATGTAATTTAATTATGAAAAAACATCGTATTTTTATAGCTATTAATTTCCCGGACAAAGCCAAAAAAAAGCTGCAAGGTTTTCAGGATTTATGGTCTTCTTTGCCGGTTAAATGGACAAAGAAATATAATCTGCACCTTACTTTGCTTTTTATAGGTGATGTTGATGATGGAGAAATCTACGAAATCTGTAAGATCGCCAAAAAAACAGCGGCAAAATATGAACCTTTTTTAATAAAATTTAATAAAATACTCCTTGGCCCTCCGGGGAAACAACCAAGAATGTTCTGGGTTGAGGGGGAATATAATAAAGAATTGACTAAGTTGAGAAATGAAATTGAAATGAATTTTGAAAAATCGGAGAATGGCGCTTTCAACAACCAAGAAAATAGAGCTTTTAGACCACACGTAACATTGGGAAGAATTCATCAAGGGGAGTGGAAGCAACTGGCAGAAAAACCTGTTGTAGAAAAAACGCTTTCTTTAAGTATCGCCGTCAATTCCATTGAAATAATGGAAAGCATTTTAAGCCGAAAGGGCCCTGACTATATTGTTTTAGACTCCATTGAGCTCGGATATTAATAGCTAAAATTAATCAAATATTTATTAAGAAATAAATTTTCCACTTGACAAAAGTCAAAACAAAAAAGACAATAAGATAAAGGTTATTAATCGGTAAGCCTAACATTAGTAGATGTTTTAAATTATATGTTGATAGATATGAACACTATTGCATTAGTAATTTTCGCCGTAGCGGCAACGGGGTTTATTGTTTATTACTGCATAGACCAAAAAAAAAGATAAATAACATATCAGCCTTAATAATCTAAAGACAAAAATAATAACAATTAATAAAAAGTATTAAGGAAACTATCTTATGAGCACCATAACCATTGTTGGTATAATTGTGGCAGTAGCGATAGTGGCGGTCATCATTTATTTAATGACCCAGAAAAAAGAAGAAGACACACCCGAAGCGTCCAGCACACCTGAAGCATCCAGTATTCCTGAAGAACCGGCTCAACCGGAAGAATCAGAAGAGCCACCAGCTTCTTCACCACAAAATCCAGTCGCATAGTTATCACGTTTACCCTATTAAATAATTTAAGAGGGTTTACCCAAAAAGCCCCAAATTTTCGGGGCTTTTTGGGTTGGTTTTTATGTCTTTATATTTTAACAATAAAAAGGTATAATAAATGCTAAATTGCTATGAGCACAAAACTAAAGACAGTGGGTTGGAACATAAAAACAATATTGGTTGAGGCTCGGTGCTTATGATTACGCTTTATATCGCAATATCGGGTTTTTTAAATTTTATCACCAGTTTAATATTGGGCGTTTTTATACTGACAAAAAATAAAAAAAGCCAAATCAATAGAACATTCAGTTATGTTTGTTTCAGTATTGTCATATGGTCTTTCTTCCATATGTTCTTTCCTGCTGCCGAAAGTAAAGAAACTGCTCTTCTCACATTCCAGCTTTTACATATAGGCGCGGTTTTTACGTCGGTTGCAAGCCTTCACTTTGTTATTGCTTGGCTTGGCAAATACAAGCAAAACCGCGCGCTATTGATCTTCGGGTATGTCACCGCCGCTATGTTTGTCCCGACAATGTTTACTTCTTTTTTTATTCAAGATGTGGTGCCCAAATCAATATTTGATTTTTACGCGGTGCCGGGGTTCTTATATCATTTCTATCTCCTGCATTTCTTTTTCTATTGGGCATATTCCATTATTTTAATATTTAAAGAGCTGAAGCGGCTCTCGGGTATTAAGCTTATCCAGTCTAAAATTATTGCCATCGGTTTTACCATAGCCGTAGTCGGCGGTTCAACAAATTATTTTTTATTTTATAATATTCCCATACCCCCCGTGGCCAATATTCTTGTATTGGCTTATATAGGTTCTATCTTTTACGCGATTTTAAAATACCGCTTGATGGATATTCGTTTTATGCTCGGCAGAATGGCAATATATCTTTCTTCCTCTTTCAGTGTAATAATATTTGGCGTTTTGTTAATATTTTTAAACGGCAAGTTAAATAACCCAATCCCTATAAATATTGCGTGGTTTTCTGTTTTAGTTATTGGAATTTTTCTTTTCCTTTATCTATTTAATCTGTATCAGAAAATAGCGGGTAAATATTTTTATTATACTTTTTACAGACTGAAAACTACTTTGGAAGAATTGACAAAAAAGTTTAACCAAATAATAGAATTAGACAAGCTCGCCAGCCTTATCGCGCGCTCCCTGTTAGACGCTTTAAATATAGATATGGTTGGAATTATTCTTAAACAGCCGGGAAAAGAGAATTTTTATCCCCAATTATTAATCAAGCTCAATGAAAAAGATGTCTCTTCTTTTTTGGCTGCAGAAAACAGCTTTTTGGTTGAATATTTACAGAATACAAAAAAACCGCTAATTCTAAAAGAAATACCCTTTATTGTTGACGAGATGAAGATAGCAAAACATAAAAATAGAACGGAAACGCAGGAATATTCAACCAAACTTCTTTCTTTCAAAGAATCCGCGGACAAAACCAATATATCCGTTTTGATGCCTCTAATCATTAAAGACGAACTGATCGGCATTATTATATTGGGAGGTAAAATGTCTAAAAAAATCTATACGGCGCAAGATATTGATCTTTTATACACCCTGTCTTCTCAATCAGCTATCGCTTTCAACAACGCTCTTGCTTATGAGGAAATAGATAAGAGAAAAACGGAGTTGGAAAAATTCTACAAACTTACCGTAGGAAGAGAATTAAAAATGGCGGAATTGAAAAAAGAAATTAAGAGAATACAGGAAGAAAAAGAGGACAACCCTGTATCGGAATAGATTCGGTATAGGACAAACATTAAAATTAATTAAGAAAATCTTTTTTAATACGCTTAAAAATATGAAAAAGATATTACTTATAGAAGACGAAAAAATTTTAGCCGAAATGTATCAGGACAAATTAACCAAAACTTGTTTTGAGGTTTATATTGCGACCGAACCGAAAGAGGCATTAGTAATAGTTAAAAAGAAAAAACCAGATTTGATAGTATTGGATATTTTACTTCCTAAAGAAAATGGTATATATTTTCTTCAGCGTTTAAGAAGGATTAGAAATAAAAAAATCGCCTCTATTCCGGTAGTCGCTTTTAGTAATTTTGATGACCCGAAAACAAAACAACAAGCTCAAAAATTAGGAATAGAGGATTATCTTATTAAAACCAACTACACCCCCAAACAGCTTGTTGACAAAATTAAATATTACTTGGGAAAAAATAATTAAGACAAAATAATGAAAAGAACTCTTAATGTTGACACGATCAATTGTCCCGGAGAAAAAGTTAAGATTTGCGGATGGGTAAATTCCGTAAGAAGCCATGGTAAAATATTTTTTATTGATTTAAGGGACAGATCGGGAATAATCCAAACTGTTTTTACGCCCGACAATAAAGAGACTTATGGCATAGTGAAGAATGTTAGGCCGGAATGGGTGATTAGTATTGAAGGGACAATAATAAACAGGCCTAAAGGAATGGTAAACCCAAATATTGAAACGGGGAAAGTAGAGCTGCAGGCTGAAAACATAGAAGTTTTTTCCGAAGCTGAAACCATACCTTTCGCCATTGATACTTCCGGCTACGAATTGTCGGAAGAAAAAAGGCTTAAATACCGCTACATTGATCTAAGAAGAAGCCGCCTGATAAAAAATTTAGAGACAAGACAAAAGGTATTGCAGTGCTCGCGAGATTTTCTACAAAAACAAGGATTTCTTGAAATAGAAACTCCTCTTCTTACTAAATCTACGCCTGAAGGAGCGCGAGATTTTTTAGTCCCGTCAAGGCTTCATCCCGGAGAGTTTTACGCCCTGCCACAAAGCCCGCAACAATATAAACAACTTCTTATGGTCGCCGGTGTAGAAAAATATTTTCAGATTGTCAGATGCCTGCGCGATGAAGATCAGAGGGGGGATAGGCAGACAGAATTTACCCAGCTTGATATAGAGATGAGTTTTGTCCAACAAGAAGATGTTTTACAATTGGTAGAAAAATTATTTATTGAAATAATAGAAAAAATATTGCCGGAAAAAAGAATTGTCTTTAAGCCTTTTAAAAGGATAACTTATGACGAGGCAATGAAAAAATACAAAACCGACAAGCCCGACTTAAGAAAAAACAAAGACAATCCGGATGAACTGGCTTTCTTGTGGGTAATTGATTTTCCTATGTTTGAATACAAGAAGGGCGATAAAAGATGGGGAGCGGTTCATCATCCTTTTACCGCCATTAATCCAAAAGATTTAGGAAAATTGAATTCAGGGAAAATGGGAGAAGTGAAGGCATTACAATATGATCTGGTTCTTAATGGAAATGAAATTGCCGGAGGTTCTATTAGAAATCATGACCCAAAGCTTTTGAGTAAAATCTTTGAGCTTTTAGGGCATAGCAAAGAAGAAGTTCAAAGCCGATTCAAGCACATTTTGGAAGCCTTTAAATATGGAGTGCCGCCGCACGGAGGCATTGCTTCCGGGATTGACAGATTTTTAGCAATTTTAGCCCGCGAACAAAATATACGCGAAGTAATGGCCTTCCCCAAGACAGGAGATGGCAGAGATTTAATGATAGGAGCCCCTTCCGGTGGTATTGATGAAAAACAACTAAAAGAATTGCATATAAAAATAATAAAACAAAAATAATAGATGAAGGATATTAAAACAAAAGAGTCGGATTTGTTGAAAAAAATTTCTACAAAACGTCCGCGTAGCGCGAAAGATATAATAACTTTGCCAAGAGTGAGAATTTTGGGTTCAAAAAATATAAAAATTCTTTTATTGATAACGGTTATAAGTCTGCCTTTTTGGTTCGGTGTGAATGTTTTTGAGGGGACATTGGAAGATTTCTTTTTTTCCCAGTTTCAGAATAATCATAACCTAATCGCCTATGCGAGCCGCCCGGTAATAGATCCTTCATTAAAGCCTTTGCGCAACTGGAATGAACCTGCTCTGGTTCTTAAGGCTAAGTCAGCTATTTCAATAGAATACGGCTACGATGGCAGCCAAAAAGTTTTATTTCAAAAAAACATAAGAAACAAATTGCCAATGGCCAGTTTAACAAAATTGATGACAGGGCTTCTTGTTTCCGAACATTACCAGCATTCAAGATTCACGGTAAAAATAAGCGAAGAAGCGGCAAATCAGACCGCTGAAAGCAGCTATCTGAAAACAGGAGAAGAGTTTTATGTAGAAGACCTGCTTCATCTCTTACTTATGGAATCCAGTAATGGAGCGGCTTATTCTTTAAGTGAAGTTATAGGTGAAAAATCTTTTATAGAATTAATGAATTTAAACGCTGAAACTCTGGGAATGAATAATACCTATTTTATCAACCCCAGTGGGTTGGACGACGAATTAATCGCTCCGGACGCTTTTAATAATAGCTCAACAAACTATTCAACTGTAGAAGATTTAGGAATATTGGCAAAAGAATTACTTCAAAATCCTCAATTATTAAATATTATTTCCACCACTGATGCCGACCTTTATTCTTCTGACGGAATGTTCCATCACAAACTTATAAATACCAATAAACTTTTAGGGGAGTTTCCAAATATAGTCGGAGGGAAAACAGGCTATACGGCAAAAGCCGGTGGTTGTCTTTTGTTAATATTGGAAAGTCCAAAGAACAACAACTATTTGGTTAATATCATTTTAGGTTCTTCAAATCGTTTTGAAGAGATGAGAAAATTAATTGAATGGATGGACAAAGCTTATAAATGGTAACCTATGTTTTTAAACGGAAACACAGAGCTGGGAATCAATGTTATTAAAATCTTTACCGCGGGAACCGTGGTTTTCTTCGTAGCCTTTTTTTCCACGCCTGCATTAACTCATTTTTTATATAAATATAAACTTTGGCGTAAAATACCAAAAACAGAAGCCTTGGACGGGGGAGAGATCCCTGTTTTTAAAAAATTTCATAGTAAAAATGAAGTTCACACTCCCAGATTTGGGGGATTGCTTATATGGATAGCTCCTTTATGCGTAGCCATATCTTTTTTTATTTTTGCCAAAATAGGTATTTGGCCGTTTGAAAAATTAAACTTTTTAAGCCGGGGGCAAACTTGGCTTCCACTTTTTACATTAGCAGCCGCTTCATTACTCGGGCTCACAGACGACATACTCCAGGTCATAAACAAAAAAGGGAAGGGACTCTCGCTATCCAAAAGACTTATAATGGTAAGCCTTATCGGTTTAATAGGCGCTTGGTGGTTTTATTCCAAATTGGGATGGGAGACAATTCATATCCCCGGAATAGGCGATTTCACCATCGGTCTTTGGTATATTCCTTTTTTTGTGATAACAATGATCGCCGTTTACAGTGGAGGAATAATAGACGGACTTGACGGTTTGGCCGGAGGAACTTTCGCGTCTATCTTCGGAGCCTTTGCCATAATAGCTTTTTTCCGCGGGCAGGTTGATCTTGCTACTTTCTGCGTAGTTATTTTAGGAGCTATATTGGCTTTCTTATGGTTTAATATTCCTCCTGCAAGATTTTATATGGGGGAGAGCGGAATACTCGGTCTTTGCGCCGTTTTAACCGTAGTAGCTTTTTTGACTGACTCTGTTTTGGTTCTTCCGATTATCGGCTTTCTGTTAGTTATGGAAACAGGTTCAGATATTTTGCAGCTTCTTTCTAAAAAATTCAGGAAAAAGAAAATATTTTTAGCTGCTCCAATACATCATCATTTTGAAGCCAAGGGATGGCCCGATTATAAAATAACTATGAGATTTTGGGTTATCGGATTGGTGATGGCAACTATTGGAGTTATAATTAGACTTCTTGGTTAATATTTTATGACTTCGCATCGCCCTGATTATTTTTTGGTTGGAACATTGGCAATATTGATAGTTTTTGGTATTTTAATTTTAGGCAGCGTTTCTCCGGCTTTTTCTTTAGAAAATACGGGAAAAACCAGCTACTTTTTAATTCACCAAGTAATGGGTCTTTTAATAGGACTGGCATTAGCTTTAACTGTTTTTTTTCTTCCCATATCCCTGTTTAAAAAATACGCGCACATTGCTCTTTTAATAAACTTAGTCCTAATGGTGGCTGTCTTTCTGCCAAAAATCGGGTATAGCTTCGGAGGCGCCAGTCGCTGGATTAATCTTGGCTTTGTCTCTTTTCAGCCTTCCGAAATGCTCAAGCTGACTTTTATCCTTTATTTGGCCGCATGGTTGTCAGAACGATTGAAGAACCGCAAGCCATCCTTTAAAAAGAACAAAAGGCCCGGATCTAATGTCGCAATATTAAAAAATACACTTACTCCTTTCTTGATCACAATAGGATTAATCAGTGTTCTTTTAACCTTTCAATCAGATGCCAGCACATTGGGAGTAATTTTCATAATAGGGATGGGGATGTATTTTATAGCCAATACGCCCCTGTGGCACACTCTCTTGCTGGTTTTTATGGGAGGAGTAGGATTAATATCGTTGATTAAAATAGCTCCTTATCGTTTATCAAGGCTTTTTATATTTCTGAACCCGGAAGCCGACCCTATGGGGAAAGGATATCAAATCAAACAAGCTTTGATTTCCGTGGGGTCGGGGAGTATCTTCGGCGTAGGACTGGGGATGAGCAAGCAGAAGTTCGGCTTTCTGCCGCAATCTATGGGAGATTCAATTTTTGCTGTTTTCGCCGAAGAAACAGGTTTAATGGGAAGTTTGGTAATTATTTTTTTGTTTATGTTTTTTGCCTTCAGGGGCTGGAAAATCATTAAAAATTCTGACGACCAATTTTTCAAATTAGCGGCATCCGGCATAATCCTTTGGATAACCATCCAGGCCTTTGTAAATATTGGCGCAATGATAGGCATTCTTCCTCTGACAGGGATTCCCTTGCCTTTCATCAGTTATGGAAGCTCCGCTTTAATAAGCGAACTGATAGGCATTGGTATTTTATTGAATATTTCCAAATATGCTGTCAATAAATAATTAAATATACGATTATGAGAATATTGCTTGCCGGCGGGGGGACAGGAGGCCACATTTTTCCGCTCATCGCCGTTATAAGAGAATTAAGAAAAATATGTCCCGGCAAAGATCTTAATTTTGTCTATATGGGACCAAAAGATGATTTTGCTCCCATTTTAATAGGACAAGAAGGAGTAAAAATAAAAACAATTTTAGCCGGTAAATTTAGAAGATATTTTTCTTTAATGAATATTGTTGATCTTTTTATTAAAATTCCTCTGGGAATTTGCCAAGCATTTTTATATATTGTTTTTTCATCTCCCGATTTAATTTTTTGCAAAGGTGGCTATGGATCCTTACCAACTGTTCTCGCCGGATGGATATGGAGAGTACCGATTATTCTCCATGAATCAGATATTGTTCCCGGATTGGCCAATAGAATTCTACACAAGTTTTCTATGGAAACATTTATTGCCTTTCCAAACACGGAATATTTTAGCCCAAAAAAAAGAATAGTCGTTGGCAACCCCATAAGAAAGGAAATATTGGAAGGCTCTAAGGAATCAGCCAAGGAATTATTTGAACTTAAAGGAGGAAGGCCGGTAATTTTAATTTTAGGAGGTTCGCAAGGAGCTCAACGCATTAATGATATTATTCTTGATGTCTTGGAAGAGCTTTTGGAGAATGTTGAAATAATTCATCAATGCGGAGAAAAAAACTTTAATGACATTAAAGATGAAGTTGAAGGAAGGCTTAATGAAGAACAAGAATCCCACTATCATCTGTTGCCGTTTATCGGGGAATTAAAGATCAAGCATGCCTATCAAATAGCTGATTTAATCATAGCCAGAGCGGGATCGGGAATAATTTTTGAAATTGCCGCCATAGGAAAGCCTGCTATATTTATTCCGTTGGCAACAGCAGCGCAAAATCATCAGGTAAAAAACGCTTATGCCTTTGCCTCTGAAGGGGAGAGAGCTATAGTTGTGGAAGAACCTAATTTAACTCCTCATTTTTTCCTGGAAAAAATCAAATATCTTATTTCTAATCCGGATAGATTAAAAAATCTGTCTCAAAACGCTAAAAAATGGTCACGCCCGAGAGCCGCCCGCGTTATCGCCGAATATATTAAAGAATATCTTGTGGACTAAAAACAGTGGCCATCGTCTTGATTATTATTTAAAAGCTATGTTAATCTTAAAATAATATGACTACTGATAATTTCCAGCTAATCAAGCCCGGTTCCGTTAGGGTAAGGATAGCTCCTTCTCCTACAGGATTTTTACATATTGGCCTGGCGAGAACAGCTTTATTCAATTATCTTCTTGCTAAAAAAGACAGGGGAGTTTTTATTTTAAGAATTGACGATACTGATAAAAAAAGGTCTGAACCTCGTTTTGAAAAAGACATTATGGAAAGCCTTGAATGGCTTGGAATGCACTGGGACGAAGGCCCTATGTTGGGGGGAAAAGAGGATATTGGCAAATATGGACCCTATAGACAAAGCGAAAGATTGGAAATATATTCCAAATATCTGGAACAGCTCTTAAAAGAAGATAAGGCTTATTATTGTTTTTGCTCCGGAGAAGATATAGAAGCTATGCGCCAATACCAAATGAGCGCCGGGCAGCCTGTTCGCTACAACGGCCAATGCAGCAAGCTCACCAAAGAAGAATGTGAAAAAAAATTAGCCGAAGGAAAGCCCTCTGTAATAAGATTTAGGGTTCCTTTGAAAAAAATTATTTTTGAAGATCTGATCCGCGGAAAAGTTGAATTTGAATCAGACACTCTTGGAGGCGATTTTGTAATAGCTAAAAATCTAAAAAGTCCGCTTTATAACTTTGCCAGTGTTGTGGATGATTTTGAGATGAAGATTAGTCATATTTTCAGAGGAGAAGACCATATTACAAATACCCCGAAACAATGCTTAATTCAAGAAGCTTTAAATTTTAATCAACCAAAATACGCTCACTTGCCGTTAATCTTGGGCGCAGATCGTTCTAAATTGAGCAAACGACACAATGCCGTGGCTATCTCCGATTATCGCGAAACAGGCTATCTGCCCGAAGCTTTGATTAATTTTATGGCCTTTTTAGGATGGAACCCCGGAGACGAAAGAGAGGTTTTTTCCCTTGCTTCTTTGATAAAAGAATTCTCGTTGGAAAAAATACAAAAAGGGGGAGCAGTTTTTAATCTCACAAAACTGGATTGGCTTAACGGTTTTTATATACGCAAAAAACCGCTAAGAAAATTAACGGAGCTTTGTGTCCCTTATCTTATCCAGGCCGGATTGATCAAGGCTAACCCGGAAAATTTACAACAAGGCCAACACGCAGAAGAAGCGGCGATGTCTTACACTATTACCGATAGCGAAAATACTATTTCTTTTGAGGGCTTAATGAATGTTATAAGGCCTGAATGGCAAAGAATAAAAAAACTTTCCGACATAGTCCAAGCCACTGACTTTTTCTTTAAAAACAAGCTTGATTATCCTAAAGACCTTCTAAGGTGGAAAATAATATCAGATAAAGAAATTATCAATTCTCTTGATATGGCAAAAAAAGTCCTGTCCGGAATAAAAGAAGAGATGTTTGTCTCCCATGAAATAGAAAACGTTTTAATGTCCGCCACTAAAGAAATAGGGGACAGAGGCAGTCTTCTCTGGCCGCTTAGAGCCGCTCTTTCAGGGAAAAAAGCTTCTCCAAGCCCTTTTGATATCGCCGCGATATTGGGGAAGGAAAGAACTCTACAAAGAATCAAGGACGCAAAAAAATTATTCTAATTTTTAAGTAATGAAAAAAATTGCAAAACTAATGTTGTTTTTTTTGACTGCCGCTGTTCTTATTTCTGCTTGCCCAATAAACTCATTGGCGCAAGACATACGTTTCATTGACCAACCAAGCACACTGGGAGAGGCCAAATCTTTTATGGGAAAGATTTTAAAGGCTATCCCAAAGGCTATGCAAGATGCTTGGCACACGGCTTATGACTCTTGGCAAGAAGGATGGAAAACTATAAAAAAATTATGGAATAAATATATTACTCCCGTATTGCAAAATATTTGGATTAATATTAAATCTTTTTTCCAAAACCAGTTCGCGATTAGGAAACCTATAATTAAACAAGAATTGGAAAAAGAAAAAGAAGAAGTCAAAGTAGAGATCAAAGAAAAAATTCCCGGCTTTTGGCAAAGAATCAAAAGTATTTTCTAAGAAAGACAATGTGGCCAAGAAACGGCTCATAACGCATAAATAATAGAGGGGATTGATTAAACCGCCCCTATGTTTTAATATAGTATTAGTCGCACAATGTAGGTAAAGCGACATTTAATATATATGATCGGTGGAGTTCTCAATAAAGGGTCTCCCCCGGCGCCAAAAACAAAAAATATGGAAAAAACCAATAAGTCCATTATTAATTATATCCCCGATTTTTTAGACTACTGTGAAATAGAAAAAGGATTATCCAGTAACACACAAAAAAACTATTCCCGTTATTTGCAAAAATTTATATTATGGTTAAAAAGTACAAATAACGAATCTCTTACTCCATCTGAATTAACTCCTGACCATATATGGAAATACCGGCTGTATCTATCTCGCTTTCAAGACCCCAAAGGAAAGCCACTGAAGAAGATAACCCAGAACTATTATTTAGTCGCTCTAAGAGCCATTCTAAGCTATTTTACGGCGAAAGACATAGTTTCCGTCCCGGCAGATAAAATATCGCTTCCCAAGAGTAGCGGAAAAGAAAAAAGTATTAAATTTCTTAATCTGGACCAGATTGAAAAACTCTTATTACAACCTGACATTAAAAATTCTGCCGGGTTAAGAGACCGCGCGATACTGGAAACTTTTTTTTCTACCGGTTTAAGAATAGCCGAACTGACTGCCTTGAATATAGAACAGTTTAAAAATATAAAGAATAAGAATGATCTGGAATTGGGAATTATCGGTAAAGGAGACAACCCCAGAACCGTTTATTTTTCCAAGAGAGCCCTCAACTGGGTTAAAGAGTATGTAAACACCAGAAATGACCAAGAAAAACCCCTGTTCATCAATTACAGAGGCCGCGAAGACGCCGATAGGCGCCTTACCCCTCGCTCCATAGAAAGGATTGTTAAAAAATACGCCTTATTGGCCAATATCCCTGTTTTCACAACTCCACATACTCTGCGCCATTCTTATGCCACTGATTTGTTGACACAAGGCGTTGATTTGAGAACCATTCAGGAATTCTTAGGCCACAAAAATATTGTGACCACGCAAATCTATACTCATGTGACCAATAAGCGCCTCCGGGATGTCCACCGTAAATTCCATGGCGGAAAAGATCTTAAAGATTAAAAAAACCGGGGGCTACTCCCCGATTTTTAGCGTCTAAGTAAATGTCGCACAATATTAATTACTCTATGTTACCCATTAAATATATTTTCCTTGTTTTTTTATGTCGTTCCAAGCATCCTTAGCGCTTCCCCGTATTCCTTAACCACTTTTTTTACCGCTTTATCTATTTCTGTTTTTTGTTTTTTAGTTAATTTTTTTGTCAGTATATTATTATCTATAGATATATTTTTTTCTCTTCATTGTTATTTAAATAATCCTATGCTCATTCAACAGAATATTTTTTAAGACACTCGTCTTTTTTCTGTTTTAACTCGGCCTTGGCCTCTTCGGACATCTCTTCATCTTTATAAAACGCTTCGGCTTCAGTAATGCAGCCATTTAATAATATTCTGTTTATTTCCTTACCCCCTCTCATCTCCTCAATCTGCGCTATTGTTTTTTCCGCTTCAGCTTCAAGTTGTTCAATCTCTATTCTTATTTTATCCTCTTCCGAGCTGACTTCTTCAGGCTGGTCGGTTTCTGAATTTTTTTGATCCGTTATGGCAATGTCAACCGACTCCGAAACGCTGGCGGCAAGTCTTGTTTTTTTCTGTTCATACAAAACAATATTAATCGCCAACGATAACACCACGGCAATAATCAATATCGGCGCGGATATGCTTATAAACTTTTTTTGTTTGCTTCTTTTTTTCATAATACCAACTATCCATTAGCTTTAATTTATTTTTATATTTTACCATAATAAAAATATTTAATAAAAAACCGTTGGATTTTCCAACGGTTTTTTCAGGTTTGACGATAGACTAAGATAATGTATGAGCAAACTCAACTATATCTTTAATTGGGTCTTTCTGTTTTATTGAACCTTTTAGCTTCGGTTCCATCATAATCATATGGCCAAAGTCCGGGTATTCAATATAATTGTCCGGATTACATTGATTTCTAAGATCCCTCTGCATATTAACGGTTGTTATGTTGTCTTTTTTCCCGACAATCATCATCGTTGGACATTTGATTTCTGTAAAATCAACCTTTATGCGGCCAAACGCAATTTCTTTAACCGCTGTCCCCGATTCGGGAACAAAACATTTAAAAACGGTTTCTTTGGCAACAATCTCATTGAGCATTAAAACACACGCATCTCTAAAATGTAATTTTAACGGAAAGCCACATATTATTGCGCCCACATATGCCGGTCTCCACATTCTCCACAACACTGAGCCGCGTAAAGGCACACTATTGGGCGGCGCAGAAGCAACAAGCACTAACCCTCGGACTAATTCTTTTTCTTCACAAGCAACAATTTGCGATATGAGACCTCCCATTGAGTGGCCTACGAGAATTGCCGGACCGATCTTCCTAAGTATGTTCTTTACATCTTCTACATAGTCTGCAACAGATACTTTCCCCAGTTTTACATTTGGCATAGAGCCACAATGACCCCTAAGGTTAAAAGCATATGAGCTGACTTTTTTCACAGCGTAGTCCATCCAATAAACAAATTGCCATGATCCTCCCCACATACCATGCACAAATAAAAAAGGTGTGCCTGACTCTTTTTTTATGGAAAAATGCCCTGTCAACCCTGAATGTTTGATATTTTTTAACATCTATTATCGCCTCCTTTCTAGTAATAGAATTAAAAATTTCAATGAACTTCTTTAATTTGTTAATTTTAATATAAAATGCCACGAAATCAGTATAATGTCAACTCAAATTAATATAATAAAAAATCGTTAAACATTCTGCTTTTTAATAAAAACGCGCCTAACGATAATTTAGGGTTAATTAATATATGTGCTTTCCTACTTATCTATCAATATTGCGTTGGGTATCCACAGCTCTTCTTCTATTAACCCGATTTGCCATTTTAATATAACAATTACCGCTATCACGGCAACCAAAACAATAACGGCAATAGCCACCGGCGCCGGCACTTTCTTATTCAAAAATTTTGACATAATATTTTATAAATTATTAATTAATTATCTTGCTATTATTCTAATATAATTAAAAGATATAATAAACAATCTTTTAATGGGATTATGGTTATTTGCCGAATCTTCTATGACGATTGGTATAATCTTGTAAAACCGCATTTAGGTCTTTTGCTGCAAAATCGGGCCAATATTTTTTAATAAAATAAAACTCGCTATAAACCGACTGCTAAGTCAAAAAATTAGAAAGGCGCTGTTCTCCTCCGGTCCTAGTAATCAGATCCGGGATCGGGCAATCTTTCGGTCCAGAGATTTTTGGCTATTAATTTTTCATCAATTTTTTTAACGGAATATTTACCCCGGATGCTTTTTTTAACAGCGTGAATGATCTCCAGCCTGCCTCCATAATTCAAAGCTATATTAAGGATCATATTCTTATTGTTTTCAGTTAGCCTCTCTAACGCATTAAGTCCTTTTTGAATAATGTCCGAGAAAACGAACTTTAACGCCGTCTTTATGAGGTTGTTGAACTTCTTTTTTTTGAGTAAAAGCTTCTTTAATAAGCTCCATTAAATAAGTTACTTCTTTTTCCGTTCTTTTCCGGTTTTCAGTAGAAAAAACATAAATTGTAAGAATTTTAATTCCTTTTTCCTGGCATGATTTTCTTAATTGCCCCACTCTTTCCATTCTTCGCCGATGCCGGCGGAGAGTGGGCAATCCTCTTTCTTTCGCCCATCTTCTATTGCCGTCAATAATAACACCTATATGATTAATGATTGTTTCCATAAATAATTTCTTCAATTATTAAAGGCTCTTTATTTTGGCTGGAAGCTGTTAAATAACCCGTAGCAAAACTCAATAAAGAAATTAAAATCACTCCGACTACTAAAATTATATCATCTTGATATTCTTTGACAAAAACTTTAATTTTTGATAGCATAATGTCGTATGGTATAAAGCATTCGCGACGCTTAGCGGCTTCGCCAAACTGCTGAGTTATTCAGATTATATTTGTTCTATGTTTTATATTACATATTTTATATATTTATGTCTAAAACAAAAGCAACAGGTTCAAGCAAATTAGGAAGAGATTCACAATCTCAAAGGTTGGGAGTCAAATTATTTGCCGGACAAAAAATAAAAACCGGGATGATTATTATTCGCCAAAGAGGCACTAAGTTTCTTCCCGGCGATAATGTTAGAAAAGGCAAAGACGATACTCTTTACGCGATAAAAGAAGGTGTTGTTAGTTTTAAAACAAAAAAAAAGAAATGTTTTGACGGCTCTCAAAGAACAGTTAAAATAGTTAATGTTGGACAGATTGAATCAAAGATTAAATCCGAAGTCGTAAAATAAAAACTGAAAACTAAATAGAATTCTTACATTAAAAAACTCTGATTAATTGGGGTTTTTTTATTTCTAAATGCAAGCCTTGATAAACTTTACAAAAAGAGGGTGCGGGGTTAACGGCCTTGATTTAAATTCAGGATGAAATTGCGTGCCTACAAAAAATGGATGATTTTTTATTTCAATAATCTCTACTAAATCTCTTTTTGGGTTTACTCCCGCTATTATTAATCCTTTTTCTTTTAAAAGTTTGCGATATTCATTATTAAACTCGTAACGGTGACGATGGCGTTCTGAAATAAGATTTTTCTTATAAGCCCTGAAACTGTTGGTGTTTGATAATATTTGGCAATCATAAGCCCCAAGCCTCATTGTTCCTCCATATTGCTTATCCTTAATAAGCTTCTTTTGTTCCGTTATAAAATCAATGACAGGGTGTTCGCAACGCGGAGAAAATTCAGTAGAATTCGCCTTTTTTAATCCTGCTACATTCCTTGCAAATTCTATTGTTGCCAGCTGCATCCCCAGACAAAGCCCAAAAAAAGGAATCTTATTTTTTCTACAAAATTCAATAACTTTAATTTTCCCTTCCACCCCCCTGTTCCCAAAACCTCCGGGAACAATTATCCCGCCAAATTTTTTAAGTTCCAATAAGGCCTTTGTATCTTTTTCGTAATGTTCCGCCGAAAGCCATACGATCTCCGGCTTTTTCTTGTTTGCCCAAGAAGCGTGCTTCACGGCTTCAATCACGGAAATGTATGAATCCATCAAGGTAAATCTACCTGTTTCAAAATATTTTCCGACTATGCCGATTTTAACGGGCTTTTTAACGGTTTGTATTACACGAACCATTGCCCTCCACTCTTTTAAGTCTTTTCTTCTGTCTTTTAAGCCAAACTTATTTAAAATTCTTTTTCCTATATTATCTTTTTCAAAATTAATGGGCACCTCGTAAATTGAATCTATATCGGGAGCAGAAATAACATCCTCTTTTTCTATATTACAAAAAGTAGAAATTTTCTGACAGCGCGGCTTGTCCAACGGGACCACGGAACGAGCCAATATGATATCAGGCTGAATCCCGGCAGAATTCAAAAGCTTAACCGCGTGTTGCGTGGGCTTGGTCTTCATCTCACCAATTTTTTCAGGGACGGGCAGATAGCTTATTAAAACAAAAAGAATGTCCTTGGGATTTTTAAGCTTCATCATTCTCGCAGCTTCTAAAAAAAGCATATTTTGATATTCCCCCACGGTTCCTCCGACTTCTATCAATACAAAGTCCGCTTTGTTAATCTTGGCCGCTTTATGGATACGCCTGATAATTTCATCGGGGATATGTGGCACTACCTCTACACACCGCCCTCCATATTCAAGATTTCTTTCTTTATTGATAACTGTCTGATAAACCCTGCCGGTAGTCATATAATTATCAGCCGACAAGTCTATCTCTAAGAACCTTTCGTAGTTACCTATGTCTTGATCACACTCAAGACCATCATCAGTCACAAAAACTTCTCCATGCTCAATCGGATTCATGGTTCCCGCATCAATATTAATATATGGGTCTATTTTAATCGCCGTTACTTTAAAACCTTTAGATTGAAGAATTTTTCCAATAGAGGTAGTGGCTATTCCTTTGCCAATCCCGGACATTACTCCGCCAACTATAAAAATATATCGTGCCATAAATAAAATAATCTTAATATTTAACAGACAAGAATCTTGCCTATGGCAAGAGCCTTAAAGTAAAACCATATTGTATATTCTTTAAATGTGGCAAAACTACATTTTAGGACAATATGGCTTTATTTTAAAAAAACGCTCTGATTATAAATGCAGAGCGTTTTAATATTATTTCTTAGTTTCTTCAGAGACGATGAGTAGAATTTCCGCTTCCAGCCCATGATCAAAAACAATCTTTACTGGAAATTCCCCAAGTTCTTTAATGGATTTTTCAAACTTGATCTGGGACTTTTTAAAATTAAATCCCTTTACCTTTAATTCGTCCACGATTTTCTGGGCCGATATTGATTCAAAAAGCTCTCCTTTTTTGCCCAACTTAACAGGAATTGTAATTTCAACCCCTTCAAGGCTTAGGGCCATTTTTTGAGCTTCTTTTAATTCGTCTTCGGCCTTAATATCCTTTTTCTCTTGCTCGCGATCCAATTGAGATAATATTTCTTGAGTGATGGGCTTGGCCAATGTTTGAGGAATTAAAAAATTTCTCGCGTAGCCGTCAGCGACTTCTTTTATCTCATTTTTTTTACCTAATTCGTCTATGTCTTCTAATAAAATGACTCTCATAGATGTGATGTTAAACTTTAAAAATTTTTTAATGTTTTTTTTAAACTCTTCTTATTTTACCTTATATTTACATAATTTAGCAAGAGTTTATTAACCTTTGCCTCCCGTTAAAATGATTTTATTATTTCCAAAGCCTTATTAAGTTGCGGATCACGCCCTTCGTCGTAATCTTCGGTGGTCATTTCCACCTCAATGTCCGGCTTTAATCCAACTCCGGCGATAAGCTCTCCTTTCGGCGTAAGCCAGTTAGCTACCGTTATTTTTAAACGTGTGTTTTTTAATCCTTCCAGTTGTTGAACCGATCCCTTGCCAAATGAAGTCTCACCTATAAGCACCACATCCCTGTTATCTCTTAGAGCCCCTGCCAATATCTCCGAAGCTGATGCCGACCCTCTGTTAATCAAAATAACAATGGGATAATATAACAGTCTTTCATTCCCTTTCGCTTTATATTCTTTAGCCTTTTTTTCTTCGCCAAAATCTTCAATAACCACCATTTCTCCTCTCTTTAAAAACCAGCCTGCTATTCTTTGAGAGATTTCCAGATATCCCCCCGGATTATTTCTTAAATCTAAAATTATTTTTTCCGCATCTGAATTTAAAATTTCCAGAGCGGTTTCCTGAAAATCAGATTCAGCTATTTCAGAAAATTGATAAAGCTTAATATAGGCAATATTATCTTCTTTGAGTTCCCACTTCAAGGATGGAACTTCAATTACATCTCTTATTACCGGAACATCATAAGTTTTGTCATCCCCGTCCCTAAAGATAGTTAGTATGACTTCCGTGCCTTTCGGTCCCCGTATAAGTCTTACTGCCTCGTCTAATTTCATATTAATAGTATTAATGTCGTCAATCTGAATAATTCTATCTCCCGGTCTCAATCCCGCTCTCTGCGCGGGAGTATTTTCTAACGGAGCTATTACTTGAAGCTCTCCTTTTCTAACACCGACTTCCATACCAACGCCTTCAAACACGCCCGAAACATCTTCTAAAAATCTTTTAGCATCATCAGGGTCTAAAAAAACAGTATAGGGGTCGTTAAGAGAACCAACCATTCCCGAGATAGCCCCATAAACCATAGCTTGATAATCCAAAGAATCTCTACCGACAAACTTCTTCTGGATAAGTTGCCAAGCGTCCCAAAACAAAGAAAAGTCAACATCGTCCGGCTGACCACTGTCTATATTTGAAACTCCCGTAACGGGAGAAGGGGCTTGGGACTTCCCAATATAGAAACCAAGAAAAATACTAAGACCGATAACTATTAAAAGCCCTGTTAATGAAAACAGGATTGAATTCTTTTTATTTTTATATATCACAGCAGGCATATAATAAATATATTTTAACAGAGAATGTGTTTAAAAATTCTTTTTAAGATTCTTGCCAAAGATAAATATTTTGCGTAATTGTGCCCCGTGAGGGAGTTGAACCCCCAACTTTCGGCTTAAAAGGCCGCTACTCTACCAATTGAGTTAACGGGGCATACATATTAATTCGGCGGATATGTTCCGTTTCTTTGCCGAATGCGAGTGAGTCCCTCTACACGCAACAAGCACTTTCGCCAACAAACCGTTTATTGATGACACGCTATAAGCCTTCTTTTTCTAATTGTTTTAATAATTCTTTCTGTTTCCTTGAAAGACGTTTCGGAATCTTAATAACCAACTTTACATATGCATTGCCTTTCCCATACCCTCCAAAATGAGGAATTCCTTTGCCTGAAAGACGAAGAGAATCTCCGGATTCAGTACCACTCGGGACTTTAAGTAATATCTTTTTCCCGTCCAGTGTTTTAATTTCAATATCCCCGCCAATAACCGCTTTAGAAAAAGAAATTGATGTTTCCGTATAAAGATCGTCTCCCTTTCTTTGAAAAACGGGGTGCTTCTTTATCAAAATACGAATATACAGATCCCCCGGCTTACCTCCTTTCCGACCAGCTTCTCCTCCACCTATGATTTTGATAACCTGATTAGTATCCACTCCGGCCGGTATCGCTATTTTAAAACTTTTCTTATCTTTTATTCGCCCCTCTCCCTTGCAGACATTGCAGGGCTTTTCAGGCTTTGAACCTTCTCCTTTGCATTCGGGGCAAATCGTGACCCTGGTAAATGACCCTAAAAATGTTTTTTTAATTTCCTGGACTTCTCCGATTCCGCGACAAGAAAAACATTCTTTTACAGAAGTCCCCGGCTCTGCCCCTTTCCCTTGGCATCTGGTACATAACACAAATTTATATAAAGAATGTTCTTTTTCTTGTTTGGATAAAACATCCTCAAGAGAAATCATCATATCATATTCAATATCCCGACCTCTTCTTAAATCTTCTTTTCTCCCTGAATCGCGAGAAGCAAAAATATCTTCAAAAATATCTCTTAAGTCAAAATCAAATCCTTCGTTAGACCTGCTCTGATTAAAACCCGTAAAAGAGCTAAAATCAAAACCGCCTCCTTGGGATCCGTCAAAAGTTCTCCCAAAGTTGTCATACTGCGCCCTCTTGTCCTTATCGGACAATACTTGATAAGCTTCGTTTATCTCTTTGAATTTACTTTCGTCACCGCCTTTGTCGGGATGGAATTGATGCGCTAATTTGCGATAAGCTTTTTTAATCTCATCATTAGAAGCGGTTTTTGAAACCCCTAAAATCTGATAGTAATTTTTCATAAAATGTTATTTAAGAACCTTGCCAAAAACAAGAACTCTGAAAAAAGAATCACATTATATCTTCTCAATAATGCAATCCTATTATATTGTTACTATTTCTTTTTTAACAATCTTCTTCTTTATAACGATAAACCTGAATGCCGTTAAAATCTTAAAAAGCACCCAGCCGGAAAAAATAATTATAGGTTTTAGAAATAAAGCTAAAGATTTTATAACAGTAAAACCAATGAAAATCAAGACAATCGGAATATACCCGGGGTAATTTTGATTATATTTCCAAAATTGCATATTGATCAACAGATGGAATATGTCTTTAATACTTTCTCCATCTCTTATTTCCACACCTAGACTTTCTGATAAATTTTCTTTTTGCGTCTGCAGATATTCCGCTTTTTTTTGCTTAATCACCGATTCGGATAAATAAGAGGTATCTGAAGAAGCGGCATTAAGTTGTTCAATAAAAATCATACTTAGAAATTCATCTATTTTCATATTTTGATAATAGCCGGGAAACTTGCGAACAATCATATCTTCCGATAAACCAAATATTGTCTCTGTAAAAGATCTGGGAATTTCCACTTTTAATCGATAAGCGGTAGGCGAAAAAGCAAAAATAACAGCTATCATTACGGCCAGACCCGTTAAACATAAAGATATTCCACGTCTGTTGACCTCCCAAAAACTGAATTTAATGTTTTTCTTTTTTTCTTTCCGTATTCTTTGTCCTCCAAAAAATAAAGCCAGAAAAAGAATAAGCCCGGCGCAAAGCAGATAAACATTTTTTTCAAAAAAAGCAAATGGCAATAAAGACAAAATAATAGCCAAAATGATAAAATTCTTCCTTTTCTTTATAAGTAAAGAAGTAAGGGAATATAATATCCCAAAGCTTATTAAGAATATTATGGTTAATTTCCCCGCGCCGGCAAAGGCAATATCTTGACCCATGGAAGCCTTAATAGAATTCCAGCCAAAGAAATTAACCAATATAATTGTCAAAGCAAGCGCCAGTTGCTTGTATTTTGAAGCCATTTTTATAAATTACTCTTCTTTATATTCCCCTTCTTTGGCGTCTTGGCTATCGTTCCCTCCCTTATCATCTTGTTGTTTTTTTGTGTCACCGCCCTCCTCATTTTTTTTATTTTCTTCGGCTGTTTTATATAATTCAGCTCCTGCTTTTTGAATAATTTCAGAAAGTTCGTCAGTTGATTTTTTAATAGATTCCATATCTTCGCCGTCTTTCAGCTTTTTCAATGCTTCTAATTTTTCTTCAACTTCTTTCTTAATGTCGGAATTAAGCTTTTCGCCCGACTCTTTAAGGGTCTTTTCGCAGGTATAAATCAGACTATCGGCGTTATTTTTAATTGTTACCAATTCCTGTCTTTTCTTATCTTCCTCTCCATGAATTTCAGCTTCTTTCTTCATTCTTTCTACCTCTTCTTTTGAAATTCCGCAAGACCCTTCAATTTTAACAGATTGGGATTTTCCCGTAGCCTTGTCTTTGGCGGAAACATTCAAAATTCCATTGGCATCAACATCAAAACTAACTTCAATCTGCGGAATCCCTCTCACAGAAGGAGGAATACCGTCCAGTATAAACCTTCCCAGCGTTTTATTACCGGTTGCAACCGATCTTTCCCCTTGTAGAACATGTATCTCTACCGAAGGTTGGTTATCGGCGGCAGTGGAAAAGACTTGCACTTTGTTTGTAGGAACAGTGGTATTTTTAGGAATTAAGATTGTGTTTACCCCTCCCAAAGTTTCAATCCCCAAAGAAAGAGGCGTCACGTCTAATAATAAAACATCTTTAACATCTCCCTGTAAAATTCCTCCTTGGATGGCAGCGCCTATTGCCACCACTTCATCAGGATTAATTTCTTTTGAAGCCTCTTTGCCAAAAAGCTTTTTAATCTCTTCTTGTATCTTTGGCATTCTGGTTTGTCCGCCCACCAATAC
Source organism: uncultured bacterium (assembly GCA_965372095.1). Taxonomy (GTDB): domain Bacteria; phylum Patescibacteriota; class Minisyncoccia; order Minisyncoccales; family CBDVAW01; genus CBDVAW01. The sequence goes on from CBDVAW010000002.1 coordinate 30,240, forward strand.
CACTTCTGCAATATCTTTTGTAGTGATTTTAGCCTCTTCCAGTGTACTTTTAACCAACTTGATTGACTCGTCAACATATTCTTTTGCCATATCTTCAAATTGAGCACGGGTAAGTTTGCATAATAAATGCTTCGGGCCGGAAGAATCAGAAGTAACAAAGGGGATATTGATTTCCGTTTCAAGAGTAGTGGACAATTCAATCTTGGCTTTTTCCGCGGCTTCTTTTAATCGCTGTAAAGCCAATGTGTCTTTTGACAGATCAATGCCTTGATTCTTTTTAAATTCCACAGCAAGCCAGTCAATTATTTTTTGGTCAAAATCATCTCCGCCAAGATGAGTATCTCCACCCGTGGCTTTCACTTCTATAGTATCTTCTCCTATGTCTAAAACGGAAATGTCAAAAGTCCCGCCCCCAAGATCGTAAACAATAATTTTATGCTCTTTCTTTTTGTTCAAGCCATAAGCCAAGGCAGCAGCAGTCGGTTCATTGATAACCCTTTTTACTTTAAAACCCGCTATTTCTCCGGCTATTTTAGTAGCTTTTCTTTGCGAATCATCAAAATAAGCCGGACAAGTAATAATGGCCTCTTCAATTTCTTCTCCCAATTTTTCTTCCGCGTCTTGTTTGAACTTCTTCAACATCATAGCCGCAATTTCCGCAGGCTGATACCACTTCTCTCCCATCTTCACTTCTATTCCTCCACTGGACGATTCCCTAATTTCAAACGGCATAAGTTTTATATCTTTTTGAACTTCGGGATCGGAAAATCGGCGGCCGATGAGCCTCTTTGTTGAAAAAATAGTATTATGCGGGTTAGTAATCTGTTGCCTTCTGGCGATTGTCCCCACTGTAATTTCGTTATTCTTGGTAAACGCGACAACTGAAGGAGTAGTCCTATTGCCTTCTTTATTTTCAATAATTTTTGGTTCACCTCCTTCAACGACCGCCATGGCCGAAAAAGTAGTTCCCAGATCAATGCCTAGTATTTTTGACATAATATGCGTTAATAAAAAACAATAAGTAATAAATTCTGTTTAACTGGCATATAATGCCAGACAATATTAAGTAGAATATATTATTAATCGCTTCTTGTTAATAATTAATTTTAAAAGTTAAATATTATCCGCCAATTCTCAAGACTGGCGGACAATTTTCAGCCTCTAAAATAATTTTTATTTTTTATTCTCTTTAAAGACTACTTTGAAACTCTCACTTTGGCGGGTCTGATAACTCGGTCGCGCATTTCATAACCTTTTTCTATTTCTTCAACTATTGTATCTTTTTGCATACCCTCTTTTTCCACCAACCCGACAGCTTCATGATAAAAAGGATTAAATTCCTCGCCCAAAGATTTTATCTCTTTAATGCCCTTTTTTTCAAGAAATGATTGCAGCTGTTGCTTCATTTGAACAAAACCTTGCGCCAATTCATCTTTTTTCCCTAATTCATTAATTTTTTCCGTTGCTCTTTCAAAAGCATCTGCTATCGGTAATATTTCTAAAATCATCTTTTCTTCCGCGCGAGCAATAAATTTTTCAAGATGTTCTGCTTCTCCTTTTTTATGGTTTAAAAAATCAGCTTTCAGCCTTTGCCACCCTGTTAAATATTCTTCTTTTAACTCTTGGCATTCCGCTAAATCTTTTTGTAATTTCTTAATTTCTATTTTTTCAATGTTTTTTTTCTTTTTTTCTTTTTCCATTTCTTTAGAGCTCCTCTATAAGATTAGCCAATGAATGAATTAAAAAAATATTCTTCTGGTAGGTCATTCTCTTCGGCCCCACAATGGCAAGAATAGCATCTTCTTTTAAGCATGGAATGGATTGTTTAATGATTATTACACTGAAATCTCGCGACCGAGGGAAAAAATTTTCTTTACCTATGAAAACTTCCACATCGGAAGAAATATTATCAATAAGTTCATCCAGGCTGTCTTCAAAAATCTCCACCGCCTCGGCTAAATTCAGTGTCTGTTCAGCTTTCTGGAATTCAGGCTCTTGAAAAATATTCTTCCATCCTTCCTGATATAATACCTTGCCGCGCGTAAGATATCCGAGAGCTAAACTGGAAGACAGAAATGCTATTGCCTTAGTTAAATTTTGAGTAAAATAAAATGGATTTTCCTCTCTTTTTATTAATTCTTTTATGTTTTTAATAATCTCATCCGCGTCACAATATTCCAAAGAGCCTTTATTATTAAGACTATCAACAAAAAAACGGTAGCCTTTGTCGGTCGGGATACGACCGGCGGAAGTATGAGGCTGAAGAAGATATCCAAGATCAGTTAATTTCTGAATTTCAATTCTGATCATTGCGGGCTTGATACCAAAATCATATTTTCCCCCCAACAGATCAGATGATATTGGATGAGCTGAATCAATATATTCTTCCACCACCTTGTTTAATAATTGCCCTTGGCGTTCAGTGATGGCCATATTTGTATTAGATCTATTATACCGCTTTCTTTAATTATTGAAAATTATCAATCACCTGTCAAGAGTGATAATAACAATACGGACACCCAATAAAAAACCGGGGTCAACCCTCCCCGGTTAAATTATCTTTTTTACAATACTATTATCTTCTGGCAGAAGATAATTTGTTTAACGCTTTTTTAAATTGATATTCTTTATTATTTCTTGCTTTAAGTGTCATCCATTCATCAAATTGAAACAGTTGATTTCTAAAAAGAAAAACTGACGCCAAAGCCATTAAAAATGGCAATATTAGATAATTTAATAATTCATCACTTATGCCTGTTATGACATCTGTGGCTCCGGCAACGTCTGTTCTGCTTACTATAATTGTCGCTGTATCGGTTTTTGTTATTCCGCTTCCATAAGCTGACGCGGTATTTAAAAGCGTGGTTTGGCCAAAAGCAAACATCTCCGAATCGGCCACTCTGGCTTCAAAAGTAATTATCTTTGATTGATATGGGGATAAACTACCAATATTAATACCGGAAACAATATCGCCTGAAACATAAGAGCCATCTATTTTAAGTTTTCCGAGATAACTGATATTGTATGGCAAAATATCTCTAACAGTAACATCTGTTACGGTATAATTACTATTGGCTTTAACTTTGATATAAAAAGCAATCTTGTCCCCCGGTTTGGCTGTAATTGATTCATGCCAATACTGATGTTGATTGGCAATGTTTTTAGTTAACTTGCTAATGGTAAGATTCGGATAACCGTCAATAATGGTATCCTTCTGCACTCTCACTATCGCCGTATCTTCTTTTTGGGAAATATCGTCGGCATACACTCTGGCGTAGTTGGTAAGACTGGTAACGCCCGAACTGAAATTCCCGGAAGAATAAACTTGAGCGTCAAATATAATTGTCTTTGTTCGGCCGGAAGACATATCACCAATGTTAATGCCTCCGCCGGATGTAATATTATAGGAAGAATAAGAGCCGTCTATGCGAAGATCTCCCTGGTAGCTGATCTTGGAAGGAAGAATATCTTTCACTATGACATCCTCGGCGGTCTTGTCTCCGGTAGAGTGAATCTCTATCTTAAATTCAATATTGTCTGAAGGATTGACATTAACGGAATCAGACCAGTAAGAACCGGAAGATTTTTTCACTGTTTTGTTGATGGTAAGATTCGGATAACCGTCAATAATGGTATCCTTCTGCACTCTCACTATCG
>CBDVAW010000003.1:0-32101 GCA_965372095.1 uncultured bacterium
ATATGGTTATTAATAACCCCGCGAAAGCAAAAGGATTCATGTATTTATTATACTTTTTAAAATACAATATACAATCGGCTATATTTTTAAAAACTTGACAAAAACAATAAAATATCCTATTATCATAATCATTATACGGATAATGCTTATATTAATTAATAATTAAAAAAGAGTATTATCCTTTGGGTTAAGCTCTTTTATAAAAAAATATGGAAAATGCTTCAGAAGTGACATTAAGCGAGATTAAAAAATCTCTAAACATACAAGATGTAAATCTGCCGGATATTGATCACAGAAAGAAATCATTTTCTTTCTTGGAAATAGACGCAAAAGAAAAATATAATTTGATCTATTTGCCTGAAAGCGAAGGCGGGGAGATGGTAATAGAAGCTGAATTCACTAATTACTTGGATCTGTCACGCTTAAAATGCCAGAAAGTAACTCTTATAGGAAAATTCAACAATATTGACGCTTCGGGAGCAAAAATAGGAATGTTGGATAGAAGAAAGGCTTTATGCCTGAATATAAAAAGAAATGACACTAAAATAGACAGTGAAAGAGTTGAATAAAAAAACAAAGGATCCCATTGGGATCCTTTTTAGTTGTCATAATTACTCTCTGCCCGGTTTAGTTTTTATTGTAAATTTCTTCCAAATGTTTTTCTTTGAAAACGGTTAAAAGTTGTTTGAGCATCTTCTCTTTCCGGCTTGAGCTTAAAGTAATGCCTGTTATTCTTCTAAGGAGCATTTTAATGCGCCTTCTGCTGATTCTTTTTCCTTGTTTAGGCATATTTTTAAATTATTAAAGGGCAGTAATCCGCTTTAGATACTTGCCCTTTTGATTTATTAATCGCAAAGACCAGTATGCTTTAGTTTTAATACCTGTTTAAACCATCTTTGTCAAGTTTTATTCTCTCTGTTGGGGAAATATGTCTTCCGAATTTCCGCTCTCATCTCCTCCTATTTCTTCTTCTATTTCCTTTTTAATTTCTTCAAATTCATTTTCAATCTTTTTGAGTCTTCCTTTGCTTTCTTTAATAATACCTGCGGCCTCTTTTACTTTTTGCAGTCCTTCTTCAACATCTACTTCTTCTTGGCCATTGAACCATTGGGCAATCTCGGAAAGACGCTTAAGATTATTATTGAGACTTTTTTTGTCTTTTTTTTCGCTCATATTATTTTTATTTATTTTTACTTTTAACCTTTGATTTAATTATCCCGTCGCGTATCTGTAAATCCAGCAGTTCCCCTATCTCAACATCCCGAATACTTCTGACGATTCTGCTATTATGACGGACAATACTGTAGCCAAGGTCTAATTGCCGCCGAGGGTTATTAAACCTCATAATCTCTTCAACAGCCTTGATCTTTTCTTTGACAACACTCAATGAACGAACAAATTCTCGGATAATCAAATCAGCGCGAGTGCCTATTGTTTTTCTTTTAATAATCAAAGAATATTTGATCTTAGACAAGCTTGCCCTTAGCGTATTTTCAACATCCCCATAACGATCAAAAATCATAATCAATCCCCTGTCAATAATGGCGAATATCCTCTCCAGATTAGACTTGGTCCCGGACAAAGCCGCATTATATTTACCGATAATAAACCTTTCGTCTTGTCTAACCTTAAAATGAGCTTGCTCCCACGATTTATTTAGAATATTCGCGGTTGCCGTCGGCGTAGACGCCATAGCATCGGCGGCTAATGCCACCAATGGAATATTTTGATGATGCCCGATCCCGGCAATTACGGGAACCGGAAAATTCGTTATCTCTCTGACCAGTAATTCATTGTCAAAAGCCATTAAAGATTGACGAGAACCTCCTCCGCGCATAATAACCAAAACATCAATATTTCTTTTGTTGAAAGATTTTATCGCGGACAATAAGTCTTTGACCGCTTCCTGCCCCTCAACTCTTGAATCCATTATTTTAACTTTGAAGCCGAACTTTCCAAGATTGTTGGTAAAATCGTGGATAACATCTCCGTGTATTGAAGTAATTACTCCTATTTTTTGAGGATAGTTTGGTATTTGTCGTTTTCCACTTTCCGCAAAAATTCCCTCTTTGGCTAATTTCTTTTTTAATTCCTCGTAGGCTTTTTCTAAAGCCCCTTCTCCCACCAACTCAATCGTATCCGTTTTGAAGTTAAAAGCCCCCCATGGCGCATATATTTCAGGAGTCCCCGAAGCGATGATCTCCATTCCGTTTTTCAAATCAATACCGGATATTTGATAGTTATACTTCCAAATTACACACTTAATAACGCCTTTATTGTCCGGATCTTTAAGTGAAAAATAAATGTGTCCTTTGGCGCTGACTTTTATTTCGCCAACTTCTCCGATAATTTTTGCCTTGAATTGTTTCAATCCTTCATTTAACAAGGCAATATACTCTGTTATAGGAATGGGACCATCCACACATATTGCTTTAGGTTTTTTAATATTGCTGAATTCCATATTAAAGAATATTATATGCGTGTTTTTAATCCTATTAAAAAATACTTTGGCTCGGCAACTAATATAACCAAAGTATTATTTAAACCCGGCCAGCTATAAAATATTAATCCCGGCCTAAGCCTTGAGACAAATTAATTGCATTGTTGATGGAGCCGTTGGCCGCATAAAGGATTTTTCCTTCTTCATTGCGCAAAACGGTTGAACGTATGGTAATTTTAATTACCTTGCCCTCAAAACTTCCAATCTGCACTTTATCACCAAGACTATATTGATCTTCAATCAGAATAAACAAACCCGATATGAAATCCTTTACCAAATTCTTGGCTCCAAACCCAACCGCCAATCCAAGAATCCCGATTCCTGCTAATATTGGCGCCATATCCACCCCAAAAAGATTCAATAACATTAAAATAACAATTACATAAATAACGACATTGCAAGTAGTAACAATAATGTCTCCTAAAGTTTTTGCTCTTTTTTCCGACATTATTCTGCTCTCTCCTTTTTTGCCGGAAGCCAGTCTGATAGTTCTCTTAACAATTTTGCGCAGAATAATTCTACCCAAAAAGAATATAGCCGCAATCTTAATTACTTCTATATAGTGCGCCTCAATAATATTAACAATAAATGGTTGTATGTTTTCCATAGTGAATATTTGAATAATATCTATTTTATCATAAACCAAAAAAAACTCAATTAACCGGGTTTTAAATAAAGCAAAAATTCAAACAACATTATACACAGTTGAAGAAAAAAAATGCAATGATATAATAATATAACAATACAAATAATATTGAAGCTTATTGGTATGCTTCTAAATTAAAAGGTCGGCTATTAATAAATTAGATTATAATTGTATAAGAAATTAATATTATGCTTATAGATAAAAAGATTATCATTATCTCTCTGACCGTCGTCGCGATGTGTTCATTGGCAATATGCTATTGGGCAATAGACAAAAATATTAGTGAAACACCGGAGCCAATCGTTCTGGAACCTCTTGCGGAAAAGGTGCATTATGTCGGTATCCTGCCTTTGCAAAAACCTACGACAATGTTGGAAAGGTTTGCCGGCGTTGAACAATATTTGCGCGACGAAACAGGGTTGAACATAAAGCTGCGATTTTATCCAACGGCAGGAGAAGTTGGAGGATATACGGCAGTTGTTAAGGGTGTGATAAGCGGCGATACAAGCTTTGCCTGGCTTGCTTCCGTTACAACAGTCCAAGCAAACGGAAACGGTCCTATAATTCCATTCGCCTGTGCGCAACAAGGCGGCTCCCCAACCTATCAAGGAGGATTAGCGGTTAAAATAGATTCCCCGTATAAAACACTTGCAGATCTCAAAGGAAAAAAAGTTTACGGTTCAAGCAAATCTTCAACATCGGGCAACCTGATGCCATCCGCAATGCTTAAACAAGAAGGAATAGACAAAGAAACTTATTTTGACGGAGGAATGCAGTTTTCAGGCTCTCACGACAAGGCGGTTGACGCGGTGCTAGCCGGGATGATTGACGGATGCTTTATCAATGACGCGACTTTTAACAAATATAATACTGAAAAAGAGGTTTTGCGTTATTTATGGAAGCACGATCCGGTTCCCGAATTCCCCTTTGTCGTTAACACTGAAAAAGTTACGCCCGAAGAGCTTGCGAAAGTCAAAGATGCGTTACTAAGGATGCATAAAACAAGCCTTGGGGGCATCCAATCTATAAATGGAAAGTATGAGAAATGGGTATCAATTGATTGGGAAGACTATTTGGGGATTAAGGAATCCATTAACGAGGTTTACGGACCGGTGTTTTATGATTTAGAAAAATGGAGCGAATAGCTCACAGATGAAGAAAAAATGTTAACATTAAAAATGGCACAGATATAATATACAATGGCTCGGAAAAGTCATCTGCAAACTAAATTGACTACTGTTGTGCTTTTAATAGTGGCTATATGCGTTTTAATTTCCACCACTGTTTCTTTGTATCGGCTGAACATAGTCGCAAGAGAACGCCTGGACGCCGCAGGCGTTTTTTCAGCTCAAACCCTTGCCACTTTTAGCGTTGAGAGTATTCTTGCCTGGGATTATCCGGCATTGCAATTATCAATTGACCATACCATTGAATATGACCCCCATATCTTGGCGATTGAGATTTTTCACAAGAATATTCTCGTGGCAAGTTATTATCAAAAAACCGAAGAAGAGGGCATTGAATATGAGGCAATGATTGTTGTTGACAAATTGGGAGAACAACAAGAACTTGGCGCTATAAAAATTATTCTATCTGAAAAAAAATATCACGCTTTTTATATGCAACAGATTTATTCGTTGCTTCTCTTGGGAATAGTGCTTGGATTTGGAGACACTTTCTTGATATATCTGACTATGAGCAGAATGGTTTTACGACCGCTTGGACGCATTGAAAAAGGCGCAAGAATTATAGGTGAAGGCAACCTGGAACATCACATTAATGTTAAAGGAAGAGATGAAATAAGCAGATTGGCGCAAGTGCTTAACGATATGACCAAAAAAATAAAACAATCTCAAGAAGAGGCCGAAAGCTATAAAAAGCATTTGGAAGAAAGAATTGTTGAGCTGGAAAGATTCCGCAAATTAATCGTTGGAAGAGAATTAAAAATGACGGAATTAAAGAAAGAGGTTAAGGCTTTAAAGGAAGAAATTGCTGAACAATAAAACTCTTGTTTAAACACATTAAAGAAAGGTTCTTCCGGCTTTTGTTTGTTGAAGCGTTTTTACGCTTCTTTTTTAATAGGAATTACGCAAACATAAAAAAATATAGTAGGCAATACAAAGAAAAACCGATTGCTGAAAGAATTTGCGGTTTTCCGCAAATTCAACAGCAATCGGGTATTGGTTGGTTATGAGGTTAAGCGCAATCAGACACTTATATAATATTTATTAATTTTATCCAGAAAAATTCGTACTTTCGCTCTTAACAAATTCAATTTTACTGCTTCTTTTTTATATTCTTCCGACGAAACCCCTCCTTTTTGTTTTTCCAGAGCAACTTGTTTTCTTCGCCGCTCTATTTTTGTTTGAAAACAAAAAAATTCTCTCTTTGGCTTTGGCCCCTTAATACTGATGCATTTAATACATACTATGTCTATTGTCTTAATAACACACCCCCTTTTCTATTGTGTTAAATTGCTTGTTAACAACACCAACCAATATCACTTTAAATAAAAAATTCCTTTTTAGCAAATTCAATGATGATCAAAATAATCACTTAAACCAATAATAGAAAGGAATAAAAACCGTAAATGCTGCCGGGCTAGGGGTCGAACCTAGATTAGCGGATTCAGAGTCCGCTGTCCTGCCATTAGACGACCCGGCAAAAATTTAAAAAACTAAACAAACCGATTCTGCCTGTCTTGCTTGAGCGAATAGTTTGGCAAAATAAGTTAATTCCCGAGATATTTTCTTACGGCGATTAGACTTGAAATTGTCCCCAACCCTATCCCTGTAACTAATTGGATTAAAAGAATAAAATCAAGATTTTCCATAAAATAACTCCACATATCCAGACCCGGGAAGAACTGCATAATTTTAATGTTGCAGAAGAAAAGTAGCGTGCCGATTATTAAAGCTGAAATTATAGCCGATACCGTGCCTATAATCATCCCTTGGACCATAAACGGCCATCTTATAAAACTATTTGAAGCTCCCACAAGTTTCATAACCGAAATTTCATTTTTTGTATTATAAATAGCCAGTCTGATTGTGTTGAATGTTATTAAAACGGCAACAATCGCCAAAACCAGACTAAATGTCATCCCCGCCCGGTTAATATCCGCGGTCAAAGAAAATAATTTGTCAATAATTGTTTGGTTTTGGTGATAGTTGACTTTTTCAACCAAGTCTTGAAAAGGCCCAACTTCCAAAAAACTGGCTACCCTCGCATATTGTGCCGCCTGGTTTGCCTTAATTGAAAGAGAAGCCAATAACGGATTTGCGCCGACTTCTTCTATGGATTCTATTATTGTCGGATTATTTTGATGCTGTTCGGTAAACTTTTCAAGAGCCAGTTCGCAAGAAACATATTCTACGTAATTTACGCCCGGAAAATGCATTATCTCATCTTTAATATGTAAAATATCATCTTCCGTCGCACCCTCGTTAAAATAAACGCTAATATCAACCTTTTCCTGCAAACTGGCAATCACAAAATCGGTTACTCCTTTTAGCAAAAAAAGGCTTGTAACCAATGACACAATCATTACAAGAATAAAAATAGTGCTAAAAGACAAAATGCCATGACGATAAAAATTCTGCCATCCAAATTTTATAACTCGGCCGATAACGGTAAACATATGTTTTGTTTTTTAATTATTGCTATTAATTATTTTATAACATAAAGCGTCCTCTCTCTTCGTCTCTTATCAACTTGCCGTCCTCTATCGTGAGAACTCTTTCTCTTAGGGAATTAATAACTTCTTTATTGTGCGTAGATAAAAGGACAGTGGTTCCCATCTGATTAATCTTGACGAGAAGGCGGATTATTTCTCTGGTATTATAAGGGTCAAGATTGCCCGCCGGTTCGTCAGCCGCAATAAGTTTGGGGCGATGGATCAGCGCTCTGGCAATTGCCACTCTTTGTTTTTCTCCGCCTGAGAGCTCTTGTGGAAAATTTTCTTTCTTATCAAGAAGTCCGACTATATCCAATACCTGCGGCACATCACGCGTAATATCGCTATTGGCAGCTCCCATAACCTCCATTACATAAGCCACATTCTCATAAACCGTCTTGGATGGGAGAAGTCTGTAGTCTTGAAAAATCGTTCCTATACAGCGGCGATGCCGGTATAGGTGAGAATCTTTGATCTTATGAATATTGTAATTTTCAAAAAGAACTTTTCCGCTGGTAGGCCTTTCTTCGGCAATAAGCAGTTTTAAAAGCGTGGTTTTGCCCGCTCCGGATTTCCCAATAACGGAAACAAATTCTCCCTTTTTAATATCAAAAGAGACATCTTCCAAAGCCACTGTTTTCGCATTATAGATTTTGGTAACTTTTTGAAACGATATCATTGTAATTTTATCTCCGCTTTAATAAATTCCTCTATTCGCCCGTCAAGAACTTCTTTTGTGTTGGAGGTCTGATAATCAGTTCTATGGTCTTTTACAAGCTGATAAGGATGAAGCACATAAGACCTGATTTGACTTCCCCATTCAATGGAAGCTGATTCTCCCTTAACTTGGGCTATTTCTCTTTTCTTCTCCCTTGTTTTAAGCGCATACAGCTTGGCGCAGAGCAAGCTCATTGCCTTGGCTTTGTTAAGTCCTTGAAGACGCTCGGCCTGACAGCTGACGGTAATGCCGGAAGGCATATGAGTAATTCTTATCGCAGACTCCCTTTTATTAACATGCTGCCCGCCCGGTCCTGAAGCTCTGAATGTTTCTATTTTTAAATCTCGGGGCAAAACATTTATTTCTTTTTCTATTTCTTTCCCAATATCCGGCAAAACCTCCACTAAAGCAAAAGAAGTATGCCGAAGATTTTGAGCTGAAAACGGAGAAATACGAACCAACCGATGCACTCCCGTTTCTTTTTTTATGAAACCGTAAACATACTTTCCTTTAATTTCCATAGCTGCCAACTTGGTGCCTATTCTTCCGTCCGGACCTTTTGATTCGCCAAAAGATTGATGAAGAATCTTTGTTTTGTATCCCTTGTGTTCACAATAACGCTGATACATCCTTAACAGCATAGTGGCCCAATCTTGAGCGTCAACGCCACCGGCTCCGCTATAAACTGAAAGAATGGCATTGCTTTTATCATACTTACCGGAAAGAAAAATCTTGAATTTTTCTTCTTTAATTTTCTTTTCTAAATTATCTGTTTTTTCTTCTATTTCTTTTGTCAAAGTTTCATCGCATAAAAGCATTATTTCCTTTATTTCTTGCACTTCTTTGTTTAATATCACCCAGCTGCCGACCTCTTCTTGCAAGCCTGACAATGCTTGGGTTGTTTGGGCGGCTTTCTCTTTATTTTCCCAAAAATCCGGGCGGCTAAGCTCATTTTCCAGCCTCTTAATTTCTTTTCTCTTATTAGCCAAGTCAAAGACGGTCCTCCAAAAGAGAAATCTCTTTTTGAAGGCGATTAATTTTTTCAGTAAAATCTATCATACTTATTTTAATTTATCACAGCGGCGGATTAAAGTAAATAAAGCAAAAAACCTCTGTTACGAGGTTTTTTACATATAAATTGAGCCGTCCGCCGGAATCGAACCGGCACCTTTCGCTTACGAAGCGATTGCTCTACCGTTAAAGCTAGGACGGCAAATATACATTAGCTAAAATCGCTCCGCTCATTCGGCTAATGTGTTGCGAATTTGCTGTATTCCACAATATCAGGAATATACACGACATAAACAACTTGAGCGGGTGAGCGGAATTGAACCGCCGTCCTTAGCTTGGGAAGCTAATATAATGGCCATTATACGACACCCGCAAATTACGGCCCAATCTAAAACAAAGCCGGGAACCAAGTCTTTCTATCTCTGAATATTTAATCCGCTAAAAAACCTGCTCCAAAAACCTTCTTTGACTTTTTCCGTTTGCTCGTCTTTTTTTTGTTCCGGAGGAAGAACGGTAATAACTTCTTCGCCGGGCTTTTTAAGATTAAATCTTTCGCGCGCGACTGATTCTATATAATCATGGTGAATGGATTCGGAAATGCCTTCTTCCAGTTGCCAATTGATTTCTTCTAATATCCGTATTTCCTTTTTCAAGGCTTCAATTTGAGAATAATGATCCGATCTTTTTTGAAAAATTTTAAAATTGGAAATCGTTAGCCAACCTATTAGTAGCAATACCGTCGTTATCCCAAAAATAAGAGAAATATTATGGTTTGCTTTTTTTTTCTTTCTAATTTTTCTAAATATTGCTACCATTTATATATGACTAAAATAAAACCTAAAAAGATAATAAGAATCCTTTGGATTATTATGATAAGCTTGGTTTTATTGGGAATGATAGTATTCTCAATACCGCTATAAGGTTCTTGGCCGTTAAATGAACAAGGGATTCTATACTGTAGACATTGCCTGAATTGTATTTATCATAATGGACTTTTTACAGTATGGCAATATTTCTGTTTCTTAAAACCCGCTTTAATTGGCGGGTTTTAAAATTATTTTTTAAACATTTCTAAAAATACTTCATGCGGAATTTTTACTTTCCCTCTGCCCTTCAATTTCTGTTTTCCTTTCTTTTGCTTTTCTAAAAGTTTTCTTTTTCTCGTATAATCCCCTCCGTACAAAGAGGCAATAACATCTTTCCCCTTAGAGCTGATAGTCTCTCGGGCAACAATTGTGCCGCCGACAATCGCCTGTAGCGCAACGGAAAAAAGCTGATTGGGTAAAACCTCCTTAAGTCTTTTTACCAAAGCTCTCCCGTCTTGGCTGATTTTATCCTTTGGGACAATCTTGGAAAAAGCTTCTTCTTTTTCCCCGGCTATCAATACTTCCATTTTAACTAAATCTCCTTCTCTATATCCTATGTTCTTATAGCTCATAGAAGCATAGCCTTGTGTCGCTCCTTTCAATCTATCATAAAAGCCGGTGATAATCTCTCTTAATGCCACCTCATAAGACAAAAGGAGCCTGTCGGAACTGATATAGCTTGTTCCGATATTTTTTCCGGAAAGATTGTTAACCACCTCCATTGTTTTCCCCCAATAGGCAGTCGGGGTAACAATTTCTATCCTTACCCAGGGCTCATAAGCAGTATTGATCTTGTCCGCGGACGGCCAATCCGTCGCTGAATAAATAAAATTTTCTTTATCTTTCTTGTCAATAATTTTATATACAACAGACGGTGTGGAAATGACTAATTCTATGCCAAATTCTCTCCGGATTCTTTCAGTAATGATCTCTGCATGCAACATCCCCAAAAAGCCGCACTTAAACCCCTGCCCAAGAGTTTTTTTGAAATCCGTTTCAAATGACAGCGCGGCATCATTGAGTTTTAATTGAGAAAGCGCTTTTTTGAGAGTTTCGTAATCTTTCGGATCACGCGGATAAATACTGGCGAAAACAACTCTTTGCGGCTCCTTATAGCCGGGAAGAGGATCTTGCGATTCTATTTCCCGGGATGAAGACATAATAGTATCCCCGACTCTAATCTTATTTATCTCTTTAATCCCCGTGGCTATATAGCCGATTTCCCCCGCGAGTATTTCTTTTTGGGCTGTCAGCGCCGGCTTGAAGTACCCTATCTCCTTAGTTTCTGTTTCGGCGTTAAACGCAAAAAGCTTTATTTTTTCGCCTTGGCTTATTTTTCCCTCCACTATGCGAACGTAAGCAATTACTCCCTTATATGAATCATAGTGAGAATCAAAAATTAAAGCTTTCAGTGGAAGCTCTTTTCCCTCCAAATCCGGAGGAGGAATATTGGCAATAACCGCTTCTAAGACTTTCTCTATATTAATCCCGTCTTTAGCCGAAATAGCTATAATCTCTTCGGGAGAAATTTTTAATAATGCCGCTAACTCGCTTTTTGCTTCTTCTACTCTTGCTTGAGGCGAGTCAATCTTATTGATAACCGGTATAATTGTAAGCTTTTGCTCCTTAGCAAAATCCAGACAAGAAAGAGTTTGGGCTTGAATCCCCTTGGTCGCATCTACCAATAAAATAGCTCCTTCAACGGCCGCCAACGCCCTGGAAACCTCATATGAAAAATCAGCATGCCCGGGAGTGTCTATTAAATTGAAAATATATATTTGGCTTTTCCATTGATACGACATTCTAACCGGTTGCATTTTAATGGTAATGCCTTTTTCTTTTTCCAATTCCATAAGATCTAAATATTGGGAACTCATTTTGCTCTTTTCAACCGTTCCCGTTAATTCCAAAAAACGGTCAGCTAATGTTGACTTGCCGTGATCAATATGACTGATAATGACAAAATTGCGCGTAAGAGATGGGTTCATTCTATTTTTTCGCCCGCGCCTTCCTTTATTTCCGGCAAAACCTTGGAAGGAGTAACGGTTCTTGTTTTTTTAAAAAAGGATGTTAGACGGGAATAAAAAATAATGGCTTCAGGTAATTTCATATTTCTTGCCGTAAAAAAATAAATAAAAAATCCTATTAAAGATACTGCCAGAGTTTGGACAAAAAGCCCAAAACCCGTATGTGTATTAACTGCTTCCTCTATGGCAAATAGAGAAGGATAAATAAATAAAGCCATTAACACGGTGGCCAGAGAAATTTTAAAAAAGGAGTTGCTAATTTCTTTAATCCGGAAATCCCCAATCTTTTTATATAAAAAGATTAGCAATAAAATTAATTGAAAAATACCGGACAAAGAAATGGCAAGCGGAAGACCTATGATTGTTATACTGGAAATTTTTTCCAAATCCAAGAATGCAGATAAAAAATTGCTAAAAGCATTAACTGATTTGAGCAGGCTGACAAGCCAAAAAGAGAGAAAAATATTCATACTCACGGTAGCAACTCCAATCAAGAGAGGCGTTTTAGTATCATGGAGAGAGAAAAACACACGAGACAAAAAAGGAATAAGGCTGTAAGCAAAAATTCCGAAGCAAAAAAGACCGAGACAAGCTGTTGTCAGCTGCGTGTCTTCCCACCCGAATTTCCCCGTTCCAAGAATAAGCCTCACTATTTGCGCTCTCAATAAAAACATTAAAACGCTAATGGGAACTACCAGAAAAAGCGTTTGTCTAAAAGCGGAAGATAAATTGTTAAGAAATTTATCTTTTGCTTTTTCAGCCCAGCTTTTAGCTAAAAAAGGATAGGCTGCAACGGCAAAAGAAGCTCCAATAACGCCAACCGGGATAGATCCAAGGTGATCTGAAAAATTAAAAACAGCAATACTCCCGGCTCCCAAAGTGGAAGCAATTGCCGTAACAACTATTAAATTTATATGAAATATCGCGGCGCTGATACTGCGAGGCACCATTAATTTAAAAATCTTTTTTAGACCGGGACATTTGAAATCAAAAATAACTTTATAATTCAATCCTGTGTTAAAAACAGCAGGCATTTGGATCAGACAGTGCAGTAAAGCGCCTAAAACCACTCCGTACGCAAGCCCTTGAAGCTTAAAAGAAGGCTCTAAAAATAGAATGCCGAAGATAATGCCCAAATTATATAAAATAGGAGCCATTGCATAGACTAAAAAACGACGAAAGTATTGTAAAATTCCCGCAAAAATATTGGAAATGGCAAAAAAGATAGTGCTTAAAAACATTATCCTTGTTAGAATAACCGTTGAATGTTGGGCACTAAGATCAAATCCCGGAGCAATATATTTAATTAAAAAAGGGGTTGCAAAAAACAAGACTCCGCAAACAACCGCCATCATCATAAAAAAACTATTAAGGACGATATTCGCCAACCTCCAAGCCTCATCTTTGTCTTTCTCAAAATATTTAGAAAAAACGGGCAAAAAAGCCGCGATAATACCCCCTGAAATCAGAAGCCCGAAAACTAAATTAGGTATTCTGAAGGCGGCATAATAAATATCCAAATATTCTCCCGCTCCAAATCGGCCGGCTAAAAGCCTGTCACGAATAAGCCCGAGAAGAGCGCTAACAAGGCTTGAGGCCGCTAAAATATAGGCAGCCAAAGTAATATTTTTAGCCTGATTATTAAAAAGGCTTTTAATCATTTTGAGAGTAAAAAATTATGAAGTCTTCTTTCTTATTATTATGATGGGAGTTTGTTCATTTCCTTGCCCGGCCGGATTATCTTTAAGAATATTCAAAAGCATAGTGTCTTTTCCTTGGAGATCGGGGCTTTTCCCAATAATATTTCCTCCCAAATCATTAATATCGGCCACTACCGCGGAAAATCCATATTGTTCTTTCAAATGTTCGCAGAGCCTGTCGGGATTTTCAGATCCTAATATCCCCATTTCTGCGTAAAGAGGAAACGCCTCTCCGTAAAAACCGTCCAGTCGGCTTATTTGATTTCCCGCAATCCTATAGAAAACGCCTGAAACGCCGAAAAGTTTGGTTATGCACCCGCAAAAACCGGCTAATAAAATCCTTCCCAATCCTGCCGTATTAATCGCCACCTGCATCTTTAACGGATTGCCTACGGAAAACCCATATGGAGTTTTTTTAACAAATCTGGAAAGGATCTTGGCGCAACAACCAACGATAATATCTTTTTTATAAATAACCCTATTCTGCGCCAAGGAAATTATTTTTTCTCCGAAAACCACGATATCGGATTCTTTAACCAAGGGCAGGATATATTTCTCAACGACATCCTCTATTTTTTCTCCCGGACCGATAAAACGGGTTTTAACCGGATAGCGAAGCCAATCCGTATTATTAACCGTTATAACAAGTTTTTTCCCGGGATTAGCATTAAGAGACATATTTCAATATCCTTATTCTAATATTTCTTTCGTTGTTTTACAAACTAAAATTCCGCTCGGGAGCGGAAATAAAAAGGCTCAAGCAGACGATAAGCCGAATTTTGTCCCCAAATTTTGGGGGGTAATCATCTCTCTGTGCGATCTACTTTTTTCTTTACCGTCTTAACGGCAAAGATTTGATCTTGCACCAGGTAGGGTTTACCACATCAGAACGTTGCCGCCTGATGAGGGGAATTTTATTTCCCCACTTTTCACCTTAGCCTTCTCAACTTTTTAGCCTTTAGAGTGCGGGATTCAAACCAGAGTCAATTTAGCGGAAAGAATTTGGGCAAGGTTCAAGATGCGAGGAGCGTAATGTATCCATAGGACACATAAGCAACGAGCAACAAAGAAGATTACCCGAATTCTTTCCGCCCGAAGGGAAGCGAAATAATGGGTCAATCCCTTCGTCACTTCTCCTCAAGGTATTAATCCTTAATACCTTTTCGTCGTCGTTTCTTAAACTTAATCCATTATTTCATTCCTAAACTTGATTCTGGTTTGAATCCCACACTCTTTAGGGCTAAATTGATGCGATTGGCTGTTTAGTCTCTGTGACACTTTCCCTAGGATCACTCCCGGTCGCCGTTAGCGACTACCTACTTCCCGCCTTAATGACGGGGGTGTTCGGACTTTCCTCTACTATCCTCGCTTAAAGCAAGTATAGCAGCGATTACCTGTCTACTTGAGCATTAATATTCTAACAGAAAAAAAACGTGTTGTCAATCACTAAAACATTTCCCGGTTTCTGTTGATATTGTCTAAAGCTTCATTCACCAAGCTATCCGCTTCTTTATTTTTTTCTCTTGGGATATGCGTGATATTAACGCTTTTAAAATCCAGCTTAAGATTCCAGACCGTTAAAAACAAACATTGAATTTTAGAATCCAAAACCTTATATTGTCCGTTTAATTGTTTGGCTATCAGTTCAGAATCTGTTTTTACTTCAATATTCATTTTCTTAGCTGTTTGTTTCCCAAAAAGAGCTTTGATTTTCTTTAAAGCGAAAATCACGGCCTTATATTCAGCCTCATTGTTAGTTGCTATCCCCAAACGTTCACAATATTTTCCTAAAACACCTTTATCAGAAGAAATAACCACTCCTATGGCGGCTTGCCCCGGATTGCCTCTTGACCCGCCATCAGTATAAACAATGATATTAGTTATGGATTTATCGTATTTCATATTTTTATTCTTTTGTTAAAATATTCAATTAAGCGTTGTTTAAGTTTCCCCAAGTCATCATTTTTAACGGAAAAGCCGGCCGCTTGAGGGTGGCCCCCAAACACTTGAAGAATATCGCTGCAATAAAGCATAGCATCTATCAGGTTTATCCCCGACGGAGCCCTTGCCGAACCACGGCTTTCTTTTTCTCTTTTTTTATATATAAAGGCCGGCTTATTGTTTTTATTACAAAGGACTGATGCTATTATTCCCAACGACATCATTGGCCATGAAGATCTTCCTTCAAAAATAACGGGCGACTCGGAAAAATCAAGAGATATTGCCTCTTTTAATATTTCTTTTACCAGACTTTTATTATTTTTTCTCCTGTCAATCAAAATATTCGCCAAGACAACGGCTTTCTCCGGAGATTTTTCAACTAAAAGCGAAAAAGCCTCGTTAATATGGTTTTTAGTTCCGGCGGCATTAAGCGGAGAAATAATTTTATTCCTAATATCCTCTATCCCGTCTTGAAAATCCGTTGCGTCTATTAGCGCCCTAAGGCCTATTCTTTCAGTATATTTCAAAGCGGCAACCCCTTCTTTAATAAGCGCTTTATTTTCATTTTTTATGGGCATCATATCAGACAAAGTCGCGATAGCCACTAATTCTAAAAATTTCTCGGGCTGATATATTACGCCTTCTTTCTGAAGAAGCAATTTGACCAATTTATAAACAATAGCCGTATTCGCGAGTTGCTTGAAGGGATATTTATCACCTTTTTGACAAGGATTCACTATAATGGAAGCATTGGGCAGTTTCGGAAGAGTTTTATGATGATCAATAATAATCACTTCTATGCCTGTTTTTTGAACAGCCGCCACTTCTTTAATATTGGTTATGCCGCAATCCACCATTATTAATAAATCCGGCGGTTCTTTTTCTAAGTATTCAACCGCTTCTTCGTTTAATCCGTAGCTTTCTTCCTCTCTGTCCGGGAAATAAACCTCAACGCCGGAATGCTCTAAGATATTTAGTGTTTCTTTCAAGAGAATAACGCTGGCCGCCCCGTCAGGGTCAGAATCTCCGTAAAGAATGATTTTCTCCTTTTTTTGCACAGCCCCGGAAATTCTTTTTACCGCTTTTAGCATTCCTTTCATCAATAAAGGATTGTGTTGAATTCGCATATAATATACTGGGGGTTAATGTTTTTTCAAAGCCTCAATGCCGGGCAATTTTTCTCCGCTAAGAAATGCGAGTAAAGCCCCTCCACCTGTAGAGATATGGCTAATGTCTCCTTTTAGCCCAAGCCCCGATAATAATTCAATTGTTTCGCCGCCGCCAACCATGGAAAAGCCTTCATTCTCGGCAATCTCTCTGGCAATAGATTCAGAGCCCCCCGCGAATTTTGTATTTTCAATCAATCCAACCGGTCCATTCCAAAAAATAGTTTTCGCTTTCTTTATGTGATTTTTAAATATTTTTACGGTCTCGGGGCCTATATCAAAAATGGACTCGTCTTTCTTTACGGAGTGAATATCTCTGATTTTAAATATTGCCGTTTTATTGTTTTTCGCCGTTATAAAATCCACGGGTAAAATTAATTTTTCAGAATTTACCGATAATTTCTTATCTAATCTGAATTCCGCATCTATGACAGATGATCCTATGAAGATATCTTTGGCTTTTAAAACAGTGTTCGCCAAGACCCCTCCCAAAAGCAGATAATCACAGCATTGCATCATCTTATTGAGTAGTTTTATTTTTGTTTTAACCTTAGATCCTCCCATAATCACAACCATTGGACGACTGGGGTTATCGGTAATTTTTGAAATGGTTTTTATTTCTTTTTCCAGCAGAAAACCCGCCCCGGAAGGCAAATATTGCGGCACTCCCGACACGGAAGCATGGGCTCTATGGCAAACGGAAAAAGCGTTATTAATATAAATATCGCCTAACATAGATAACGCTTTGGCAAATTCGGCATCGTTATCTTTCTCTTGCTTACAAAATCTTAGGTTCTCTAAAAATAAAATTTCTTGCTCTTGCATTTTATGCGTCCAATCTTCAATGTCTTTACCAACACAGCCGGGGGCTTTTACTATTGAAACATCTAATAACTCCATTAACCTGTCTTGGATAGGATCTATTTTGAGGCTTTCAACTTTTTTTCCGCCGGGCCGGCCCAGGTGTCCCATAAGTATAATCTTGGCGTCTTTTTCCAATAAATATTTAATGGTTGGAAGCGCCGCTTTAATTCTAAAATCGTCTAATATCTCTCCTTGTTTGTTCAGAGGAACATTAAAATCAACTCTCACTAAAACTCTTTTACCTTTAAACTTAAAGCTTTTTAATGTTTTCATTAATCGTTAAATTTTATTGTTTCGCCTTGTTTAATTGTTCCTTTTTGAATTTTTTGTTTCAAATCGGGATTTTCCAAAGATTCGTCTATGGCCTTTCTCAATCCCATTAAGTCAATTTCCTTGCGTTGAGCACTGTCTTTCCGCTTTGTATTGCCTCTTGGAGAAGCAAATGGCAAGGGCTCTTTTTCTATTGCTTTCTCTAACGAAATACCTTTAATGGAGTTTTCTTTCTCATTCTTGTCTTTCTCTGTTTTTTTACGGCATGATTTGCAATAAACAGGCCTTACTCCGTCAGGTTGGAAAGTTACCTTGGTCTTTTTCCCGCAAGAAGAACATTCAGCGTCATAAAGCTGAACCGGAGCCACCAAAGAAGCCGCAGAAGATTTGGGGATCTCCGCCCATTGCGATATTTCTTCTTCCACCGATTGGCGCGAAGCGCTATATTTTTCTCTGGATACTTTAATTATTTTATCTCTGCTTGATTCTTCCAGTGGAGAAATAGGGATAAGGGTTTCGGCGGAAAATGGCCTTCCCGCTATTCCGTCAATCATAAGCTTCACATAGATATTATATTTGGTTAAATTAACCATATCGGAAGCAAAAAATTCCGGATAAAATTCTTGTTCTAAAAATTTGGCGTCCTCCGCCCCAATTCTAAAAGAAATTATAGTCCCCACATTACCAAAAACAGCACTTTTTACCCCATCCTCCAATTGAGCGATATATTGATGCCCAAGAATTAAGCATAGCCTATATTTTCTGGCTTCGGATAAAATATTAATAAATGAAGATGTCGCGAAGTTTTGAAATTCATCTACATAAAGATAAAAATCTTTTCTTTTTTCCTCGGCGATATCAACTCTTGACATAGCGGCAAGCTGTAATTTGGTAATTAAAAGAGCCCCTAAAAGCCTTGAACTGTCCTCTCCGATTCTTCCTTTGGATAAATTCAATATTAATATTTTTTCTTTGTCCATCGCTTCGCGCATATTGATTGACGAATGCGTTTGACCGACAATATTACGGATTAACGGGGAAGAAATAAACTGTCCTATTTTATTCTGAATGGCGGCAGTAGCTTCTATTGCGTAACTCTGGGCATAACGCGCGAATTCATTGATCCAAAAAGATTTAACCACGGGGTCGGTTATTTCTTTTACCACTTTCCCGCGATATTCAGAATCGGCAAGCATCCTATTAACACCCAATAAAGTTGAATCGGGATATTCTAAAAGAGCTAAAATACAATTATTAAGAATATATTCCATACGAGCCGACCAAACATCCGGCCAAATCTTTTTAAACACTCCCATTAAACCGCTAGCCACTAAATGCCTATGTTCAACCGACACTTCTTCCATAATATTAAAAGCGATGGGGTAATCAATATCGGCCGGATTAAAATAGATAACATCCTTGACTCGTCCCGAAGGAATGTGATCAAGCAGTTTTTCCGCGGCTTCGCCATGAGGATCCACAAAGCCTACTCCCCTTCCTTCTCGTATGTCCTGAATTGCCATATTCTCCAACATAGCCGTTTTCCCCATACCTGTTTTCCCAACAGTATAAATATGCCTACGCCTATCATCGGTTTTAATGCCGAATTTCCGTCTTAAATTTCTAAAAGTGGTTTCTCCGAAAAAGATTATGTCTTTATTCATAAAACATACACTAAACTTATTACATACCAAACGCTATGAGTTGAAAAATTATTCAATCGGCAAATTAAGGGGAGCTTCCCCTTTTTTAGATTCAACCCTGGACACGGCAGATGAAGGAGCAAGCATTCTGCTGGGGAAATGGAACAGAGAAGCCAACTCTTCTATGTTCATTATATAAGTAGCTCCGGATATCTGTTCTCTGTCAACATATCTTTTAAACATTTTTCTTTTCCTTGAATAACTCCTTCTCTTGTCTAAAAACCAAAGAAGTATGGTATTAAAGCTGGTCGCAGTGCCGGAATAAGGTTTAAAAGCATTAAGATTATTTGTATTAAATTGAGTAAAAAAGCTCATAGGAATAGTCACATTCGGGCCAAAGAAAACATCTTTTTTCGCAAGATAAACATAGCGGATGCCAACGTTAAAAGAACTTTTGCTGATCTTTTCTTCAATAGCCGAAATAACGTCACGCTCCCCTTGAGTAAGCTGCGGCGGCCGAGGAAATTCTTCCGACTTGTCCCCGGAAGGACTGTCAGCAACCTTGCCGCTAATTAAAACATTTGCCGCATCTTTCACCACTCCTATTGAAAGATCTGTTACCTCTTTAATGGCCGGCTTCGGCTTCGGCTTAACCGACCTTCCGGACAATTCATCAATTATATCTTTTCCTCTCCCAATATAATCATTCTCCTTGCCTGTGACAGGCATGGCATTGATTTGAACCCAGAGCTGTTCATCCGGCTTAAGCTTGGCTACTCCTTCCAGTAGGACTGACAAGGGATCAATTCTTTTTTCTTCTTTAGATATTTCGGCTTTTTCTTCAAAAAATTTAGCGTATGTCTTAATGGGATAAACATCATCCTTAACAAACGCATAGTCATGCCCCGTCACATCCCATTCGTCATTTGGAATGTTTTGCGGAATATTTTTGGTGTAATCTTTTGACTCCATAATTTCCGCATCGGGATATTGTGAATAAAGAACCGATTCAATGAGATTTCTCGCGTTCACCGGGATTCTGACAAAAAAATGCGTTTTTCCTCCTATTCCGACTATTTCAAGAGAAAAAGGAACGGAGAATTTGCCTTTGAACCACTTATCCTTTAATCCCACCGGACTATAAAGTTGCCAAAAACCGGAAAAAACATTTTCCATCGCCTTAATGGGTTTTAAGACATTTTCCGGAATTTTTATTTCTAAAAGTATAAACTCTTGCTTCCGCGCCCATTCCGTTCTTTTCCAATAAAGCCAAAAAAAGCCGGCGAGAGAACCAATCACAAAAGGAGTGGGAACCCACCACCAATATTTAAATATTTCCCATAGTATCTGCTGAGGCGTCATAAATCTCTTTAGTTTTCAAATTGTAACCCGAAATTGAGAAAAAGACAGTAGTCGCAAATGATAAACCGCGGGTCTTAAGATTAATACATATTGCCGGAATTTTAATCCCTTGTCTTGTTTAAAAATCCGAAATTACACTTTCAAAATATACTTTCCTTCTTTGTTTTTAGAGAAGTATTTTTTGTTTTGCAAATTTAATAAAACCGTATTTTTCTTCACCAGGCGTTCATTAAAAACTTTTTTAACAATCTCTTCTCTGCTCAAAGGGATTGATGCTTTTTCCAATACGTCATAAATAATATCTTTCACGGTTCCGGCCGTATATCCCCATTCTTTCAGAGCATAAATCCCTCTCCCCACCAAAACAAAACGAGGATCTTTGATCAGTTCGTTATGGACAGTTTGAGGAAGAGTATTTTTTTTCTGTCCACGCGAGGCAATAGACGGAACTATTTGATCAATAGAGGAAGCCACCTTGGTAAAGTGAAGGGGCTTGTTTTTTTCCTTTATCACCAAATAAGCCTTGTCCTTGACTCCCCTTGGCCTGATTTCCGCCCAGCTACTTAAACCGATATTGCCTGTGGGACCTTCTTCAATGGATTTGGAAATTTCCAAAAAGGATTTTAACGGTTTATTTTCCAATGGCTGCCCTAGATCGGGACCAATATCATTTTGATAAATTGTTATAACTTCTTTAAAGCGAAGCGGTTTTTGGGCTTCTTCAAATTTTTTAATAAAAGCTTTTATTATTTTTTGAGCCAAATCAAATGAACGGGTGTCGCCGGTCCAAAACGAATAAAAATCTTCGGTTGTATTGTGCCTCACAAAAGGCTTTCCAAGAGTAAGCAGAAATAATATATAATTGCTGTCCTGTTCTTCTTCTCTAAGCTGGCTTATGAGTTGGTCTTCTCTTCTCAAGTTTCCGTCTATTTGAAGCTTTTTTTGAAAATGACGAAAAACATCTTGGTAATTTTTTATTTTTTGCTCAAGCTGAGCAAGCCCCGTCTTCTCAATTTGACGGACCCTTTCTCTGGTTATGCCATAACTTTTGCCGATAGTTTCCAGAGTTTCTTTGCCTTGAGGCCTTAAACCAAATCTCCTCTGAATAATTTCCTTGGTTTTAGGCGGAACATCTTCAAGTATGCAAGAACAAATTTTAGGGTAGTTAAACTTTCCCATGTTGTTTTATTTTATCATTTTTTATAAAAACCCGCTATACAAATCTGCTGATTAATATTTTTCAAGTGTTGAAATTCTCTTTTTATCTTTACGCTCAAGCCAATAAACCAAAAGTGGAGCGGCCAGGAAAACAGATGAATATGTTCCGGTTATAATCCCTATTATCAAAACCAAAGAGAAGTATTTTAAAGTGGCTCCGCCAAGAAAGAAGATGGCCGAAAGCGCCAATAATGTGGTAAAAGAAGTGTTTATGGAGCGAGTTATTACTTGGTTAAGGCTATTATTTACTATTTCTTTAAAGGTAACAGATGTTCTTTTGAGAATATTTTCTCTAATGCGATCAAATACGACTACCGTATCATTAATGGAATACCCGAGAACCGCAAGAAGAGCCGTAATAATGGGAATCGTAATTTCTACCCCGGAATATTTCCCGAGAATCACAAAAATTCCCAACGCAATCAGGGCATCGTGAAAAAGAGCCACTAATGAAACTACTCCATATTGCCAAGATTTTAAAGGATAAGAGATCTTGCGAAAACTGAAGGCGATATAAAGAACTATTGAAATTAATGCAAGCGTTACGGCAAGCTTGGTTTTCTCCTTTAATTCTTCACCGATTACGGGCCCTATTGATTCAAATCGTCTTTCGTCCACTTCCCCCAGTCTTTGTAAAATTTCCGAATGGACAGTTTCATTTATGTCTTTTAATCTTAAAATCACTCCGTTATCTCCCGTAGGCTGAATATAGAAAGTTCCCAGTTCAATATCTGCCAATTGTTCTCTTATTTCTTGGTTAGATGGCCTTTCTACGGCATATTCTATTTCCATAATGCTTCCCCCCGTAAAATCAATCCCGAGCCTCAAGCCGAAAACCATAAGCAAAATAATACTGCCTAATACCAGAACGCTTGAAAAAACAAAGTATATCTTATGATAACGAATGAAAGGAATCATATCCTAATCTTTTATTGTTAATTCTTTGTTTAAAAATACTATTTCCATAGCCATTTATATCTCTCTATTTTGGTTCCTACGCAGACTCTCAAGAAACTTTTTGTAACAAATATGGCGGAAACCATACTTAATAAAACACCCAAACTTAAAGTTAACGCGAAACCTTTAATAAAGCTTGTCCCGAAAATAAATAAGATCAAGCCGATTATCAAGGTGGTGATATTCCCATCACGGATAGCCGGCCACGCCCGGCTAAAACCTTCTTCTACGCTAGCCGCGAAACTATTGCCATTCTCCAGCTCTTCCTTCGTCCGGGAAAAAATTAAAATATTGGCGTCAATGGCCATTCCTATTGATAATAGGAATCCTCCAATTCCCGCCAAGGTCAATGTCACGGGTATTATTTTAAATAAAGCTAAAATAAAGCTTATATAAACCATCAAGGCGAGAGAAGCCAGAATGCCCGGCATTCTGTAAAAAATTATCATAAATAAAATAATCGCCAATAATCCGACAAATCCCGCTCTAAGAGATTTCTGCAAAGAGATGCTTCCCAGTGTCGGGCCTACTGTTTGCTGAAAAATTAATTCTATCTTAAAAGGCAATGCTCCGGCATTAAGATTCCTTACAAGCGCCCTGGCGGAATCCACTGTAAAATTCCCGCTGATTTGCGCTTTTCCTCCCGAAATGGCTTCGTTGACATTTGGTATGGAAATAGGAATACCGTCAATATAGATAGCTAACGGCTTGTTGATATTACGGGCTGTCAATTCTTGAAAAAGGTCAGATCCATCGCCGTTGAATTGAAGGGAAACCATAGGTTGGTAAGTATATTGATCGGTTGCTATCTCCGCTTTTTCCAAATATTGTCCGGTAAGTCCGGTCGGCTGGAAGCAGGGGTCTCCCTGATAAGTTGTTAGAAAATAAGTCAATAAATCGGCATTTCTGCAAATTATTTCACTATCAACGCCATCAGCCTCTTCCCCTAAAAGTTCGTCTATATTCTTATTTCTTTCTTCTTCCGGTAAAAGCTCTTTAAATTCTAAAAAAGGGGTCTGTCCTATCATATCAATAGCTTCCGAGACGTTTAAGACGCCTGCCAGCTCCACTATTAACCTGTGGTTGCCTTGGACATCCTGTGTTTGGACTTTTGGCTCCTGAACGCCAAATATATTCACTCTTCTCTCAATCACATCCCGTAACCCCTGCATAGCTTCTTTCTTTTCATCAATATCAGATAAATCGGCTTTATAAACCAAATGAGTCCCTCCCTGAAGATCCAATCCAAGCTTAAAAGGCACTTGCCAAAAATGAGGCAAAGCCAAACTAAGGCCGGAATTAACAAAATCAACGCCCTTATTAAAATACCGAGGATAATTAAATACCCCGGTTAAAATAGCTAAAGCTAAAATGATAATAATGGATAAAACGACTTTTTTTCTTCTCATTTGATATAAATAGTATACAGAATTATAGGCTAAGTGTCAATTAAGGGCTAATTAACAACATCAACTCCATATTCAAACCAACTCCTAAGTAATCAAAGACCGGTTAATAGAACCGAGACTATCCCGACTAAATATATACCGTCAAGCACTCCGGCGCCTCCGATAACAATAATTTCTCCCCCCAATTCCGCGACCCTCTTTAAATTCAAAATATCCGCCCCTATTAAGACCCCCAGCGTTCCCATTATAAAAGCCGCCGGAGCCACAAACCCGGGCACAAAAATAAAAGCGAATAATGCGGAAAAAAGAGGGGGGACAAAAACAGGTATTTTGATCCCGCGGCCGGGCACGACTCTAGCCAATAATTTTGAGATAACAATCATTAACAAGGTGGCCGCCGCTACCGGTCCGATGGGAACCTTGGTTAGAAGATAAAGGGAAAGCGCCAAAGGGATTATGGCTCCTCCCAGATTAATAGCCAATCCTTCTATTTTTGTTTTTGCTTGGGCTTTCCTAAAAAAAGGCAGGAGGGTTGAATGCTTTTCGGTATAAATAACTTTTTTTCTGCCCAACGGTATATTAATAGCTGAACCCATTAAAGATAAAAATAAAATTAAAAAAGCCGTTTCCGCGGAAAGGCCAAGTTTCTCAAGACTGAAGCTGATAATATTTAAAAATCCCAATAAAAAAAGAATGGGCAGAATAAACAAAAGCAAGAAAAAAGATGACCATTTTATTGGAAATAAGAACATATCTTTTTACAATTTACAAATCACCGGCACCGCAGCATTTTTTATATTTCATCGGCTTTTTTGTTATAGGATTAATCTTGCCGCATGGACATGGATCGTTGCGCCCGACTTTATCCACGGCACCGCTGCGAGACCCGGCCTCGTTGGCAATTTTAGGATTGTGGCCCGGAGCAAATCTTTGAGCTCCGCCCGGGGGGGCGAAAGAGCGGCGCGACTCTTGGGCAGACCCGAAAATGGGAGCCGGCTTAACCACCCTGACTTTAAAAATGGTGCGTATAATATTGGAATCAATGGTTGATAATAATATCCGGAACATCTTATGCCCCTCATTTTTATATTCTATTAAAGGGTCCTGCTGACCGTAAGCGCGCAACCTGACTGAATCTCTTAAACGCTCCATACCGCTCAAATGCTCTATCCAGATAGAATCCATTGTCTTTAAAAAAACCATTTTTTCAATCTCGCGCATTTGGCCTTCCCCCACATCTTCTTCTCTCGCTGAATAAGCTTTTTTACCTAACTCCGTTAAAGAATTGACCAATGTTTCTTTATTGACGGCAGACTCTTTAACTTTAATAAAATCTTCTTCGGAAACTGAGAAAATACTGTTAATTTCTTTTAATATCTGTTTAAAATCGCTTTTCTGATAATTATCTTGAAAACAATTAATATCAATGATCTTATTTATATCTTCATTTATGAGAGTTAGAGCTTTTTCTTTTAATTTTGTCCGGCTATCTTCAGCCACACGCAAATACTCTCTTCTTTTTCTGTAGAACACTTCTCTGTGTTTATTCATCACATCGTCATATTCAAGAATGTGCTTGCGCAAATCAAAGTTATTGCCTTCAATCTTGGTTTGAGCAGACTCAATGGCTCCGGAAATAAACCTATTTTCTATGGGCTGATCTTCGGGTAGATTCAATTTTTCCATCACCCCTTTTATACGGTCCCCTCCAAAAATCCGCAAAAGGTCGTCTTCCAAGGAAATAAAAAACTGGCTGGAACCAGAGTCTCCTTGACGCCCCGCTCTTCCTCTGAGCTGATTATCAATTCTTCTTGCTTCGTGCCTCTCGGTGCCGACAACACAAAGCCCTCCTGATTTTTTAACGCGCTCCGCTTCTTTTTCATTAGAGGGATTGCCGCCCAAGACTATATCTACTCCCCGACCGGCCATATTTGTAGCCACTGTCACCGCTCCAAAGCTCCCCGCTTGAGCGATAATTTGTCCTTCTTTTTCATGGTTCTTAGCATTCAAAATTTGGTGGGGCACTCCTTCTATTTCTAACAGCTTCCCAAGATATTCATTTTTCTCAATGGATACGGTTCCTATCAATACGGGCCTGCCCTCTTTATGATACTCTTTTACCGCCATTACTATCGCTTTAAGCTTTCCTTGTTCTGATTTATATATCTTATCCGGAAGGTCTTCTCTTCTCATAGGCTGGTTTGTCGGGATAATCGCCACATCTACATTATAAACTTTATGAAATTCTTCCGCCGAGGTCGCCGCAGTCCCGGTCATCCCCGATAATTTTTTATACATTCTAAAATAGTTCTGGAAAGTAATGGTGGCCAACGTCAATGATTCCGGCTTGACTTCCACTCCCTCTTTGGCTTCAATGGCCTGATGAAGACCTTGAGAATAACGGCGACCCTGCATAAGTCTGCCCGTAAATTCGTCCACTATTATAATCTCCCCGTTTTTCACCACATAGTCCCTGTCTTTTTTAAATATGACTTCCGCCTTTAAGGCCTGTTCAAGATGATGGAGATATTTCATTCCTTTCTCTTCATATATATTGTCCATCCCTAAAATCTTTTCAATTTTATTCACGCCCTCTTCGGTCAAAGTAACCGCTTTTAATTTTTCATCAAGCTCATAATCCTGCTTACCGCTTAATTGCGGAATAATCCTGGCAAATTCAGAATATGTCTTGGTTGCGTCTATATCGGGCGCGGAAATGATCAGAGGAGTTCGCGCCTCATCAATTAAAATTGAATCCACTTCATCAATAATAGCGTAATTTAACTTTCTTTGAACCTGGTCTTTTAAATTATAAATCATACTGTCTCTTAAATAATCAAAGCCGAATTCATTGTTGGTCCCGTACACAATATCCGACTCGTAAGCTTCTTTCCTGGACACCGGCCTTAAATAGCTTTCAACAACTTTGAAACCGCCCACTAAATCCCTTTTTTTATCCCTTTCGTTGTCGTCAAGATTTGATCCATTATTTTCTCCGCTAAAGGCGGGATCATATACATACGCGGAGTCGTGAATAATACATCCCACGCTTAATCCGAGACAACAATAAATTTGACCCATCCAAACAGCGTCTCTGCGAGCCAAATAATCGTTAACCGTGATAATGTGGACACCTTTCCCATCAAGCGTATTTAAATAAGCCGCAAGCGTGGATACCAATGTTTTCCCTTCTCCCGTTTTCATTTCCACAATCTTTCCTTGATGCAGAGAAATCCCGCCTATTAATTGAACATCAAAATGGCGCTGTGAAAGAGTTTTTTCAGCCGCCTTTCTTACCAACGCAAAAGCTTCCGGTAGAATATCATCAAAAGTTTGGTTGTTTTTTAGCCTTTGTTTGAATTCTCCCGTTTTTTTATTGAATTCTTCTCTTGAAAAATTTTTAAACTCCGGCTCAAATTTATTAACCTTGTCTATTAAAGGTTGAATGCTTTTTAGGTATTTTTCGTTGGCATCGCCAAAAAATTTGCTAAAAATAGATATCATATTCGCTTATATAAATTCTAACAATTAGACAGCCGTGAAAACACGGCTGTTTTTTTGAGTTTTTTTATTAATATTATTTTTCAGCCGGTTATTTCTTCCTAAATCTCGCCATCGGATCAATGCTAAAAAATTTTTTAATGCTCCGTGACCCTCTTATATATAAAGAATTTTTTCTTTTACAGTGTCTCTTAATACTTCTTTGAAGTTCATCTTTAGCCTCGTTAATAGCTAAATAAATATCATTTTTTATCGCTTCCGACCTTAAGCTGTTCCCAAAAAACTCTAACTGAACCTCCGCTCTGAAAATATCTCCTTTTCTGCTGCGACGCGATATTGTCCCCACTTCCACCCTGGCTTCTATAGAAGCTCTGCCTTTATCCGACAAATCACTTTCAATTTCTGTTCTTGTAATGAATCTTTCCAGGCTTCCAATTTTTTCTTCAACATATTCACGGATAGTCGGAGTTAATTCTAAATTAGTGGCCTTGATATTTATATTCATTGATTTTTTTTAATGATACTTTATTTAAGAATAACAAATCAAGTTTAAAAAACAACCCTCGTTTTTGAGACAAAAAAAGGATCCCCGCAGCTGACTCCGAAACAAAGTCTTAAGTGAGCGCTATCACGGGGATCCATTTATATTGTAGCAAATACTAAAAATAAGTAAACACTTTTATCTGCTAATCTACTTGAAGGCCAAATCTTTAAAAAGGTTCTAAAATAAATAAAGCAAAAGACCTTACTTTCGCAAGGTCTTCCGCCGACTTAGTATGGAGCCCCGATTGCTCGGGATCACACTCACTGTTACGATAATAGCAAAATTAAACTATTTTGTCAACATCGGGCGCATTATTTGCCTAAAAGCTCATTCATTTTGGCTCTGGTGGTAATTCCCACATACCCGGTTCCTTCTGTCAATCCCCATGGATCCAATATCTCATCAGCATACTTTTCCTGGAAAGTTTTAACCGCGGCTTGAGTTTTAAAGCCGTAATATTCGGTTCCCGACCAAGACTGATGATCCGGCACTTCCACGTCCAATATTGCCTTTAAATAAACAACATCTTTTAAATAAGCATTTGTCTTAAAATTAGTTCCAAAAGTAAAATCGCTCGGGATTCCTTCATAAACCGGTTCTCCTATAATCTTGGCCAACTCTGATTTCAGAATAACTATTTGAGCTAATAAATCCACGATCTTGGCTTCCATTTCTTCTATGGTCATTTCATTAACCGGGTTTTCTTCTTCCTCTTCTTCTTCTTATTGTTCTTCTTGTTCTTCGTTGTCTGAAACTTTAAATGTAACGGCTTCTAATATAAATGGATGATCCGGCTCGGAATCGCCGAAATCATTTAATTCTCCGTTGACTGACGGGATAAGGACAAGAGACGAATAATTATTGCCAAAATCAACCACTTTGATAGTTCCCTGCTGGCTGCTATCTAAAGATAAAAAATTCAGGGAACAGGTATTGGACAAATCGCAAAGAAAATAAGGAATCTTAAAATCCTTTTCATCCACTCCGTCAAATTGCAATTCTAAAGTTCCGCTACCTCCCATAAGCTTATACCAATTGCCCGACCAGTCCTTAACAGAGTCTTGAATTGTTAGCGTAGTTCTATCTGCAAACGGTAAAAAATTCAGAGAAGGGGAAATATGTAAATCTGCAAGATGTTCATTTAAATAACAATATTTGCCGCCTGAAGAGCAATCGTTAGATAATACGGCGATTGTCCAATCAATGAATATCTGATAAAAATCTACCGTAAAACCGTTTTTTTGTAAGGCGCTATTAATGGAAGCAATACCTATTTCAGACGAATGCAGAGCGTCAACTAAAATTTCTGTCCCATAATGATCAACCAAATATTGGATAAAAAGATTTAGAGCTCCATAATCATAGACTGATCCCTTCCATTCGGTAATGGAATCGCTCGGTTGTTTAAGAAAGTCGTTTACCCTATGCTCAAGGTTACTCCCCTTATAAACATCATCATATCCAACGGCAGTCGGAGCATATTCGCTTAAAGCTTCATGAAACCATATATCCTCATTCAAACCATATTTCCTTTCTTTTTGATTGAAAGTTATCAGATGCTGAAATTCATGGGCTAAATAACTTTTAAATAAAGGACTATCAATATGATGAGCATTAAGATAGATCATCTCTCTTTCGTTGGACGACGGCGCCTGGATTGTAGGATATTCATCATTGGTGCGTACATAGCCGGCGGCATTATTTGTCATTGGATGGATCAAGACAGTTATTCTTTCATCCATATCAATCCCCGGCTTCCATTCAAATCCAAAAAGAGAAGTCAATATGGGATAGATAGTTGTTTCAAACTCTTGTGACAGTTGATTTAAACTTGTTTTATATTCGTTTTGGCGAATAATACTAAGTGCATCCCACCAATTATTATCAATATAGAAATACAATTTCTCGCTCATAATCCTAAGATTGGCGGTAACTTCATCTCTGTTCATAGCATCATATTCTTGAGCAACAAAAAAATCTGCCTGCTGGCCAATAGAATCAGCGCTGGAAATAAAAGGCAGACTTAATAATGTTATAACAAGAAATAAGAGAGTTTTTAGCTTATAATTCTTTCCCATGAGCAGTTGATAAAATAAAAGTTCACATTTTTTTGTTGATTGTGATTATTGTAGCATATTTTTTAATATTGTAACCCCTTTGTTTTACGCAAAACTCGGCCTCATTGACAAACTAAATCTATCAACGAGAGACCCGACCTCGTTGATATCCTTCGTTGTTTAAGGTTTAGCCTTAAACAACCTTAAATAAGAAAGATAAGGCTCTGCCTCCGGTTTCGTTGGCAGTCTTATTACGAAACCCGACCTCGTTGAAGAGGCCGGGTCTCGTTGGTAAAACTAAAACAGAATGTCCAATCTTTGTTAACCCAACTTTATCACTTCCCGAGGAGAGCGTTCAGTTTAGCCCTGGTCGTAGTCCCGACATATCCGGTTCCTTTAGTTAGCCCCCATGAGGCCAATATCTCACCGGCATATTTTTTCCATACAGTTGCAAAAGATTATAATTTAATTATTTATATCCTTTAACCCCCATGGAAAAATAAAAATTTTTTCTTTCTTTTTCTCTCCCTTTAAACCAATAAAATAATATTGGCTTGGATTATATTTTTCTAAAAAATAACTCATTGATCTTTTAGAAAAAGAAGTGAAGTTAACTTTTGTTTCAATGGGAACTATTCTATTCTGAATTTTTAAAATAAAATCAATTTCTTTTTTATCTTTGGTCCGCCAAAAATTAATTGACTGCTTGCCAAAATTCTTTACTAATTCTGAAAAAATAACTGTTTCAAAAATTTCCCCCAAAATCTCAGGGGAAATTACTTTCAACCATAATAAATGAGCAAGACCGCTATCGTAGAAATAAATTTTCGGGGTTTTAAAAAGTTCAGAGCGTAAATTTTTAGAAAATGGTTTAACCAATCTGATCACATAAGTATTCTCAAGAATAAAAAGATAATGCTTAACGGTTTGCTTGGCCAAACGGCAAGTATTGGACAATTCCCCAATGTCTAAAAGCTGACCCGTCTGTGAAGCTAAAACTTCTAAAAGTTTATTGAACTTTTCCGTTTCTTTAACTTCGGCCAAGTCTCTGATATCTTTTTTCAGATAAGTATCAATAATTTGCCATAAATATTTTTCTTTTTTTTCTTTTTCGGCAGTTAAAGAAATTTTCGGGTAACCTCCATAAAGCGTAAATTCTATAAATAATTCTTTTAATTCTTCCTCTTTGACTTTAGTTAAAACCGGTCCCATTAAGCTTTTATATTCCTTAAAGACTAAAAATTCTTCAAAGGAAAGTCCAAAAATTTCAAAGACTAACGCTCTTCCGACTAAAGCTTTCCCGATTTTCTTTCTAATTTCAAAAGTAGAAGAACCTGAAACCACTAATTTGAAATTTTTATAGTGATCTCTGATTAATTTTAGAAAATTTGTTGGATTTTTTAAATATTGAATTTCATCTATCAAAACAAAAATTCTTTTTTCAATATTAAATCCTTGCTCTAAAAGAAGTTTTTCCAAATTTTCCGGACCTTGGTTTAAGACTTCTAAATATCTTCTGTCTTCTAAATCAATATAATAAACTTGCTCTTTTTTCTCCAAAAGAAACCTTTTTAACCAATATAAAATAAAAGTTTTACCAACTTGCCGAGCTCCATAAAGAATAATTACTTCTTTCTCATAAAGATATTTCAAGATTTCATCAATTGTTTTTCTTTTATATATTTTTTCTTTTTGCATTCTTGTCATATTTTTGTATTTTTTTATTTAAACTTTTAGTTAACCGTACTTTCATTGTAGTTTAACTAAAAGTAAAGTCAAATAGAGCAGATCATAGCGTTTTTGAATTAAGTAAAACTATGAAAAACTTAATATTATCAACAAGACCCAGCCTCGTTGTTTAAGGTTTAGCCTTAAACAACCTTAAATAAGAAAGATAAGGCTCTGCCTCCGGTTTCGTTGGCAGTCTTATTACGAAACCCGACCTCGTTGAAGAGGCCGGGTCTCGTTGGTAAAACTAAAACAGAATGTCCAATCTTTGTTAACCCAACTTTATCACTTCCCGAG
>CBDVAW010000004.1:0-26495 GCA_965372095.1 uncultured bacterium
TTCTGATTATTGCCAAAGAAGCAGGGGATATCATCAAAATTGAGAAATAAGACATTATTTATGATTATTTTACTTCATAATATTCGCAGTTTACATAATGTTGGCTCTATTTTCCGTACAGCTGATGCGGCGGGTATTGAAAAAATTTATCTTTGCGGCATTACCCCGGCTCCTTTTGATGAATTCGGTCGCTTACGCCAACAATTGGCTAAGGTGTCTTTGGGGGCTGAAAAGACCGTTCCGTGGGAAAAGATAAAATCAACACAGCGCTTGATGGACAGGCTTAAAAATCCTACTTCGGGGCAATCTCATAAATTTTTTGCCATTGAACAAAGCAAAAGATCAACACCATATCAAAAAATAAAACTAACCGGATCTGTTTTAGACAGAACAGCATTGATAGTCGGTGATGAAATCAAGGGGTTGCCTCCGTCAATTCTTAGGCGCGCCGATAAAATATTAGAAATTCCCATGTGGGGAAAAAAAGAATCTTTGAATGTGGCGGTTGCTTTTGGAGTTGTTGTGTTTTCTTTACTTGCCGGAGTCAAATAAGACAAATAATATTTTTAAATTAAAATAATATATGGAAGATATTAATATAGAAGAAAAGGAACAAAGAAAAAATGGCTGGCTTTTTTTTGTGATAGTCGGGGATAGTGAAAATAAAACCGAACATTGGGTGGATCTAGAAGAGGAGTATTGGAGAATACTAACGGAGAGCCGCCATACGCCCAGAGAATTGGTAAAAAGATCCTTTGAATTTTTATTAGAGAAAGAACCAAAAGAATCAATTCTTTCGCAATTTGATCTTCGTGTTATTGAGGATTATTTCCCCGGTTACGAAGAAATAATGAAAAAGAGAATGTTATTATAGGGAAGAATAAAAAAGCGTGAATAAAGATATTTTTATCTTAATAAACTTTTAATGTTCGTAAAAATTTGTTACAGTAATACTTGTTGGGAATTAATAAGCGCAAAAGCGTGAAAAAAATGAAAAACAAGAATATAGAAAATAATAGAATTAAAATAGGCAAGCCGAAAGATGTCTTTAACGGTAGGATATTCACAATCAAGCAAGCCAAGGGTATTCATCCCGGCGGCACCGTGGAAACATTTGAATATTGCGAACGACAGCCCACGGTTATGATCATTGCCATAGATAAAAACGATAAAGTGTTGCTTATCAGAGAATATAGAGAAAAACACAAGAAGACGATGTGGCGGCTTCCCGGTGGCGGAGTAGATAAAGAATTAGCTCCTAAAAAAGCCGCGCAAAGAGAACTTAGGGAAGAAACGGGATATCGCGCAAAAAAACTTAAGCTGTTCACGACGAGTTATTGTTCACAGACGCTAATGTATAAATCTTATTTATATTTAGCTTCGGATTTTATTAAAGACCCTTTGCCAAAAGACGAATTTGAAGAGATTAAGGTTGTTCCTACATCGTTGTCCAAGGTTTATAAAATGGCGCTTAATGGCACAATAGGGAGTGAATTCATCAATTTGGGTATTATCCAATTTTGCCACAAAACAAAAAAAGTGGCAGAGAAGATTGTCTTAAAAGAATTAATATAATTTAAACTACCATCAACCGTTAAAAACGGTTTTTTAAAAGAAAAAACATTCAAATGGCAACACATGGTCTTTTCGCGGTCTATAAACCAAAGGGCCCGACTTCTTACGATATTATAAGAGAAATTCAGAAAATAAGCGGGGTAAGAAAAGTCGGCCATGCCGGGACACTGGATCCGTTGGCTAAAGGAGTTTTGGTTATAGGAATCGGAAGAGAGTTTACTAAGAAACTTGGCGAAATAGTCGGGAAGGAAAAAGAATATTTAGCTACCGTTAAATTGGGATGGGAGAGCTCTACTGATGATGCTGAAGGGGGAAAAAAGATAATAAATAGTTCCCTAAAGCCTTCCATAAAAGAAATTAAGAAAACAGCAGCTGATTTTCAAGGAAAAATTTTTCAAGTTCCTCCGATATTCAGCGCTATAAAAATTAGGGGCAAGAGAGCTTATAAGCTGGCTCGACAAAATCAGCGTCCTTTGCTTAAGCCCAGGAAAGTTGAAATTAAAAAGATTGAAATACTGAAATATTATTGGCCGTATATCTCTTTAAGAGTGATAACCGGTCCGGGCGTTTATATTAGAGCCTTGGCCAGAGATATGGGGAGGAAACTCAAGACGGGCGGTTATTTAGCAAAACTGGAGAGAGTGAGAGTGGGAAAATTTTCAAAAGAAGAAGCTATTACTATGGACAATCTTAAACGATATTTAGAAGAAAAAGCGGGCAGAAAAAATATTAATCTTTGTTAAAATAAAAAATGAGGAAATATTTTATAATATTGTTGCTAATTATTTTTGGATGCGGATTTTTTTGCAGTCAGAATATTGTTTTTGCCGCTCCTGAAACTGTTGTCCATTTTTTTTATGGCACTACCTGTCCCCATTGCAAAAAAATGGGAGAGTTCTTGAATAAGTTGCAAGAAGAGAATTCCAACTTCCAAATATACGGATACGAAGTTTATGGCAATAAACAAAATGCCGATCTGCTACTCAAAATTTTTGGCTCTCGGGCGGACGAAATGGGAGTTACCGTCCCGGTTATAGTGATTGGCGAAAAAGCCATAGTGGGGTATTTAAGCGATGATACGACAGGAAAGCAAATTGAGACCGCTATAAACAAATGCGTGGACGAGGGATGCGCGGATGTTTTAAGAGCACCGGATAAAATATCCGATGGGGACAGCGAGGCGATGGTAACCAAATACGATGAAGAGAATAACGGGGAATGGCAAATTATCTCTATTCCTTTTATAGGCCATATTGATATTTCTAAAATGTCTTTACCGGTTTTGACTATTATTATGGGAGCATTAGATGGTTTCAACCCTTGCGCTATGTGGGTTCTTTTGTTCTTATTGGCGCTTCTTATCAATACGCGTTCCAGGAAGAGAATGTGGTTGATAGCGGGGACATTCATATTAACCTCCGGCGTAGTCTATTTTTTAATTTTAAGCGCCTGGTTGAATTTCTTTTTGGTTATCAGTTATGTTAATTTAACAAGAATAATTATCGGGATTTTTGCTTTAATTATAGGAGTGTGGCAAATGAAAAATTTTATTACCTACCAGCCGGGAGTTTGTAAAGTTCTGGGGATAAAATCCAAGATGGAGAAGAAGATTAAAGACAGGGTGGAAAAAGTGGCAAAAGCTCCCATTGTTATTAGCACTCTTTTAGGCATTGTATTTTTAGCGTTTGCGGTTAACCTGATTGAATTTTTCTGTTCTGCCGGTCTCCCCGCCATATATGCCAGAGTTTTAACGCTAAGTCAGTTAGGACTAGTTGCTTATTATTCCTATTTGCTCCTTTATGTGGTGGTTTTTATGGCTGATGACTTAATAATTTTTTCTTTAGCCATTGTAACTTTAAATAAAATAGGCTTTACTGAAAAATATGGTCGTTGGGCTACTTTGATCGGCGCGGTACTGATTCTGGCATTAGGATTTTTAATGCTTTTAAAACCCGAACTATTAATGTTTTGACAATATTCGCGTTGTTGTTTGTAGATTTAATATTATTTAGAAACAGTATGTTTACCGAATTATAATTGACATTCTCTAAAGATTATATTATAATAATTTTATTGTAATAAAGAATGCTTAAGATAAAAGCATTTTTATATAACTAAAAATTAGCACTTTAATAATTTAATAATTATAAACGTATGTTTAAAAATCTTCGTTACATCATTTTTGATGTAGATGGGACAATTTTTGACAGCAAAAAACTTTATCGCTATCTGTTGAGTGCGATTTTTCAGTTTTTAGATACTGTGGGCACCAAAAATAAAAAAGACTCTCTGAGCGCGCAGCTTGCGGGCTATCCCTTGTATTGGTATCAGGTTCCTTTTTCTTTTTCTGAAAAGCCATTATTAATAAAGAGAATGTTAGATAGGGCGGCGCTTGAATTTTTAGAAATCACAGACCTTGGCCAACCTAAAGCCTATTCGGGTGTAAAAGAAACTCTGAAAACTTTTTATGACAACGGGATAACATTGTTAGCCAGTACCGGTTCAAAAACCCATAAAACTTGTAAAAGACTGGAGACGGCAGATATTTTCAATTATTTTACATTGGTGATCGGTTCGGATATGTTGCCTAAAATAGATCACATTCCTTATTTTATGGAGTGTTATGATGATTTTATTGATCAGGCAATATATGTTGGAGATACCCCTGTTGATGTATATTTGGCGAACAAATATGGCGTTCAATCTATTGGTATCGCCAATACGGTTAAGCCGGAGATGCTGATTAAATCCGGGACCGATGTCGTTATTGAAAACTTAAAAGAATTGCTCTCTCTTCATCTAAAAAGTCTCCACTAATATAAGGTGGAGACTTTTACTTTGTTTTAGTATAATATAATTAAAATAAGAAAAATATTTATGTCACAAAAACTTATTGCAAGTCTGCGTTATGCTTTTCAAGGATTAAAATGCGCCCTTCAAGAGGAGCAAAGCTTTCGTGTCCAAGTTGTGACAGCTTTGGCGGTAACATTTTTAATGTTTCACTTTCCTCTGTCATCTTTAGAAAGAGCCATTTTGTTTTTAACAATTTTTATGGTTTTGTCTCTGGAAATTGTTAATAGTATTTTTGAAAAAACAATGGATATCATAGAGCCGGAAGTTGATTCGGAGGTGGGTAAAGTCAAAGACATGATGGCTGCCGCGGTATTGACTATTTCTATTGGAGCTGCGATTGTCGGATTGATTATCTTTCTGCCATACTTATTCTAAATATTAAATAAAAAACTTCTCCTGCGGTTAAATTACCCGCTAAAAGAGCCGGAGCCCTCATAGGGAGAAAATTTAACCGCATTATAGGAGAAGTCTTTGGTTCACTTGGCAAAAGTGAAGCTTTACTCAAAAATATAACATTAAAGGGCATAAAAGTCAAATTGCTCCCCGGATTTACTATTGACAGATTTAAATTAATGTAGTATAATTTGGACAGTTAAAGCACATTGAAATATGTTTATAATTGTTTGTCGGAGAGATAAAAGCGCCGGTTTCTGTTTATGTGTTTTTTGTAAATAGGAACCGACGCTTTTATTTAATTCATATTATTTAGACTGGCTTAGGTAAAAATATTTGCCTAAATAGTAAAAAAATAAAAACAAAAATATGAACAATTACCAGACCAACAGAGACTATCATAATAATGATAATAAGTCTCGTGAGAGTGTGACAAAAAGAGGGAGTATTAGGCGAAAGCTTAACAGTATCCGTCAAACAATAAAAAAATTGGTTTATAAGATTAAGAGAGTATTAACAGTTCTAATAACTTTCTACTTGTTTACAAGCTTACTTTTAATTTTCTTTATGGGTGACCATATTATATATGCCGTTACTCATAACAGCGAGATTGAAGTGCTAAAGAGTATTGATTCGGTTGTTAGAAAAGAAATGTTAGAATCAGCAACAAGATTGGAAAAAAGATTAGAAGAAGAAAAGAAAAAAGAGATTGAACTTCAGTTTAATAAAGTTACAAAAGAAAAAGACAAGAAGATAGAAAATCCGTTTAAAATTCAGACTATTGAAGCGGCAGAAATCCCCGGTATTGAGGTGGTAAAGAAAATTACAGCTTACAGCTCAGAAAAAAGGCAGACCGATGCAACCCCTTGTTTAGCGGAACCATCAGGACTTGATATATGCAAGCTATATAATGAAAAGAAATATGAAGAAAAAGGAGTGCGCATTTGCGCCAGCAATGATTATCAGCTTGGAACAGTATTGGAAGTCCAATATCTAAAGGGAGGCAGATGCATAGTTTTGGACAGAGCGGGAAGCAATAATATGGTAGATATTTATATGGGCGATGCAACACAAACATCCAGAGCGTTTACGTTCGGCAAACAATACTTGAAAGTTAAACCGGTAGGCTTTGTGCCAAGAGAAAATTGGGACAATCTAATGTCTCTTTAATTTAAACCGATTAATTTGTTCTTTCAACAGAAAAAAACAAAAAGATAATAAAAGCGTGTAAATTTCTAACTAGCGTCGGGATTTACCCTTAATTATCTTTCCAAAAGGGGGATAGGAAACTATCCCCCTTTTTACTTTTTATATGGCTCTTAACGCCAATTTTTTATTTTTATATATGCCGGCAATATAAAGAAAATATTTATTTATGCGCATTTAATATCTTCTTTGCTTGAGCCTTCTTATCTGATAAACTATTATTAGACATTGTAAACATTATCAACTTTAATTTGTGATTTATTCAACAAACTTTCCTTTTTTTATTTCTCCACATAGGGAGCAGCGAGAAAAAATAAAAAGAAATATTGATAATTTTATAGAGATCTTTTGCAACTGTCCTCTGGAGATTTGTGAGTTTAGAGACATTAAAGGCCTTTATAAAAAAGTCAGAGAAGGCAAAATTAAAAATTTCACCGGGATTTCCGATCCATATGAATACCCTCAAAATCCGGAAATTGAATTGAAGACCGGCCAAGA
The DNA here is from genome assembly GCA_965372095.1 of uncultured bacterium. GTDB lineage: Bacteria > Patescibacteriota > Minisyncoccia > Minisyncoccales > CBDVAW01 > CBDVAW01. Next base: position 6,526 of record CBDVAW010000004.1, read on the forward strand.
AACAATAGAAGTATGCGTCGCTAAAATAATCAGTTATTTGGAAAATGAACAAAAAAGAATTTAAAAAATATTTTAACAAGATTGCCCCCGAAAGAGATAAATGGAAAAAAAGAAATAAATATTATTATCAAAATATAAAAAAGCTTTTGGAATTCTTGGTGCCAAAAAACAGTTCGGTCTTAGAAATCGGATGCGGGACAGGAGATATTTTAGCGGGTTTTACCGCTTCTCGCGCCAAGGGGATTGATTTTAGCGGGGAAATGATTAAATTAGCCAAGAAAAAAAATCCCGGTTTTGATTTTCAAGTTATGGATGCCGAGAATCTAAGCATAAACGAAAAATATGATTATATTATTATGTCGGATTTAGTCGGATCTTTAACAGATATACAAAAGGCTTTCCAAGAACTTCACAAAGTTACCGATCACAGGTCAAGAGTTATTATCACTTATTATAATTATCTTTGGGAGCCAATTCTTAAATTGGCTGAAAAATTGCATCTTAAAATGCCCCAACCTTCGCAAAGCTGGTCATCCAGGGCTGATATAGAAACATTGCTTTATTTATCGGGCTTTGAGACCGTAAAAAGGGGAGAGCGGCTTTTAGTGCCAAAATTTATTCCTTTTGTTTCATATTTTTGTAATCGTTACTTGGCCAATCTGCCCTTTTTAAGGAATATTTGTTTGGTTTATTACTTGGTGGCCAGACCACAGCCGAATAGCCGGACATTGGCTCAACAGTCCGGTGTTTCAATAATTATTCCGGCCAGAAACGAAAAAGGAAATATAGAATCGGCCATTCAAAGAATTCCCGCCATTGGGTCAAGTCTGGAAGTTATTTTTGTTGAAGGGCATTCCACGGATGATACATTGGAAGAAATAAAAAGAGTTAAACGCAAATATTCTTCTCGCAACATTAAGGTTTATACGCAAGAAGGAGCGGGCAAGGGCGATGCCGTAAGAAAAGGATTCAGAGAGGCAAGCGGAGATATTCTAATGATTTTAGATGCTGACCTAACGGTCAGTCCCGAAGATCTTCCTAAGTTTTATAGGGCGATTGTGGACGGTAAAGGAGATTTTATCAATGGATGCAGGCTGGTTTATCCTTTGGCGGATCAATCAATGAGATTGCTTAATATTTTCGGCAATAAATTTTTCAGTTTGGTTTTCAGCTGGCTTTTGGACCAAAGAATTAAAGACACTCTTTGCGGGACAAAAGTGTTGTGGAAAAAGGATTACGAAAGAATTGAAAAAGGGCGCGCTTTTTTTGGCGATTTTGACCCTTTTGGCGATTTTGATTTGCTTTTTGGAGCTGCTAAATTAAACTTAAAAATAGTGGATCTTCCGATAAGATATCAAGAAAGAACTTATGGCACAACCAATATTAATCGTTTTCGTCACGGCTGGCTTCTTTTGAGAATGTGTTTTTTTGCTATGAACAAAATGAAATTTCTATGAGTAAAGTTGCTGAACATTTTAATCAAATCGCCAATCATTACGATTATTTTAAGGAGAAAAATTGGTATTATTATTCCAATTTAAAGAAACTTTATAGTGGTCTGATCCCAATAAACAGTAATATCTTGGAAATCGGCTGCGGGACGGGGGACATCTTAGCTCACTTAAAACCCTCATATGGTTTGGGGATTGACATTAGCGGGGGAATGATCAAACTTGCCAAAAAGAAGCATAAAGAGTGGCATAAAATAGAATTTTTAACCGGAACGATCGAAGGGTTGACAGATCTGGTAAAACATAAGAAGTTTGACTATGTGTTTTTGTCCGATGTGGTTGAACACTTGGAAGATCCTCCATCAACCTTTCAAGCTATTAACAGGGCGATTACCGGGAATGCCACGGTTATAATCTCAATGACCAATCCTTTATGGGAGCCTTTACTTTTAGTCTTAGAAAAACTAAAATTAAAAATGCCTGAAGGGCCTCATCAAAGAATATCCATTAAAAAACTTGAGTTAATATTAAAACAAAATAATTTAAAAATTATAAAAAAAGGTTATAGGCTGATTTTGCCCGCTTATATTCCTTTTCTCTCAAATTTTTTAAATAGATATTTTTATCGCATTCCAATACTAAAAAACATCGGTCTTGTTATATTTTGGGTTTGCGTTAAAAGATCATAATATATGAATTATTTAATTTTGGTCGTCGCTATTTTTTTTACGGTTTTTGCGCAATTACTTTTGAAAAAGGGAATGCTTGTTGCGGGAAAGCTCGATTTTTCTTTGGTCAATCTGCTCAACTTGATTTCTCAAATTTTCCAAAATATCTATTTATTGGCGGGAATTATTTCTTTAGGAATCGCTTTTCTGTTATGGCTTTTTGTTATTTCTCAAATGCATCTTAGCATTGCTTATCCAATAGCAACCGGTCTTAACTTTGTCTTAGTAACAATTGGCGCATGGTTGTTATTTAAAGAACAGCTTTCTTTAACGCAAATTATGGGCATTGCGACAATAATAGCCGGTGTGTTTCTCGTCCTAAAAGTTTAAGATATTAAAATATATGTCATATTGGTTCAAGCGGCATCTTCCGGAAATTTTTGTTTTTTTTGGAGGATTGATAATAGTTTTGGGAGTTTTCTTGACATTGCTTCATTATAACGGCGATGAGTTTATGATTCGTTCCGATTCGCCTCTTTATCTGCAATTGGCGGAAAATATGATTAACTATAAAATATTTTCCATCAGCGCTGATTTACCCTTAAATCCAAGCAGCTTCAGAGTTCCTCTTTATCCCGCCTTTCTTTCTATTATTTTTGTTTTGATTAACAATATTTATATTGTCGGAATATTCCAATGTTTTTTGGCGGCGCTTGGCATACTTTATGTTTTTAAGATAGGAAAAATACTGAACGAGAAAAAGATTGGCTTGGCGGCGGCTTTTTTGTTTGGAATTGATTTTTTTCATATCGTTTCAATTGGGACCATAGGCGCGGAAGCTCTTTTTATACCTCTCTTTATTGCCGGTATTTATTACTTTTTGTTTTTCTTTAAAACTTTAAGGAACTCAAGCCTTGTTGCGGCTTCACTGCTTTTAGGCTGTGCGATGCTCACAAAGCCGGTGATAACTTATTTGTGGATTGGCATTTTGGCGATAATGGTTTTCATCTTTTACAAGAAAAGATCTTCGCTATTTATTTTAAAGACAATTCTTTTGTCTGGGATAATGTTAAGTATTGTGGTGGTTCCGTGGATGGTTCGCAATAAATATGTTTTTAACGATATGTCCATCTCAAGTTCCAAAAACTACAATCTTTATTTTTGGTATCTTGGGTCTATACATTCTCAACGTCTTGGAGTGTCGGAGAGCGAAGCCCGCCTAATATTGGCGCAAAAATTAAAAAAAGAATTTCCGGATATTAGCGCCGAAGAATTGAAAAATCTTCCGTTTTCCAATTATTTTAGGGACAAATCGTCTCAAGTTTTGGAAGGCCGGGAATTTCAGTACTTGAAAAAACACATCCTTGGCAGTGGCTATTTTTTTGTTTCCAATTATTATCGTAAAGCAGCCTATATGGCAATTGGCGCTTCTGAAGAAGAGATTCCCGTTTATAATATTGCTCAGCTAATTGACGAAGGAACTCTCCGGGGGAAGGCGGGTTCTTTAATCCGTGAAGGGGGATTTCCTGTTATTATGATGCTATTCGGATTCTTAATCTCAGGCTTTTATTTATTTTTTTTCATACTGAATATTTTTTTCTTGCGCAGAGTTTCCGAACCGAAATATGAGATTTTCTTATATTGCATCGTTGGTTATTTTGCCTTAATAACAGGACCGTTAGCTTCAGGATCTTACCGTCATCCTGTCCTGCCTTTTATAATTATATTGGCCTTGCTTGGTCTTAAACGATGCGTCAATACTGCCCTGCCTTTTTTAAAAAAACAATATTCCGTAATAATTAAATAATCAAAAATATGGATGAAACCGTGGTAAACAAAACATTCACACCGGCAGACCCGCATCTGAAAAAATTCTTGGGAGAAAAAACATTCAAGGTCGGTTTGGATCTCGGCTGCGGGGACGGAAGATCCGCGATAACATTCGGCGATAATGTAGAACATTATCATTGCATAGATGTTAACGAGAGATCTTTAAAGGATTTTAAAAACAGGCCGGGATTTGACCTCAATAAATTTTTTTTGAGATGCTTTAACGGCGAAATCATCCCATTTAATGATAATTTTTTTGATTTTATTTCTTCAATAACCGTTTACGAACACATAAAAGATTCAAAGCCGCTTTTGAGAGAATCTTTTCGCGTATTAAAGCCCGGCGGCATATTATTGATCCAAAACGATGCTTGGTTTTACCATGTTCTTTCCAAAATAGGCCTTATAGATAACAAAGATCTGACCCATATAAATATGAGAGCGCCCAATTTTTTAGAGAGGCAACTAAAAGAAGTGGGATATTCCATAATAAAAAAAGCTTATTTCCCTTTCTGGAGATTCGGGAGAACATTTCATAGTCTTGTCCCGTCATTCTTAGCGACCAAAGGAACATTTTTGTGCGTTAAACCGCAAAAAAACAAGAATGCCGCTTATTGAAAGTTATGAGTAGTCTTAAAAAAGCAGCCAAAGGGAGCATTGTTATATTTTTAGGGAGTGTTTTCGGGGCGGTTTTTGCTTATCTTTTCAGAATGGTTTTGACTCGTAAGATCTCAGTTGAGGAATATGGCCTTTTCGCCGCTGTTTTTGCTTTTATTGTCCTTTTTGAAATTCTTCGGGATTTGGGAGTTTATTCAGCCTTGGTAAAATATGTCTCTCAATCCTTTGCTTTAAAGAAAGAAGTTCAAGCTAAAAAAATACTTTTAGTCAGTATTATTTCAGAAACCGTATTAGCGGGCGTCATTGCTTTAGTTCTAAAATCATTTGATAGCTATCTGGCAATCCATTATTTTAAACAGTCATTTGTCCCTTTTGTTTTTGATTGGATACTTATTTATTTTGTTTTAGTGACAATTTATACGGGAATACAGCATGCATTTTTAGGGATACAAAAACCGATGCTTTTTGCTTTGCATAAACCTCTCTTCAACGTTTTAAGTTTTCTATTTGTTTTTTTTATTCCGGTTCAAGATGCGCGTTTGCCGGCCATGGCTCTGGTAGCCGGTATCGGTGGAACAACATTTATTGCCGCTATTTTATTTATTCGTGTTTTTAAACCTTTGATCCGGCCTCGTTTAAAGGATTTCCGGGAATTTTTACCAAAACTTCTTAGGTTTGGCATCCCTGCTATGGCTGCCGGGATAGGCGCAATGGCCATTGCTCAATTTGATACTCTGATATTGACTTATTTTCGAGACCTTAGAGAGGTTGGAGTGTATAATGTCGTTTTGCCAACGGCTCTTTTCTTAGGTTTTATCGGGGATGCGGTGGGGAGGGTGTTTTTCCCGCTTGCATCAGAATTGGAAGCTAAGCATAAACTTGAAAAAATAAAAAACAGCCTTTTAATTGTTTACAAGTTTATCCTTATCCCGGCAATTTTGGTCTCTCTGCCGTTATTATTATTTCCCGGTTTCATTCTTGGTTTGATGTTTGGCGAAGGATATGCTGTCGGAGGCCTGGCGCTGCAGATTCTTTTAATCGGAGTGTTATTTTCCGTTATTGGGGGAGTGAATTTAAGTGTTATTTATGGACTTGGTTGCCCCAGGGCCGGAGCTAAAATTATGATAGGAGCCGCCTTCTTAAATATTATCTTAAACCTTCTTCTTATTCCTTTTTACGGGATTGCCGGAGCGGCTATTGCTACATCGGTTAGTTTTTTTATAATAGCGATCGGGAGTTTTTTATTTCTACGAAAAAGAATTCAGCTTTTCTTCCCGACAAAATTTTTCTTTTTTCTTTCTATTAGCTGGCTTATTGCTTTTATGGTCGGGGAGTTAAGCTCCAACATTTTTTATAACAATCTTGAGCCGATATGGTCGGTAGTCGCGGCAAGCTTATTATCAGGTTTAACATTTTTTTTGACAGCGTGGGTTCTTGCGATTTTTCGATGTAAAGACCTTCATCAAATTGCCTCAATCTTTAAAGGGAAACGAGATTAACATCAGTATTGCCAAATTAACTTTATCTATAAGAAAGCAGATTAGATGACCGGATATTATGGTTAATTTCTGTCACGGTTCATTGTTTTTGCTTTGAGGTTTGATTCTTCCATGATTCCTTGACTAAATTGAATTTTTCTTCTTGTTTTGCTAAAATTATTAATGTAACGATCATAATATTCAATAAAGTTTTAACATCTGTGGATAAAGTAAATCTTGTATTCTATGGAGATTTTGGACGGGAAAAAGGCAAGGGAGAAGAAATATTAGCTACGGCAGAAGCGCTTTTTAGGGTTGGGCTCTTGGGCAAGGTCTATGTGAGGGATAGGGGAAATGTCTCTAATGATAAATTCAATAAATATGTTATTTCTTCTATTCCCGGGGGGAATTTATTACCTCGCTTTTTTTCCGGGATCGAAAAGTTTATTTTACCTAATTTCCGGTCTCGAATTTGGGGAGAACGAACGTTTGATTTTTTTAATGCGCTAAAGTTAAAAAAGAATGCTGGAATATTGTATATATCGGCGTATGTGTCGGCCGGTGCTCTTAAAACATTCAAGAAAGCCAGGAAAATGAATTACAAAATTGGTTTTCATGGAGGAGTTTTACATCCCGATAGCAATCTTGCGCTGACCAAAGAAGAGTATTCCAGATTTAATCTTTTTATTGGAATAAAGGGGTTTTTGAAAGAATTAAAAAAATCCAAAAAACAATTTCCACTATATGATTTTTATATCGTGCATTCTGATTTTACAAAAGAAAATTACATTAAAAACGGGATTGACGCGGACAAAATTTATGTGAATCCTCTGGGGATTGATTTAGATAGATTCAAGCCGTTAAATGAGTATTCTGAGAAGAGGAAAAAAACATTTATTTTTATTGGCGCTTTAACTTTATTAAAAGGTGCCCATTATTTACTTGAAGCCTGGAAACAACTCAACTTAGAAGATGCCAAGTTGATTATGTGCGGTCCTGCCGGAGAAAATGATCGGCCGTTATTTAGAAAATATAAAAGGGAACTTGCCAATGTGGAATTTACGGGCTTTATTAATCCGTCTAAATATTATACAAAGGCTTCGGTGTTTGTTTTTCCATCGCTAACCGAAGGTTTCCCAAGGGTAGTGACGGAAGCCATGGCTTCCGGATTACCGGTAATAACTACTCCTCCTTCGGCTGAATGTGTAGAAGACGATATTAACGGTTTCGTCGTTCCAATAAGGAATATAGACGTTTTGAAAGAGAAGATCCTTTATTTTTACAATAATCCCCAACAGGCCATTGAAATGGGCAAAAATGCTCGCCGACAGGCTGAAAATTTTTCCTGGGAAAAATATATGGAAAGGTTTGTCAAAATCATTAAAGAAGTTCAACAAGGCACATGAGTTGCCGTGAGTGGATTGTTTTATTGAGATATTTGGAAAGACTTTATAAAAATAAATAAAATCAATGGGACCATTATGAGTATTATCAGATTTCTAAATCGCAAGATTAAAGTTGTTAAAAAATTTCAAGAACATGAGCAGGGGCGGCTTATTTGTAGTCCCCCGGCGGTTTTATGGATTGAACCAACCAATGATTGCAATTTGAGATGCCGGTTATGTTTTCAGAGTATAATGACGAGGCAAAGAGGACAAATGACTTTAGATCTGTTCAAGAAGATTATTGATGACGTTCATTCTTGGCATCCTACTATCAAGTTATTTCATAGCGGGGAGCCGCTTTTTCATCCTCAACTTTTTGAGATGATAACTTATGCCAAAAAGGCGGGGTGCTATACGATCATAAATACCAATGCTACATTGCTCGATGATAAAAAAAGTCGAAAGATTTTAACATCCGGGCTTGATGAAATACATTTTTCTTTTGACGGAGTAACCAAAGAGACCTATGAGAGCATAAGAAAAGGAGCCATTTTTGAGAAGACTTTAGAGAATATTTTTCATTTTTTGAAACTTAAAAAAGAAAGAAACCAGGAGAGACCGCTTACTGTTATGGAAATAATAAGAGTAGAGAATACGGAAAATGAAATAGAAGAATTCCATCGTAAGTTTCAGCCATTGGTAAATAAAACAAAAGTGCAACCTCTAATGGATTGGGCCGGACGAATGAATATTGACAGTAAGTTTATATCTTCCCGCAAGAAAGAATATACTCCTTGTACTTCTTTATGGATGAGTAGTGCTATTTTGTGGGACGGCAGTGTGGTTTTCTGTTGTATGGACTTTGAGGGAAAATCTGCTATAGGCAATGTTAAAGACCATAACTTTTTAGATATTTGGAATAATAATAAAATGCAACAAGCCAGGAAATTAGTTACGGATCAAAATATACAAAAACTGGAACCTTGTAATTCTTGTAGTGTACCTTGGGTTGATAACGCCAATATGGCCGAAACGTGGAGAATCAAAGTGCTAAGATTTTTTATAAAAAAACTATTTTAATTTTATGTGTGGAATAAATGGGTTTGACTGGTCAGATACAATAAATATCAAGCAGATGAATGACGTTCTGCGACACCGCGGTCCTGACGGAGAAGGCGTTTTTATTGATGGCGAAGTTTCTCTGGGGCATAGACGATTATCAATAATTGACTTGTCAGAGAAAGGGAGACAGCCGATGTCTAGCAGTGATGGATCCTTATCCATAACCTACAATGGAGAAATATATAATTTTAGGTTATTGCGCGGAGAGTTGGAATCAAAAGGGTACCAATTTCGATCTGCCACCGATACAGAAGTGATTTTGAATTGTTTCAAGGAAGAAGGAGTAGATTGTTTTGAGAAATTTAATGGTATTTTTGCTTTTTGTCTCTATGACCGGGAAAATAAATGTTTGTATTTGGTCCGGGATCGTCTAGGGGTAAAGCCACTTTATTTTTATCACCGTCAAGACAAATTTATTTTTTCTTCAGAAATCAAGGCTTTTACTATCTTTAAAGATTTAGTGCCTGGCAACCGGGAGAATCTTAATAAGGAAGCTGTCCGGGAATATTTCTTAACTAAAAATATTGCCGAGGAAAGCTTTTTCAGAAACATCAAAATATTAAAACCTGGACATTATCTTAAATTTGATTTGCGAAGCAGGAAATTAAAAGAACGGTCATATTTTGATCTTTATTCGGTTTTAAACCGGGAACATTATATGGACAACAATAAAAGAACAGAAAAAAGCCTAATCAATGAATTAGATGTTTTGCTGAACAAAGTGGTAAAAGATCAGCTGATTTCTGATGCTCCATTGGGCTCTATCTGCTCCGGTGGCTTGGATTCTTCTCTTATTACCGCTATTGCTAGTAAATATACCAAGAATCTTAAGATCTTTAATATAAGAGTGGCAGAAAAAGGGCATGATGAATCAGGTTATGCTCAAAAAGTGGCCCAACATCTGGGTCTGGAGCTCGTTCAAGAAGATCTGGATCAGAAAAAATACCTTCAATTCTATAAAAAATGTATTGTTTTGGAAGATCTGCCTTTATTATTCCCCAATTCGGTGGGAATTTATCTGGTTAGCAAAAGAGCCAAAGAAGAAGGAATGAGCGTATTACTGACAGGGGAAGGATCTGACGAAATGTTCGGGGGATATTCTCAATATAGTAAGGTTTACCGAAGATTATTAATGCACAGGCTGATCGAAAGGATTAGAAAGAATGATATAATGAATGCTTTTCTAAGAAAAGGCGAAGTAATTTTTTACACAAAAGACTTTACCGATTACTTGATAGAAGATGGCAATCACTTAAAAGATTATTACAAAAGTCTTCCTTGGGTCATCAAAAGACATCAAGTCCGCAATACTTTTTTCAATGCTCTTAGTTTTCTCAACAATGATTTTCAGCAAGGGGTAAATTCTTATATTTTAAAAGACCTAAGATATTACCTGGTTCCTTTATTAAGGAGAACTGACCGAATGTCTATGGGGACGGGCATAGAGATGAGAACTCCATATTTAGATAATCGTCTTGTAGATTTTGCGGTCAATCTTCCCTTGAAATACAAAATAGGATTTTTCAAACGGAAATATCTGCTTAAAAAAGTAGCCGAGAGATATTTGCCTAGAAAAATAGTTTATCGCCAAAAAATGGGTTTTAGCCTGCCTATTCGGCAATGGTTGAGGAAAGAAGATTTTAAGGAAGCAATGTATTCCGAGTGGGAGAAGGTATTTTTTAAAAATAATTCTCCACATGTTTGATCTAAAAACAACTATAATCAAAAATTTTATTTTCCCGGTGTATTGGGGCACTGTTAAAAGATCAAAAGCTTTAGATTATTTAAAGATATTAGAAAAAATCCAATGGAAATCATTTGAAGAAAATAGAGCAATACAGCAGAAAAGATTATACGATTTGATGGATTATGCCACAAACAATATTCCTTATTATCAAAAAGTAAGTGTGGAAAGGGAGATCAAGATTTCCGAACATTCGATCTTTGAAGATATTAAAAAATTCCCAGTTCTAACAAGAAGTATTCTAAAAAAGAACTTTGACCAATTGTATAAATTTAGGGACAAGACTCATTTTAAAAATTTTTCGGGCGGGTCTACAGGTGAACCCGTAAGTTTTTATCAAGACAAAGAGTTTTCCGATTGGAGCTTAGCTCTGACACTACTTTTCGACGAATGGGCCGGTTTAGAAATAGGAAATAAGAAAATTAAACTTTGGGGGTCTCAAAGAGATATTTTAAAAGGATGCCAGGGGTTTAAGGCCAAACTGAAAGAAATTCTATTTCAGGTCAAAATCCTTGATTCTTTTAAAATGGGGACAAAAGAGATGGAAAGATATCTCCAAGTCATAGATCAATGGCAGCCAAAATTGATCTTGGCTTATTCTAATAGTATCTATGAATTAAGTCTTTTCATTAAACATAGACAAAAAAAAGTTTGTTCGTCGGTTAATGTGATAACATCAGCCGGAATTCTTACCGATCAAATGAGAGATGTCATCGGTGACGTTTTCGGGGGATCGGTTTTTAACAGTTACGGCACCAGAGAAGTGGGAGGAGTGGCTTGTTCTTGTGACTGCGGTGACGCCCTTCATGTTAATATGTTCAATCATTATTTGGAGATCTTAGACAAGGACTTAAACCCGACGAGGAAAGGAAAGATAGGTAATATTTACATTACTACACTTAATAATAAGACAATGCCTCTTATTAGATATAAGATCGGTGATTTGGCAATACCTGCCGATGGATTTTGTTCTTGTGGCCGGGGATGGCCGTTAATTCAAAAAGTTATTGGTCGAGAGACAGACGTTTTCAGAAAAGAGAACGGAGAGATCATTGCAGGCGAGTTCTTTATTCATTTCATAGGTGTTGTTTTCAATAAGAGCTTGATCGAAAAGTTTCAGGTGGTTCAGGAAGATTTTGACAAGATAAAAATAAAAATAGTGACAAGAAAGCGCCGAGAATTTAAACAGCATCAATCAAATATTGTTAAAAACATTAGATCCGTGATGGGCGGCGATTGTAAGGTTGATTTCGAGTTTGTTGAAGAAATTCCATCTTCTCCTTCGGGAAAATATTTATATACCATCTCTAAAGTCAAAGATCCCGGGAATGTATAAAAAACATTAGAATGACAATGAATAAAATAAAAATATTATTTGTCCTGCCTTCGTTAAGGGGTGGAGGAGCGGAAAGGGTGGTTTTGAATATTGTGAGCAATTTAAACCAAGACATCTTTGAAGTGATGCTTGCGGTTATAAGCTCGGAAGGGGAATATAAAGAGTTGGTGCCCGGCAACATTAAATTTTTTGATTTGGGCAGAAAAAGAGCGCGATACGCAATTTTTAGATTGCTCCGATTGATCAATATGGAAAAGCCGGCAATAGTGTTCGGTACCATTGCACAAGCCACCATTTTATTATTCCTATTGCGTAAATTGTTAAGGAATAACTTTATCTTAGTGAATAGGCTTAGTTGTTTTTATTCAAAAACACCGGAAAAAAAAATTATCAAATGGATTTTTAAAAAAGCATTGCAAGATTCCGATTATATTATTAGCACTTCTAACGCAATGACCAAAGATCTGATAAAGGCAACTCAATATGCTTTTCAAAAAATAAGAACAATATATAACCCTGTTGATATAAAAAATATCCAGAGACTGTCTATGGAAAAAGTAAAAGATGAATATTTATCGGCAAGGCCGATTATTTTGGCCTGTGGCAGGCTATCAACTGAAAAAGGATATCAATATCTCATAAAAGCGATGGTTGGAGTTGTGCAAAAACATCACAATGCGGAACTGCTGATTCTGGGACAAGGGGCGAAAGAACAAGAACTAAAAAATTTAGCTAAACAATTAAAAATTGAAAATAAAATAAAATTTTTAGGTTTTCAAAAAAACCCTTTTAAATTTATGGCAAAAGCCGATCTACTTATATCTTCTTCTTTATTTGAGGGTTTCCCGAATGTTATTGTGGAAGCGATGACTTGTGGTCTGCCGGTAATTTCTACTGATTGTCAATCCGGTATTTCAGAAATACTGGGCAACGGTAGATTTGGGGAATTAATTCCCGTCAACGATTCGCGAGTTTTGGCGCAAAGGATTATAAATATAATAATCGATAAAGAATTAAGGGAGAGATATTCAAAATTTGGCATGGAAAAAGTTAAAGATTTTGCAACGGATAAAATTATCAAAGAATACGAAGATTTTTTTATAAAAGTTTTCAAAATCAAAAATGGTTGAAAAATTTTCTTTTGGGAAAAACTGGCAAAGATACTTAAGTCTTTGCGATAATAGAAAGAGCGTCAAGGAAGCAAGAGAGTCCTTGCTAAAGTATTTGCCGGGGAAAGAATACAAAGGCAAGATATTCATTGATATTGGATGCGGGAGCGGATTGTTCTCGCTGGGAGCGATATCCTTAGGCTGTAAGAAAGTTTATAGTTTGGATATTGACCTGAATAGCATCAAAGCGGCAAACAGTTTGAGAGACAATGCTAAGCATCTTTTACGAGACAGGATATTGAATTGGGAAGTCCTTGTCGGGGATATTTTGGACAACAGAGTGGCTGGAATGTTCAAACGAAAAGGGGATATTGTTTACTCTTGGGGAGCTTTACATCATACGGGTCAAATGTGGCAGGCAATAAAGAATGCGGCGGAAATGACGAACAACAACGGTTATTTCATAATTGCCATTTATAACCATACCGCTTCCTCGGAATTTTGGCTGAAGATAAAACAATTTTACAACAGACAAAATAATTTTATCAGGTCGTTGTTAGTGGTTGTTCTGTTTCTTGAAAGAGCTGTCGGGAGATTGTTGTTATTTAAAAATCCTTTAAGAAAGAGGAGGGGAATGCTTGTTTTAACTGATATAATAGACTGGTTGGGCGGTTATCCTTATGAATTTGCTTGTTATGGAGAAATCGAAGAATTCATTTGCAAGTTGGGTTTTGAACTTATAAAAAGACCCACAGAGCTTCCTTGCGGAAAGAATACAAAAAGCAGTCTTTGGGATAAAATGAGAGGCAAAGACACAGGATGTAATGAATTTGTTTTTAAAAAAATAAAATAAACATTTTATGTGTGGAATTGTCGGCATATGGGATCGCAAAAATAAAATAAACCCGAATCTGTTAATTAAGATGCGGGACACCTTGGCGCATAGAGGACCTGATGATGCCGGCATTTTTGTGGACGACGAAAATAATGTCGGTTTGGCTCATCGCCGTCTTTCAATTCTTGATCTGTCAAAAGCGGGGCGTCAACCGATGGGAACCGGCGGGAAACTGACTATTGCTTATAATGGAGAAATTTATAATTTCAGAGAGATCCGAAAAGAATTGAAAAGTATCGGCTATGATCTTGTCAGTGACTCTGATACAGAAGTTGTTCTAAAAGCTTATAAGCAATGGGGGATTAATGCGGTGGACAAATTCAGGGGCATGTTTGTTTTCGGTATTTGGGATCAAGGACGAAAGAAAATGATCCTCTGCAGAGACAGAGTCGGGGTTAAACCTTTGTATTATTATTTTGACGGGAACTTACTTGTGTTTGCTTCAGAGTTGAGAGCTGTGATTTTTCATCCAAGTATCAAAAAAGAAATAAACAAGGAAGCTTTGGCTATTTTTTTACAGCTTGGCTATATTCCCGCTCCTTATTCAATATTTAAAAATATTTACAAGTTAGAACCGGGATGTTTTTTAGAAATAGACAATAATAGAAAATTAAAAATAAAAAAATACTGGGATATTACAAAGATTTATTTAAAAGGAGAAAAGACATATAGTGAACATAGTGCCGAGGAAGAGCTGGAAAAAAGATTGCTTGAGTCTTTTAAACTTAGAATGGTTTCCGATGTTCCGGTGGGGGTTCTTCTTAGCGGCGGGATAGATTCTTCAATGGTAGCCGCATTGCTCCAAAAAAATAGCAGGCAATCTTTAACGACTTTTACAGTAGGGTTTAATGAAAAGAAATATAATGAAGCAGAATACGCCAAAAAAATCGCCAAACATCTAAAAACAGAACATTATGAATTATATTGCACTCCCAAAGAAGCAATGGAGATTATCCCCAATATGCCGGAATATTATGACGAGCCGTTTGGAGACAGTTCGGCAATCCCGAGCTATTTGGTGGCTAAATTCGCCAGCCAAAAAGTAAAAGTTGTTTTATCAGCTGATGGCGGGGACGAATTGTTTTGTGGATATGATAGATATCGGAGAATGGACAAAATATATAAAAATATTGATAGCATACCGGACATTGTCTTTAAAGCCGGAAAGCTTTTTGACACATCTGTTTTTCGTGGTTTTGTAGAAAAAATTGCCGGGTGGTCCAACCTCTCGCATAAACTAAAAAAGATAGAAAAACTATCTCTGATAAAGAGCAACCCTTCCCAAGCATATTCAATTTTAAATAGTTATTGGTTCAAAGAAGAAACCAAAGAATTGATCTTAGGCTCTTTTGATGAGGATTATTTTTCAGATGTTTTTTTTAGAGAGTTTAAAAAGGTAGAATCTCTCGGTTTAATGAGTCAAATGCAGGTAATTGATCTTAAATATTATCTTCCGGACGATATTTTAGTGAAGGTGGACAGATCCACAATGGCCAACAGTATAGAAGGAAGAGACCCGTTCTTAGACCAAGAAATTATTGAATTTGCGGCATCTTTGCCCTTGGAACTGAAATATAGAAAAGGAGAAAGTAAGTATATCTTAAAAAAGATATTATTTAAACACATACCCAAGGAATTGGTTGACAGGCCGAAGCAAGGTCTTAGGATTCCGATCGATCCTTGGTTAAAAAAAGAATTAAAGCCTCTTCTGCAAAATTATATTGATCCCGGCAATATTGCCAAAGAGGGTATTTTAGATCACAAAATAATAGAAAAAGAGCTGGACGACTTTCTAAATAATAGAATTTATGGCAATCGTTTATGGAATGTGTTGGTTTTCCAAATGTGGAAAGAAAGGTGGTTTGATCAATAACCTTTATCTATATTATGAGTAAAAAAATAAAAATATTATATCTGACAACTTCGGCCAAAATGTTGGGCGCGGAGAAAATGTTTTATGAGCTTGCCGCGGGAATTAATAGGAAGGAATTTGAAATTTTAGTTTGCACGATCAAAGACAAAGACAAAGATTTGCTCTTAAAGCTGAAAAACAAAGGAATAAAAACAAAAACTTTGGGGTTGAATGAGAAATGGCAATTTCTAAAAGTGCTTAAACTCGTTATCATTATCAAACAATTCAAACCTAATATTATTCAATCGTTTCTATTTTTTGACAATATCTTGGCCAGGATCTTTGGCGCGATACTGAATGTGCCAATAATTATTTCCGGGCAGAGGAATGTTGAGACTAATCGCTCTTCTCTGAGAAATTTCATAGACAAAACAACTCTTCCCTTGGCGGATCTTATTGTCAGCAATACGGAAGCAGGTAGGAGCATTTTAATGGAGAGAGAAAAAGTACTTTCCAAAAAGATCATGGTTATTCCAAATGGTATTGACTTGCGGCAAATTCCGTCTTTGCCGGGCGACGAAGAAAAAAAGCTATCACTGAAAGCGATATTGTCAAATATAGGCTATCGGCCACCGTTCGTCGTCGGTTATGTCGGCTATTTGACAAAACAAAAAGGAGTAAACATCTTATTGGAATCTTTTGACAGGCTCAAGAGAGAGACTAAAAATAAGGTGGTTTTGTTCATTGTCGGAGATGGTCCCGAAAAAAGAACGCTGGAAAAATTAGCCAAAAAATTAAACATCAATGATAGTGTTTTCTTCTTAGGCTATAAGAAAAATGCGATCAAGTTTATGACTCTTTTTGATCTATTCATACTGCCCTCACTATGGGAAGGTCAGCCAAATGTAATTCTGGAAGCAATGGCGTTGGGGCTGCCTGTTATTGCGACCAATGTGGGCGGCGTGCCTGAAATGATCCAAAATAAAGAGAATGGTTTTCTTGTTAAGCCCAATGATTCGGAAGCCTTAACAAAGGCGATTGAATTTTTAGTAAATAGCGAGCCGGACAGAAAAAAAATAAGCGATAAAGCTGCCCGGTCGGTTAAAAAATACAGTATTGAAAATATGGTGATCAAGTTTGAGGATTCTTACAGACAGCTGACAAGAATTCATTAAAAGTAAGAAATTCAATATCGGGAGTTTTTTTCGCTTCTTTGATAAAGTTGATAAGAATATTTTTTGAAGCGGGAGAGTTCAATAATGACCAATAATGAGTAGCGATACACAAGACGCCATTTTTTTTATGAACAGCATCATAGGCTTTTTTAAGATGTGAAAGTTGATTTTCGTTGCAAAACGAAAAATAAGGAACTTCTTCGTGGCCGTTAAAATGCATTGAGTAAGGACAAGTATAATGAGTTCTCGGTTTATACCAAACTTTTTTTAAAAAGGGGAGCCAATACGAAGGATGCTTTAGTCGTCCATAGTGGTGGAAATTGGGTATGCCGGAAATGTTAAGACCATTGCTTATAACCGCGTTCCATCCTTTTTGAGAAAAAGTATTGTGCGGCGGGACAAAAGCGGTTATTTCAGTGTCAAAAAGATCTTCCAAATATTTCTTACCTTCCTTTGTTTTCTCCGCGAGATCTTTGCCGGCGACGAATTCGTATCCTGATGGATAGTCTTCGTGGCTGTGGCCATGCAGCATTAAGCAAACTTTATTTTCTTGAATGAGTTTTTTGATATGATCTACAAGCTCTTTGTTCCCCCCGATTGGAAATTTCTTTTCACTATGCCAATATTTTCCGGGAACTACGTTCCTCAAGCTTTTCCCAACAAAAGGAATAACAGCCAAAGAGATTGGAGCAAAGCTCCAGATATCGCCAAACGCCTGTTCAAGTTCGGCAGGTTTGGTAAAATAACAAGTATCATCGTCTCTTAGGATAATTTTCATATAGTAGTATTTTAATTCCAATCCTTTAGAAAATCAATTTTATCAATAAATGAGAATCTTTTATTTGATCACTAAATCAGAGCCGGGGGGCGCTCAAACACATATCTATCAGTTAAGCAAGCATTTGGCTGCCCGGGGGCATCAAATAGCCGTTATGAGCTACCCTGATGGCTGGCTTGCAAAGCAGGTCGATCAGTTGGAAATTCCTTTTTACGGTAATAAATTCTTGTCTAACAGTCTGAATATATTCAAAGATGTGAAAGCCGGTAAGATCCTTAAAAAAGCTATTGATGATTTTAAGCCCGATCTTGTCAGTTGTCATAGCTCAAAAGCCGGTATTATCGGCAGGTTGATTATAAAAAACAAGATCCCCACTATTTTCACTGCTCACGGATGGGCGTTCACAACAGGGACGCCGTTATGGAGAAAAGTATTGGCCGTGATTGCGGAGAAAGTAGCTGCCTCGTATTGCGAAAAGATCATTTGTGTTTCTCGTAATGACAAACAACTTGCGGTAAAGTATAGGATTATTGCGCCGGAGAAACTCTTGGTCATTCATAATGGCGTAGAGATCAACGGGAGTTCGGAAATGTCCGGTTCAAAGTTCTTGAGCGGAAAGGTTGGGATAGTTTTTATGGGGAGGCTGGCACGGCCAAAAGATCAATTATTATTTTTAGAAGCTTTTAATGGTCTGTCGGAAGAGATAAAAAATAAGACAGAAGTGGTAATTATTGGAGATGGTCCAAAAAAGAAGAAATTAGAATATTTTATTAAAGACAATTACTTGTCAAAATATGTTTACTTGTCAGGCAGCTTGCCTCGGCGAAAGGTATTTTCTACATTACAAAACTCTCATATTTTTGTTTTAATATCTGACTGGGAAGGCTTCCCTCGTTCGGTTTTAGAAGCTATGAGTTGCAGTTTGCCCGTTATAGCTTCCGATGTTGGGGGAGTAGGGGAAGCGGTTGACGGCAGGAACGGATTCTTGATAGGAAGAAAGAATAGAAAAGAAATAAAAGAGGCCTTGAAAAAACTGATTAAAAATCCATCTCTGGCAATAAAAATGGGAAGATTTTCCAGAGAAAGAGCGGAAAAGGAGTTTTCTTTAGAAAAAATGCTGAAGAAAACCTCAAACCTTTATTATGAGATCCTTTCTTCCAAATCAAAGTCTTTATAATCCGGCTCGGAAGATGGCTGTTTAAAAAACAAGTTGAAAGTTTTTAATAGAATACCCAGGTCTAATAATAAAGACCTGTTTTTAAGATAATAAAGATCGTATTGAAATTTTTCATAACTGTCCATCAAAGAACGAGCATATCTGAATTTGATCTGCGCCCAGCCGGTGAACCCCGGTTTGATAATATGGCGCAATTGGTAATGTGGAATTTCCTTTTCTAACTTAGCTACGAATTCCGGCCTTTCGGGGCGGGGTCCAACCAGACTAATATCTCCTTTAATGATATTTATCATTTGGGGCAGTTCGTCTATATGGCTTTTCCTTAGGAATGCTCCAATTTTAGTGAGCCGGTGGTCTTTTTCTTTAGCCCATACGGCTCCTTGAGCTTCGGCGTTTTCTCTCATAGAACGAAATTTAATCAAAATAAAAGGTTTGCCTCCTTTACCTATTCTTGTTTGGCGGTAAAACACAGGTCCTTTACTGTCGCACTTAACGGCCAAAGCGACAAAAGGGAAAATAATTATAGAAATAAACAGAAACAATATGGCGGCTATTAAATCAACGATTTTTTTAATATTATTATATATTTTTTTCTTGCCTTCTTTCAAATTTTCCAGAAACCAAGCTTGTCCCACATAATCTATGGGAATTTTTTGAATTATAGTTTCGTAAGCTTGAGGAAGGTCTAAAAAATCTATTTTAGCGGCAAGGCAACCATAGAGCACTTCCGCTAGATATTGATTTTTATGGGCGTCCTCCGCGATAACCAATATATCAATCTTTTCTTTTTTAAGATTGCTTAAAAGATCTTTATCCGCGGCTATGATCTTGGTGCCAATAGATGAAGAGTAAGGATTTTTGGAGGTATCAACGAACAGCTTAAGCTTATAGCCTAAAAAAGGCTGGCCGGAAATGTGCTTGGCGATATTTTGAGAGTGAGGATTAATTCCCACTATGCCTATGTTATTCAGAAAATAAGCCGAAGAAAAATAATAAAAAAAGCTTCTCCATCCCCAAAAGAGCAAACCAAAAAACAAAACATTTGTTATTAAATTAGTCTTGGGAGTAATACCAAGAGCGGGGATTGAATAGAAGAAAATTATACCGATAACAGTATTAATACTTACAACCGCCGTTAATTTAGAATAAAAAACTATTTTTTTTGGAGTTAAGCTAAGTTCGTAAAATCCTAAAATATAGATAATTATCAGCCAAAGAGGGTAAAATAAGGAAAAAACCTGGAAATGCTGCCACAAGATCCCTATATTAAGATCTTCCCCAAACCCAAACCAAATAGCTCCCAATAGCGATAGATATAACAAGAAAATATCTCCTAAAAAAAGAAGTAGTTT
>CBDVAW010000005.1:0-25593 GCA_965372095.1 uncultured bacterium
AAACGATAGCGACAACTACTAAACCTGATAAACAATATTTAGTTGATGTTTTCATATTTTTATTGTTAAAGAGCTATTTTAAACCTATCAATCAAGAAGGTTAAAAATAAGCTTTAAAAAATTATTTGTGAGCGAGCAGGAGAAATACAAAAGCTTGTCTTTGTATTCCCGAGCGAGCAAAACAAATGTAGGATTAAAACCCTTCGTTTTTAAACCTTACCGACCAAAGGTGTTATATATAATACTTTGTTTTAAAGGGTTTGTCAAGCTTTGACGAAACATATAAACTATGGTATTTTATGTTCATCTCTCTTAAAATTAAGCTGCTCACAATTAAAATGAAATATAAAAAAACAGGGAATTTAATTCCCTGTTTTTTAGTGCTGGACAAATTAGACATAATAAGCGATTTTATTCGCAGGCCTCTTTATGTAAACACTCTCCAGGCTTGCAACCATTGCTTTCTTTCTTTTCTTCTTCCACCACTATAGGATGAACTTTAGCATAAGCATCGTCTCTTACGGAATAAACAACCCAGGAGAATTTACAATCTTCGTCTCCGAAAACAATAAATTCATTATTATTAACTTCCTTTTTGATACCCAATCTACATAGACTGTTAATTGGAGTCAAACTATATTCCATATTGTCGTCCCGGTTCAAAGCATTAAAATAATCAGGCAATTTTATGACTGCTTCTTTGTTTTTCAATTGATCTCTTCCCTTATATATCAACATCATATCCGGACTTTCAACAAAACTGTGTCTAAGAATCTTGTTTTCAGGGTCAAGCGGATGATCTATCATAAACGAACCGCCACCTTTAGAAAGATTACCGGAAACCCGAAGGTCAACCACAGCTTTACTGCTTCCGATAACAACTTGTTGATTCTTATTAGGTGTCCCAAACGGCCAAATATAAGCGTTCAAATGATCTGTGCGTAAAACAACAGCATCGGTAAAATCCTTTACTCCATAATGATATAGAAAGCTTCCATGCATCCCTTCATTACACAAAATTCTGTAAAGAACTTTCAAAGTCCCAACCGTTAATCTTGTTGAACTGTTCGCCTCTACCGTATTTATTGTATGCACATTTGATTCCCCTGTTTTAATAATATCTCCGTTATCAATTGCCGCATAACTATATCCTATACATCCTATAGAAAAAATCGTAACAAGAATAATAACTGTCAATATTGCCCATTTTCTAATATTCATATTTTCACCCCCTTTCCTTATTCAGTTTTTAAATATCAATCCCAACTTTAAAATCCAAAGCTGGAATAATTATTTAAGAACTAAAGATAATTAAATAAGTTAAAATATCCAACTTGAATCTTTATTGAATTAAAGCACGTTTTCTTAAAACCGTCAAGCGCACGCTGAATTTTTAGACATTTCTAATATTCTAAAACTGTCTGTTTTAAAAGATTATTTATTAAAAATTATTAAATATTCACAACCTGAT
The DNA here is from genome assembly GCA_965372095.1 of uncultured bacterium. Classification (GTDB taxonomy): domain Bacteria; phylum Patescibacteriota; class Minisyncoccia; order Minisyncoccales; family CBDVAW01; genus CBDVAW01. Next base: position 1,472 of record CBDVAW010000005.1, read on the forward strand.
ATTGAATAGATACAAAATAAAAAAGGCAAGATTCAATCTTGCCTTTTTTTGTCTTCTTTAATTTCTATTCCTTTACCACAATTTTCGTAGCTTGAATAAACTCCTGTTCGTCTAATTTAAATTCTGATTCAGCGAATATCAACACTTTTGAACCCTCCCTTAATTTGTCTATTGAAAGCTGGGTTTCGCTGTAAGGATTAGGAAGAGACCCTTTGCTTCCTTGTTTTTCATATTCCTTCACCTCTTTTAAATACTGTTCTATGTCTTTTTCTTCTTGTCTTATAATTTTAGTTTCTTGAGTTATCTTAACTGTCTTTACGTAATGGTCGGACTGACTTAGATATTTTAAAAAATCATTGCCTTCGTATAAATTTGGCGTGTTCACCTTTATAGTATTGGTCTGCGAATCCACTGATACCACTTCCCCATTTAAAGAGGTTTGAGTTTGAGCTATTCTTATCTGGGCAACGAATGGAATTAATCCTTTTTCAATTTTTGAATTAAATTTTTGATTAAGCTCTTTTATTGTCTCGTGTCTCACATTCTGTTTAATTGCATCTATATCAACACTAGGAGTTAAGTTTGCTCCTATTAAACAGCCTAAAAATAAAATTATAATTGCTCCCGCAAAAATTAAAATAATATTTCTAATTTTTGTTTGCATATTTTTAATAATAAATGTTTTTTAATAACACGCTTCCGGATGGATGCACTTTCCTTTAGCATCATAACTATCACCTTCCTTTTTGTCTTGTTCAACTATTATCGGATTATTTTTAGCGAAAGCATCATCTCTCACAGAATAAACAACCCAAGAAAATTCACAATCTTTGTCTCCGAAGACAACAAATTTATTGTCACTGATTTCTTTTTTAACGCCTAATCTGCATAAACTATTGATTGGTGTTAAACCATACTCTATGTTTTCATCTTGGTTCAAAGCGTCAAAATAATCAGGCAATTTTACAACAACCTCCTTATTGCTTAGCTTTGCTCTCCCTTTATAAATAAGGAGCATTTCCGGACTTTCAACAAAACTATGCTGAAGAGTTTTGTTTTCCGGATCAAGCGGATGATCTATTAAAAAAGAGCCTCCTCCTTTATATAAATTTCCTGAAACCTGCAAATCAACTGTGGCTCCCCCGCCGACAACAACTCTATTACTGGCAGTTGGCGTCCCCCATGGCCAAATATATCCATAATTAGAATCAGTATGCAAAACAACACCGCTGGAATTGGCAGTTTCATAATAATGGTTTAAAATATTTCCTCTGGTGCCAATTTTAAATTTAGCCGTGTAAAGAACTTTGAGATTGCCGAATTCCCCCAGGGATGTTCCGTAGACGTTTGTTCCATTTACCGTATGTACTTGATTTATGTTATTCCAACTCATACCCAAGTTACCAGTCATCGTATCCCCAGAATTAAAAACATAAATATCTGAAATTTCCGTAGCATTAAGGCAATTAGTACAACCGTCAACAGTGGTATTAGGGGAATAATTATCAGGGACAGTGACATTGCCGCCATTAACCAAAGAAATGGTGTGGCCAATGATTGATAAATCCTGGGTATCAGTATTAGGGGAATAATTATCAGGGACAGTGACATTGCCGCCATTGACCAAAGAAATAGTATGTCCTACTATTGATAAGTTTTGCGTATCGGTATTAGGGGCATAATTATCAGTGCTTGAAAAGGTTATTCTTTTATTGGCCGCGTCAAAACTAACAGCGGTTGCCCCTGACCCCGCGAACTGAAGGGTATCAGCTCCAGAAGCAGAAAATTGAGTGGTCGCTCCGCTATTGGCAATATTAACAAAAGCGGCTGTAACTCCCGCTCCGCTTTCATCGGCGGCACAAGCCCAATTACCGGTGCCAAGATCATATTTAAGTATATAATCATCAGTGGAACAATTAACCAGTCCGAAATTATCGCTGGCATCAACTTGAAGACCCTTGGTTGCCATAACACTTTGGATTTCATTAGTAGCAGACAAGTCGCCTGTGTTGATCAATTGTCCGGTAGAAATTCCAAGACCGGTAGAATAATCTACGCTTACTGTATCGGCGACTATTGAAATTCCGTCTCCCTCCACCAATGTTGAGCCTCCGGCAGTACTTAAGCATTCGCCGCTAATAAGGCAAAAATCAACGGTGGATGTTACCGCCCCGTCAAACCAAGAGCCGTCCATTACTTTAATTCCCTGCAGCCCCGGTATGTCCGCGGTTAAAGCAAATTCGGAATCACGGCCGCCTATCCCCAGCGGACCTGTTTTGGTCTGCCCCGTTACGGATACATTAACGGGAAGTTCCGCATTGCCGTCTGGAGGAGCAATAGTCGGCTCCGTCCACGCCATAACATAAAATCCGATCGTAAAGGAGACCACTAAAACGCTAAATATTACAGAAGTGATTTTATAAGAATATTGTTTTCTCATAGTTTTAAAAATTTTTAACGAATACTGCTTTAATTATACAGTATTTTCTTAACCTGGCTTGTGGATAACACAAGCAGCTGTTTTGTCATTAAATTACCGCATCGGTTTCGCTAATAGCCATCAATGAGACCGGGTCTCGTTGATATTGCCGAACCGGTTTAAAAGTTCTTCTATGAATAGCACACAGTCCAAATTTTTTTAACATCCTGATATGTTTCTCCGTTGAATAGCCCTTATGACAATTAAAAGCATATTGGGGATATTTCTTGTGATATTTGAGCATTTTCCTATCACGAGTCACCTTCGCAATAATGGAAGCGCAAATACAAGAAAAAACCTTTTCGTCAGCTTTGATTATTAATTTATGGTTCATTGCTTTTAATCTGCTATTCTTTAAATACTTGCCGTCAATGATGAGAAAATTCGGAATATGCTCCATTTTACAGACCGCCCTCGCCATAGCTAATTCCGCAGCATTTTTAATATTGATTTTATCTATTGTTTTTGGAAAAACAGAAGCAACCGACCAACGGATTTGAGGATGGTTGATAATAATTTTATAAAACTCTTCTCTTTTCTTTGGCGAAAGTTGTTTGGAATCCTTGACGTTTAAAAGTTCTTTTGGAATTTGAATGCTGAATTTCGGGCATTGTTTTAGGACAACCGCACCGGCCGTCACGGGTCCGGCCAAACATCCTCTGCCCGCTTCGTCTAATCCCGCTACTCGCCTATATCCATCGGCATACGCATTTTTTTCTTCGTTTAACATTAGTTTCATATATTTTATTTTAACATTTTAATGGTTTGCTTAAAATTATAAAAATATATAAAATGAATTCAGGAAAATTATTTACTGGATAATTTATTGCTTTTTTTATGAAACAAAAGTTTACTCATCTTCATGTTCATAGTCATTATTCCCTACTTGACGGACTGCCAAAGATTGATGATCTTTTGGAGAGGATTAAAGAGTTGGGAATGGAAAGCGTGGCCTTAACCGATCACGGAGTACTTTACGGAGCGGTAGAGTTTTACAAAAAAGCCAAAAAGGCGGGAATAAAACCCATTATTGGATCAGAAATGTACGTGGCTTATGAAAAAATGGATCAAAAACGCCCAAACATTGATGGAAAAAGCTATCATCTTGTATTGCTTGTCAAAAATAAAATCGGCTATAAGAATTTAGTCAAACTTTCAACTAAATCCCACTTGGAAGGTTTTTATTATAAGCCCCGAGTTGACGAAGACCTGCTTGCCAAGCACTCTGAAGGGTTAATCGCTCTTTCCGCCTGCATACAAGGAAAAATTCCAAGATTAATTCTTTCCGGCAAACCGGACGAAGCGGAAAAAACAGCTTTAAGATATCAAAAAATATTCGGCAAAGACAATTTCTACTTAGAGGTGCAAGATCATCCACACACGGAGGGTCAGACAAAAGCCAATAATGGCCTTATTTCAATCGCGAAAAAAACAAACATACCTTTGGTGGCGACACAAGATGCCCACTATCTCAGACCGGACGATGCCGAGGCGCAAGATGTCTTAATGCTTATCAATACCGGAGCTGATCCCAATAATCCTGAAAGATTGAGTATGAGAAAAGAAGATTTTTCAATTAGAAGCGCTGAACAGATGATTGATTCGTTTAAAGACATTCCCGAAGCTATTGAAAATACGCAAAAAATTGCCGATGATTGTAATTTTGAGTTTGAGCTTGGGAAAATAAGACTTCCTCACTTCCCTATCCCCGGCAACGAAGATGAAAACGAATACCTAAAAGAGCTGTGCTTTAAAGGTCTGGAAAAAAGATATGACACTTCTTTAAATAAAGAAGCAAAAGACCGGCTCAATTATGAATTGTCCATAATCAAACAAATGGGGTTCGCCTCATATTTTTTAATTGTTCAAGATTTTGTTAATTGGGCTAAAAAGCAAAAGATAGTGGTTGGTCCGGGAAGAGGCTCGGTCGGCGGTTCATTGGTTGCATACGCGCTTAATATTACAGACATTGACCCGTTAAAATACGGGTTGCTGTTTGAGCGATTTCTTAACCCCGAGCGTATTTCCATGCCGGATATTGACCTTGACTTCACAGATATAAGAAGAGATGAGGTTATTGGCTACGTATCAGAAAAATATGGAAGAGATAAAGTCGCCCAAATTATTACTTTTGGAACAATGGCATCTAAGGCTGTCATCAGAGATGTTGGACGCGCTCTTGGTTATGCATATAGTTACTGCGACCACATCGCAAAGATGATTCCGATATTTACAACGTTGAGTCAGGCGTTGGAAAGAGTTGATGAGTTTAAACAGATTTACGAAAGCGACGACAAGGCAAAGATTCTTATTGATCTTGCTAAAAAACTTGAGGGGGTGGCTCGCCACGCTTCCACTCACGCCTGCGGGGTGGTAATTTCCGCGGAGCCTCTTTCCGATATTGTTCCGTTGCAACATCCGACACAAAACGAAAAAGTGATTGTTACTCAATATGAAATGCACGCCATTGAAAGTCTCGGCTTGTTAAAAATGGATTTTCTCGGGCTTAAAAACCTGACAATTATTGAAAATACGCTGAAGCTGATCAAGGAGATACACAACCAAGAATGCGATATTGATAAAATTCCTCTTGACGACGAAGATACTTATAAACTTTTACAAAAAGGAAACACGACTTCCGTATTTCAATTGGAGTCCGACGGAATGAAAAGATATCTTAAACAATTAAAGCCTAACAAGTTTGAAGGCATCATCGCCATGGTCGCTCTTTATAGACCGGGTCCGATACAATATATACCCGAATATATTGAAAGAAAGCATGGGAGGAGTAAGATCACATATCTTCATCCCGAGCTTGAAAAAATTCTTGGGAGCACTTATGGCATCGGGATATATCAGGAGCAGATGATGCAAATAGCAAGAGATTTGGCGGGGTTCAGTTTGGCGGAAGCGGATACGCTTCGCAAAGCCATTGGTAAAAAAATCAAATCTCTTCTTGCTGAGCAAAAACAGAAACTAATATCCGGAATGATCAAACATGGCATTGATGAAAGAACCGCCAAATCAATCTGGGGGCTGTTCCCTCCTTTTGCCAGATATGGTTTCCCAAAAGCTCATGCTACCGCCTATGCGTTGATTGCTTATCGCACAGCTTATTTAAAAACACGCTGGCCCGTTGAATTTATGACAGCGGTATTAAGTTCTGAAAAACAAGATATTGAGAGGATCGCTTTTCTGATTGATGAATGTAAAAAAATGGGGATAAAAGTTCTGCCACCGGATATTAATGAAAGTTTCTCTAATTTTACAGTTACCAAAGATAATCAAATCAGATTCGGGCTCTTGGCCGTTAAGAATGTCGGCTACAATGTAGTGGATGCTATTGTCAAAGAAAGAAAAACCAACGGACCATTTGAATCAATTAATAAATTTATTGACAGAGCTGATTCCAAAGACTTAAATAAAAAGTCTTTGGAAAGTTTAATAAAAGCAGGCGCTTTTGATTCGCTGGCTGAAAGAAACCAACTGTTACATAATATGGAAATACTTCTTGAACGCAGCCGCGAAACGCAAAAAATGAAGAATAATGGACAGACCGGCCTTTTTGACGGAATGAGTATTAATAACGATATCAAATTAGCCGCTTGTGAGCCCGCTTCAGAAAAAGAAAAACTCAACTGGGAGAAAGAGCTGCTGGGTCTTTATATAACCAGTCATCCTTTGGAAAGTCTTAAGGATGTTTTTCACAAAAGCGTTCTTTCTATTGCTAAAATAAACGATATGGTTTTACAGCAAGCATCATCTGCAAGACGAGTTCAAATCGGAGGAGTCATATTGGTTATAAAAAAGATAATCACAAAAATGGGGAAACCTATGTTGTTTATGAAAGTGGAAGACCTTACCTCTAAAATAGAGGTGGTCATATTCCCGGGAATCATTGAGCAAAATCCAACTATTTTTCAGGAGAATAAAATCGTTTTAATTAGAGGAAGGGTGGATAATAAAGACGGATCGCCGAAAATAATTTGCGAAGATATTGAAGAAATAACCGAAAATGGATAAAAGGAGGAAATTATTAACATTAGTTTAATCCTGACAAGAATGAATCTTGCTTTAATTAGATTTTTGAATAAATCACTTTACTGCGCTATTAAGCCATTGTTTGTTTTCTTTTTTCGGCTGGAGATAAATAATCAAGAAAATGTAGAAAAATTCAGAGGGCCGTTGATTATTGTCAGCAATCATTTATATTGGTTTGACGCTTTTCTTGTAGGAATTGCGATGCCGCGTAAAGCTAAAATTTTTCCAATTCAATATGCCTGCTGGCATAAATATTTTTATCATCCTCTGGCTTTTTGGTTTTTAAAAGTTATGGGCTCTTTTCCTGTTGAAAAAGGCATCGGATTGGAAAAAGCGTTAAGAATTCCGCTTAAAATACTCAATAAAAAAGGCGTGATATGCCTTTTCCCTGAAGGGAAAAGAAGACGTGCCGGCCGTCCGCGCAAAGCGAGGAGAGGGGCCGCTTATTTAGCGGTTAAAACTAACTCTCCCCTACTTCCCGTATATATAGAAGGAAAAATCAAGGTAAATTTAATGAATATTTTATTGAGACGCCACAAATTCAAAATAAAAATCGGTAAAATTTTTTATTTGCCGCAACAACAAATAAAGAAACCCAAGGACTTTAATATATTGTCCAATTTAATAATGGAGAAAATAAGAAACCTGGAAAAACAGATATAAAATTGATTTAATTCTCATTGTTTCAATAGAGCAGCCGCCATTATGACGGCTGTTTTTGATATTGACATTTTTGTGGTATAATATTTTTAAAATACATCATAATAACAATATTAATTTCTTAGATTATTTAATATATGAAAGATAAAAAAATTATTATCGGCATAAGTGGAGGCATCGCTATCTATAAAGTTTGTAGTCTGGTTAGGTTGTTTATCAGAAACGATATACATGTGAAGATTATAATGACAAAAGCAGCTACTAAACTAATTTCTCCCTTAACTTTTCAGGCTCTTACGGGATCTGTAGTTTACACAAATATGTTCAAGTCTATTACCGACGAGAGCTTAAAGCATATAAGTTTAGCTGATTGGTGTGATATCTTTATTCTGGCTCCGGCTACTGCCAATACTATTGGTAAAATAGCTAATGGAATCGCTGATAATCTTTTAACAACAACCGTTATGGCTCTACCAAAAATCAAACCTGTAGTTTTTGCTCCTGCTATGAATAAGAATATGTGGGAACATAGTATTTTACAACGCAATATTAAAATCCTTAATGAAATACATAATTACCATATTATCGAACCAGAAATAGGCTTATTAGCAATCGGATATGAAGGTAAGGGAAAATTAGCAAATGTCTCAAAAATATTTGATTTATCTAAAGAACTTTTAGAAAAAAACGATGAAACCACAATATAACCCTAAAGATTTCTTGCAAGAAACAAGATATTGCGACCATAATCATCCAATTATTCGGCAAACAGCTCATGAAATTACTAGACCGTACTTTACAGAAAAAGAAAAAGCGGTAGCTTTATTTAAATATGTAAGAGATGATGTTTTGTTTAAGTTTGGTTACTGGGGTAAAAAAGCATCAACCGTTCTTAAAGAAAAGTCTGGTATGTGTACCAATAGCGCTAATTTATTAATTGCTTTATTGAGGTCTAGTGGAATACCAGCTGGTTATGGCATAATGAGAGTCAGTGGCCAAGAATATTTTGGTTCTGTTATGTTACCTACATTTAAAAAGATGGTTGCGAAAAACTCGGTTCATATTTATTCTTATGTTTTTTTAAATAATCAATGGCTTAAGTGCGATTCTTCTATAGATGTAGGATTTTCTGAGCAAACGCGTTATTTCAATTCTGTAACGAAGCATATGTATTGGGATGGCACCCAAGATGCAATCATGAATATAAATCAAAAACATATTTTTCAAGATATGGGTCCTTTAATTAATATAGATAAGCAACTAGACAAAAAACCAAAAAATGCTCGCGGGGTTCCTCTTAGAGTTGCTAATCTCTATATTAATTTTCTTCGACAAAACGGACATAAAATAAAAGAAAGTTCAGAGTTAGAATCAGCTTTCTTGCTTTGGTTAAGAAAAAACTCTCCATATTTTTATTTACCTTTTTTGATAACATCTAAATTTAAAAATCAAAAGTGAAAAAATTTCTTAAAGATAAAAAGATATTAATTACCGCCGGACCAGTTTGGATTTCTCTTGACGAAGTTAGAGTTATAACTAATATTTTCAACGGAATCTTAGGATTAATTATAGCCTTAGAGGCGCAAAGAGCAGGAGCAGAAACTACTCTTCTTTTAGGTCCAGGAAGAATTCAAATACCATCTAAAATACCTTTAAATTTAAAATTAATTCGTTTTAAATACTTTGACGAATTTTTTGATTTAATGAAGAAAGAGGTATCATTAAATAAATATGATGTAATTATTCACTCAGCAGCGGTTTCAGATTATGAGCCCATTAAGGTTCATGAAAAGAAAATTAAGTCTGGCCAAAAAAACTTAATAATTCAATTAAAACCGACACTAAAAATTGTTGATCAAATAAAAAAATGGGATCCTTCTATCTTTTTAGTAAAATTTAAATTAGAGGTAGATTCAAGAAAAAAAGAGTTAATCCATAGAGCTTATAATAGTATGACAAAATCAGAAGCTGATTTAATGGTAGCTAATGACCTTAAAAATATGTCCGGAAAACATGAAGCGACTATAATCAAAAAAGATGGAACAACGGTAGAATGTAAAGGAAAAAAAGAAATTGCTCAAAAACTACTCTATATGATTAAAGAGTCAATATGAATCCGTTTGCTTTATCTTGTCTTATTACGGCCGATCTAACAGTAATACTTGGAGGTATTATATTGATCAAAAATCCTCGCAATAAGACAAATCTGTCATGGTTTTTTGTCAGTGTATCGGTTTTTTTGTGGACCATAGGTTTATTTGGAACAGTTATTGCCAATAATAAAGAAATTGCTCTATTCTGGCAAAGAATATTATATATTGGTACAATCTTGATTCCGATATTTTTTTTCCATTTTTGTATTACTCTTCTCAAGCAAGAACATAAACAACGAAAAAAAATTTTGGCAGGAGAAGTATTGGCAGCGTTGTTTATAATTTTAATATTTAGCAAGCTCTTTATTGTGGACATTATAGAAAGAACTGAGCTTGGATATTGGCCAGTAGAAACCGGTTTTTTCTACTGGCCTTTTTTAATTTATTTTACTTTTTATGTAATTTATTCACTCATCTTGCTAAGGGCCCATTCTAAAAAACATAGTGGTATTTATCAAAAACAAATCCAATTTATATATTACGCTGCACTTATAGGTTTTGTTGGCGGATCCACAAATTTTCTCTTGGATTTTGATGTTAGTTTTTATCCCTTTGGCAATTTTTTTGTTTCTCTTTACGTAGTTATTGTAGCCTATGCAATATTCAAATATCACCTTATGAATATTAAGGTTATTGCCACCGAACTTTTGGTAGGGCTAGTATCAATAGTGCTTTTTATTGAGCTTATTTTATCAAAATCGATTCCAATGGCGATATTAAAATTAGGCATACTCATCGCTTTTGTTTATTTAGGAATATCACTAATAAAAAGCGTGTTAAAGGAAATAAAAAGAAGAGAAAAATTAGAGACTTTGACACTGCAATTAGAATACGCAAATACTAAACTCAAAAAACTTGATAAGGCAAAATCAGAATTTATTTCCATTGCTTCTCATCAGTTACGCACTCCCCTAACCGCTATTAAAGGATATATTTCTATGTTCCTAGAAGGAACTTATGGAAAATTAAGAAACGAAGAAAAACGTCCAATGGAAAATGTTTATCAGTCCAATGAAAGATTGATCAAATTAGTTAATGATCTGTTAAGTATTTCCAGAGTTGAATCAGGAAAATTAGAAATGGAATGGGGAAAGACTGATTTAGAAGAAGTGATAAAGAGCTTAATCAATGAATTAAAAATTGAAGCCGAGAAAAAGAAATTATATGTTAAGAGGAAAAAACCAACGAAGCCATTGCCAAAAATTAATCTTGATAGAGATAAAATAAGACAGGTATTTCTTAATATAATTGATAATGCTATTCGTTATACAAAAAAAGGCGGCATTACTATTGAATCCAAAACTAATAAAACGAAAATAACAATTATAATTTCTGATACTGGAGAAGGAATGACTGGAGAAGAAACCGACCAACTCTTTGAAAGCTTTTCTCGTGGCAAGGCAGGAAATAGAATGTGGACAGAAGGAGCTGGCCTCGGACTATATATAGCTAAAAAGTTTACCCAAATGCATAAAGGCAAGATTTGGGCTGAATCCAAGGGCAAAGAAAAAGGCAGTATTTTTTACGTTGAACTGCCTATTATAAAATAGATATTATGCGAATAGTCTCTACGGAAAAAATACCAATCAAGCTATGGCTTGATGATATAGAAGACGAAGCCTTAGAACAGACTAAGAATTTAGCTAACCTGCCTTTTGCTTTTCACCATATAGCCATTATGCCCGACGCTCATCTCGGTTATGGAATGCCTATCGGCGGAGTATTGGCGACAAAGAATGTAATAATTCCGAATGCAGTTGGCGTGGATATCGGTTGCGGAATGTGTGCTGTAAAAACTTCTTTAACTGAAATTGATACTGAAACACTTAAAAAGGTAATGAGTGAGATTAGAAAAGCAATTCCAGTTGGCTTTAACAAGCATAAAAGCAAACAAGACAACAGTTTAATGCCCAAAACTTCAAACAATATGCCCATTGTTTCAAACCAGTATGAAAAGGCTAGAAAACAAATAGGAACCCTTGGCGGCGGCAATCACTTTGTGGAAATCCAAAAAGGCTCTGATAATCATATTTGGATAATGCTTCATTCTGGCAGTAGGAATATTGGCAAGCAAGTAGCCGATTATTATAATAGAAAAGCGGAAAAGCTTAATGAAAAGCGCTACGGTTCTGTCCCTAAATTATGGGAATTAGCTTACTTGGTTTTTGATTCTGGCATAGGACAGCAATACTTCCAAGAAATGAAATATTGTGTAAATTTCGCTTTAGCTAATAGAAGACTAATGATGGATACGGTCATTAATATTTTTTGCAGACAAGCAATAAAAATAGAGTTTGATGAAATGATAAATATAGCTCATAATTACGCTTCTGTTGAAAACCATTTTGAGCAAGAAGTGATTGTGCATCGCAAAGGAGCTACTCAGGCAAAAAAAGATCAAATTGGCATTATCCCCGGCTCTCAAGGATCAGCAAGCTACATAATCAAAGGCAAAGGAAATCCTGACAGTTTTGAGAGTTGTTCTCATGGAGCTGGCAGGACAATGAGCAGAAATAGAGCGCGCAAAGAATTAAGTTTAGAAAAAGAAAAAGAAGAGTTAGATAAAAAAGGAATATTACACTCCATTAGACATATTAAAGATTTAGATGAAGCTCCAGGATCGTATAAAAATATTAATATTGTCATGGAGAACCAAAAAGATCTAGTAGATATTTTAATAGAATTAAAACCATTGGCAGTAATCAAAGGATGAGTTAAAATGTAATAAGTTGGTTTTAATCGTGTTATTATTATTATTGTAATTATTATTATGCCAAAACAAACTAATATTGAAACTATAAGGCACTCTCTATCCCACATTATGGCTCTCGCCATCCAGGAACTTTATCCTAATGTGAAATTTGCTATCGGACCTGCCATTGAAAATGGTTTTTATTATGATTTTGATTTTAACAATGAAAAAATCGGGCTGGAAGACTTAAAAAAAATAGAAAAAAAGATAAATCATATTATTAAGCAAAACATTCCTTTTAAATATTCTGAAATTAAAATAGACGAAGCCATTCAATTGGAAAAGAAAAATAAACAATATTACAAAGTGGAATTAATCAAAGATTTAAAAAAAGACGGTGAAAAAAAAGTCAGTTATTATGAATTGGGACAGTTTAACGATCTTTGCCTCGGACCGCACATAGAATCAAGCGGCAAAATAGCTAAAGGCAGTTTTAAGCTTACTAAGCTTGCCGGCGCTTATTGGAGAGGCAATGAAAAAAATAAAATGCTCACCCGTATTTACGGAGTAGCATTCAAAACTAGGGAAGAATTAGATAAATATTCAAAAATGATGGAAGAGGCGGAAAAGAGAAATCATATTAAAATGGGAAAAAAATTAGACTTATTCTCAATGCATAAAGAAGGTCCGGGATTCCCCTTTTTTCACAATAACGGTATGATTATTTGGAACGAACTTGTAGAATATTGGCGCGAAGAGCATAAAAAAGAAGGATATCTGGAAATTAAAACACCGATTATCTTGGATAGAAAATTGTGGGAAGAAAGCGGACACTGGGATCATTATAAGGAAAATATGTATTTTACTAAAATTGACGATAAAAATTATGCTATTAAACCAATGAACTGTCCTGGCGGCATACTTATATATAAAACCAATCCACATAGTTATAGAAATCTTCCCTTAAAAGTGGGAGAAATAGGGTTGGTGCACAGACACGAATTATCGGGAGTTTTAAACGGCCTTTTGCGTGTACGGGCTTTCCATCAAGACGATGCTCATATTTACTGCACGGAAAAACAAGTCAAAGATGAAGTGACCAAGATAGCCCGGCTTATTGACCGAGTGTATAAAACTTTTAAATTTGATTACCATATAGAATTATCAACCAGACCTGAAAAATCCATTGGCACTGATACAATGTGGAAAATAGCGGAAAAAGCGCTAAAAGACGCTCTGGAACAACTTAAATGGGACTATAAATTGAATCCGGGCGATGGCGCTTTTTACGGACCAAAAATTGATTTTCACATTAAAGATGCTATAGGACGAACATGGCAGTGCGGAACAATACAATTAGACTTCGCTATGCCCGAGCGATTTAATCTAACCTATTTGGGCCCGGACGGAAAGAAACACCGGCCGGTGATGCTTCATCGTGTTATTTACGGATCATTAGAGAGATTCTTGGGAGTTTATATTGAACACTGTGCCGGAGCTTTCCCGTTATGGCTCGCTCCTGAACAAGTTTGGGTTATTACTGTCGGCAACCGGCACAAAAAATATGCTAAACAAATTCACAAAGAGTTATTGGCCGGCAATATAAGGTCAAAGCTTAAAGATAATGACGAAACTATTTCAAAAAAAATAAGAGAAGGAGAGATTAAAAAAATCCCATACATATTGGTAATCGGAGACAAAGAAGAAAAAAAGAGGGCGATAAGTATAAGAAAAAGGACAAAGGGCGATCAAGGGATAGCAAAACTGAATAATTTTATAGAAGAAATTAAAACTGGGATAGAAAAGAAGCAATAAATATATCAATACTTACTACAAAGCTCGCATTAAAAAATACGAGCTTTAATTTTATTTTAAAAAATAATATATATTATATATGTCTTATAATAAAAAAGGGAAAGCCAAATTAATTGTCATACTTGGCTCGACGGCGAGCGGTAAAACCAGTATGTCAATAGGTTTGGCTAAAAAATTCAACGGGGAAATTATTTCAGCTGACTCCCGCCAAGTTTACAAACAACTGGATATCGGGACGGATAAAATAACAAAAAACGAGATGAAAGGTATTCAACATTATCTTTTAGATGTAGCCAGCCCTAAAAGAAGATTCACAGCGATCCAATACAAAAAACTGGCCCTTGCGGCCATAAAGCAAATTACCCAAAAAGGCAAGGTTCCTTTTTTGGTGGGAGGAACAGGCTTTTATATCAGCGCCGTAGTTGATAATTTAATAATACCTGAAATAAAACCTGATTGGCGATTAAGAAAAGAGTTGGAGAAAAAAAGCACGGAACAACTTTTTATTCTGTTAAAGAAAAAAGATTTAAAAAGATCAATTAAAATTGATAAATACAATAGACGAAGACTGATCAGAGCGCTGGAAATTATTATCAAAACAGGACAACCGACTCCCCGTTTGGGGAAAAAGTCTTTATTTAATGTTTTAATCCTTGGAATCAAAAAAAACCCGGATGAATTAAAGTCAAAGATTGAAAAAAGGTCATCTAAATGGCTTACAGACAATTCAATTATACGAGAAGTCAAGAAAATTAAGAGAATGGGGCTTTCTTGGAAAAGAATAGAAGAATTTGGCTTGGAATATCGTTATGTCGCAAAATATCTTCAAGGAGAGATAAGCCGTCAACAAATGACAGAAAAATGCTTACAAGAGGTTAAACAATATGCTAAACGCCAAATGACTTGGTTTAAAAAAGATAAAAGAATTTATTGGATTAAAAATTCTAAGGAGGCTGATAAATTGATAAAAAAGTTTTTGACCGGTTAGTATTAAAACGATCTCCGCTAAAAAAATACGCAATAATAAAGGCCCCCTTGATTAATCTGGGGGCCTTTAGCCGAAATAGTTTTCAGCCTTACTTTTGAGCTCACAAACAGAATGAAAACTCCTTTTTGTTTTTGCTACTTAAGAGCTTTTGGTTTTTCAACTCTTTCTAATTTGCCACTTGCATCGATATAAAACCCTACCGATCCTACTACTATTCTGTGTTTACAGCCATTGTCGCCACCATTTCTGTTATGAATTTCTTGCAGATAATGCAGTTTATCAGACATCCTATGAGCTGCCTCTTCTTCACTGCTTGCTTCAATTTGATTGAAACAAAAAGTGGAATTGGCCCAACCTGTTACACTATACAACATATAATTTCCTTTCTATAGGAATAGGGATTAGATTTGTCATATCCCCACCTCCTTTAATATGTATAAATCCTTAAGGCTATCGACCTTTAAGCCTTAAATACGTAAAAGTGATGAGGTACGGACAATCTGTCCCCTTGTTGCTTCCAGTTTAAAACATTTTTTCCCAATGTTTATTTTTCAAAGTTCGGTTATTTACTTTTAACACTATTAAAGAAAATATAACATAAAAGTAAACATTTGTCAATACGCAAAAACTCTTAGGTTATCCCCAAGAGTTTTTTTAGAAAAGTGAAACGTATCCAATTATGGTTGATATTTTTCATTCTACCAATCTATCAACTTTATTGTAATTTTTTCCGCAAGATCTTGCTAACCAAGACGGGATCGGCTTTTCCTCGCGTATTAGTCATAACTTGTCCTATTAAAAATTGGAGAACGCTGTCTTTCCCGTTTTTAAAATCCTCTGCCGCGCTCTTATTGAGAGTGATAACTTTATCTATCGCTTTAACGATCTCGTTTTCGTCGGTTATCTGAGACAAGTCTTTTTCTTCTATAATGTGCGACGGATCGGCGCCGGTCTTAAACATTTCAACTATAACAGTTTTTGCTATTTTGCTGGAAATTTCTTTTTTGTAGATCATTTTAACAAATTCCGCAAAATTTTCAGGCGTAATAAAGTCTCTCGGGTTTACGATATTCCCCGCATCCGATGCTTTTTTTAATAATGCTTGAAAATCAGAAAGAATACAATTACAAGCAAGCTTTATAAATTCTAAAGATTTCTCTTTATTAATCTCTTCTCCTTCATGTTTCATCCAATTAATCAATTCGCTTACAACCTGCTCAAAATATTCTCCTAAATATTTATTAACAACAAAAACCTCAATATTTTTCTTATCAAGACCATATTCTTCTTCAAAACGCCGTCGTCGTGATTGCGGTAATTCGGGAATCTTTGATTTGATCTTTTCAATATAATTTTTTGTAAGATAAAACTTTGACAAATCCGGCTCCGGGAAATAGCGATAATCATACGCTTCTTCTTTACTTCTTTGGCTTATGGTTATTTCTTTATTGTCATGCCAACCGCGCGTTTCTTGGGCAATCTTTCCTCCGGACTGAAGAACCTTTGTTTGTCTCTTTATTTCATATTCTACGGCTTTTTCGACTGATCTAAATGAATTTAAATTCTTTATTTCCACTTTTGTCCCCAACTTTCCGGAATCCCCCGCTTTTTTAATTGAGATATTCACTTCAACCCTCATCTGCCCTTTTTCCATATTAGCATCGGATATATCAAGGTATTTTAATATTAGCCTTAATTCCTCGGCAAATTTTCTAGCTTCCGCGGAAGAATAAATTTCGGGCTCTGTTACCAGTTCCATCAAAGGAATGCCTGCCCTATTAAAATCAACAAAAGAACAGTTTTCCTTTTCCGAATGAATTAATTTTCCCGCGTCTTCTTCCAAATGAATTCTTGTAATTTTTATTTTTCTATCCCCTACCTTTAAATATCCTTTTTTACAAAGAGGCATATCGTATTGGGATATTTGATAACCTTTTGGCAGATCAGGATAAAAATAGTTTTTTCGGTCAAATTTGGAACATTCCGCAATCTCACAATTAAGCGCTGACCCAATCTTTATTACTTTTCTAACAGCCTCTTCATTAATAACAGGAAGAATCCCCGGATGGCCCATACAAATAGGACAAATATTAGTATTTGGTTTTTGTTCGTCAGGGTTGTTCGCAGAAGAGCAAAACATCTTAGATTTAGTTTTCAATCCTGCGTGAATTTCTAACCCGATCGTAGGCTGATACATAGGCCGTATTCTTTTAGATAATTGGCTGATTTTTTATATTGGGTATTTTTTATTCTATAGTAATACCCATATTTTTTGCCGTTCCCTCAATAATTCTCATAGCCGCTTCAATATCATTTGTATTCAAATCATCCATTTTCTGCTTGGCAACTTCTTTAAGTTGAGCCTTGGTGATTTTGCCGACTTTTTTCCTATTCGGAGATCCTGATCCTTTTTTGAGACCGGCTGATTTTTTTAGCAATTCGGAAGCAAGAGGCTTTTTAACCGTAAAATCATAAGTTCTATCCTCGTAAACAATAATTTCTACGGGAATAGTAAAACCGGTCTTATCTTTGGTCACGTCATTAAACTTCTGACAAAACTCTGTAAGATTTAAACCGTGTTGCGCGAGCACGGGACCTATCGGAGGAGCCGGAGTAGCTTGACCTGCGGGAACATGAAGTTTAATTATAGTTTTAGGTATTTTGGCCATAATAATATATGTTAAATTTTTTTAATCTGTAAAGAGTCTAAATCCACAGGCGTATCCCTGCCAAACATATTGACCAGGACTTTCACTCTCCCTTTCTCCATATCAATTTTTGCGACCTTGCCATCAAAACCCTTAAAAGCTCCGTCAATGATTTTAATCGTATCGCCTTCCATAGCATCAATTTTAAATTTAGGCTCTTTAACACCCATCCTTTTCTTTAAAATATTTATTTCGTTTTCAGAAACAGGAACAGGGGTTGTGCCGGCACCGATAAAACCTGTTACATTTGGAGTATTTCTTACTATATACCACGAGTCATCAGTAACAATCATTTCAACCAACACATACCCCGGATAAATCTTTTCTTCCACGGTTTTTCTCTTTCCTTCTTTTATTTTTATTTTTTTTTCTTTCGGCACCAAAACATTAAAAATTTTATCTTCCATTCCCAAAGACTCAATACGCTGCCTTAAATTTCGAGCTACCGCATCTTCGTATCCAGAGTATGTATGAATAACATACCAGTTTTTTTGGGAAGAAACCTGTTGTTTGGGCATAATTCACTAAGAACAATTCGACAATAAAAAACTAAATCAGAATAAAAAAATAATAATCGTTTAATACGCTATTGCCAAATTGCGCGCTTAAAAATACTATTTTAATCCGCGAAGATATATTAATTCTATTACAATACAAATTTATCTATCGCTCTGCTAAAAATATAATCCATACTCCCTAAAAAAACCGCTACGGCAAAAGAAGCCCCGATGACAATAAGGGAATATCTTAAGGTTCTCTGTCGGCTTGGCCAATTCACCTTTTTCATCTCCAGTTTTATCTCTTTCAGAAAAATAAAAACTTTTTTAGGAATATTTGTCATTTTCGTATTCTAAAAAACCCCACAGGGGTTTCTTTCTAATATATTTAAATATTAACTAAGAAAACCCTTATTGTCAAGAAATACTTGATAAAATTAAATATCCAAATTTTTAACTTTTTTGGCATGAGTTTGAATAAATTTCTTCCTGGGGAATATTTCATGCCCCATTAAAATATCAAAAACACGGTCTGCCTCTTCCGCATCTTCAATCTCAACCCTAAGTAAAATGCGTTTTTCAGGGCTCATAGTGGTCTCCCAAAGTTGGTCAGGATTCATTTCTCCCAAACCCTTATAACGTTGAACCATTATTGTGGGAGAATTATCCTTTTTGTTTTTATTAATAACGGCGATGATATTGTCTTTATCAACTTCATTGTAAGCATACTCTGCTTTTTTCCCAGACTGAACCCGGTATAAAGGCGGTTGAGCGATATAAAGATATCCTTTTTCAATGATCGGCTTAAAGTATCTGTAAAAAAGCGTTAAAAGAAGAGTTTTAATGTGGTTTCCGTCAGAGTCTGCGTCACACATTATAATAATCCGGTGATATCTAAGTTTATCAATATTAAAATCTTGAGCAATGGCTGCTCCAAGCGCAATAATTAAAGCTTTGATCTCTTTAGACGCTAGAATTTTATCAAGTCTTGCGCGTTCAACATTTAATATTTTTCCTCTTAAAGGCAGAATAGCCTGAAAATGACGATCCCTGGCTTGTTTCCCGGAACCGCCGGCGCTTTCTCCCTCAACTATGAAAAGTTCTGATTCTTCGGGGTTGCGGCTGGTGCAATCAGCAAGTTTGCCCGGCAAAGTTAATCCTTGCAATGCTCCTTTGCGCAGAATAACCTGTCTGGCGGCTTTGGCGGCTTTTCTGGCCTTAGCGGCTAACAAACAATTCTCAATTATTCCCTTAGCATCTTGAGGGCTCCTCTCTAAAAAATCTATTAAAGCTTCCGAGACAATTGAGTCCACAGGCGCTTTAACCTCAATATTACCTAATCTTGCCTTGGTCTGGCCTTCAAACTGAGGATCTTTTATTTTAACCAAAATAACAGCCGTTAATCCTTCCCTAACATCGTCTCCCGTTAGATTATCATCTTTTTCCTTGAGAAAATTATTCTTTTTAGCATAATCATTAAGCGTTCGCGTCAATGCGGTCCTAAAGCCGGTAAGATGAGTCCCGCCTTCTCCCGTGTGTATATTATTAGTAAAGCTCTTTTCAAGACATTCAAATTCTTGTGTGTATAAAAAAGCCGCTTCAACAATAATTTCGTCTTTTACGCCTGACGCATAAAAAATGTTATCATGACGAGACTGATTCCCACGGGATAGGTATTTAATATAAGAAACAATTCCTCCTTCAAAATAAAAAACATACTTTTTTATATTTTCTTTTTCTCTCTCATCGGCAATAATAATTTTTATCCCCTTTGTCAAATATGCTTGTTGGCGAAGATGGCTGATTATTTTCTTATAACTAAATGTCGTATCTTGAAAAATTCCCGGATCGGGCTCAAAGAAAATTGTTGTGCCTTGTTGCTTGCAACTGCCTTCTTGAATCACCTTTGTTTTAACCTTACCTTTTGCGTATTCTTGGGAATATCTCTTCTTATCGCGACAAACTTCTACTCTAAGATGTTTAGAAAGGGCGCATACGACAGATACCCCCACTCCATGCAACCCGCCTGACACTTGATATGCCTTACTTCCAAATTTGGCGCCTGCATGAAGTGTGGTCATTACGGTTTCTAACGCCGATTTTTTTGTTTGAGGATGTTTATCCACCGGGATCCCACGCCCATTGTCGCAAACCATTATCACACTATCAGGTAAAAGCGCAATTTTTATTTCATTACAAAAACCGCCAATGGCCTCATCAATAGCATTATCTACACATTCCCATACCAAATGGTGCAACCCATCCACGCCAGTGGTCCCAATATACATTCCGGGCCTTTTTCTAACAGGCTCAAGTCCTTCTAAAACATAAATGTCTTTAGCGTTATAGGTGCTGCTTTTCTTTTTATCTTTTTTCTCCGTCATATTCTGCTATATACATTAATCGTTTAATTATTTTACTTTAATATCGCCTGAAATGTTGTTCCGTTCTATTTCGGGCAAGATATAATATACGTCCACCTTACAGGGCATCAGATCAAGCGCGAACTTGCCATCCTGCATTCTCTTCTAAAACTTTGATTATCCCCCGGTGCAACCGATCTATTTCACTTGACTCAAGAGTTCTGTCTTCAGCTTGATAAATAATATGAAAAGCTAAATTCTTTTTGCCTTGAGAAATAGCCTCTCCTTCATACATATCAAAAAGATCAACATCGCGTACCAATGAACCGCCCGCGACATTGATTTTATTCAGCGCTTCTTCAACTAAGACTCCTCTTGGCACCAAAAGAGCCAGATCCCTTACCGCTGAAGGAAAACGAGAAATAGGCTGATATTCGTGTTCTTCCAACGCAATATCAATTATCTTTTCAAAATCAATATCAAATATAACAACTACCCCTTTTATCTTTAATTTTTTTAAAATATTCGGGGAAACTTTTCCTAAAAATCCTATTTTATCTCTACCAATTTTAATCTCTGCGCATTTTTGGATATTCCAAATCTCTTCTTTGTTATTTGCAGAATCCGTATGATAAGGATTATATAAAATGTCACTAATCCCAATTTTATTCAGGAACGAGTCAATAACTCCTTTTGCTTCATAAAAGCCATTATCAAAAATTTCTTTTTCTTCCGCTATTATTCCTGTCAACATTATCTTTTCTATCATTTTATCGCTTGGGCCGATATATATCTTGTCAAGTTCAAAAATTTTCATTCCTTTAAAATTTTTAAAATTATCTCTGACATTTTTCAATAAATTAATAATCAAATTTGGTCTTAAATATTGGTAATCAAGGCTGATTGGATTAAGCACTTCCAACAGTTGGTCTTTTTGCAAGCCATATGCATCAATGTCTCCCAAATTTATAAAAGAATAATTATAACTTTCGGAGAAACCAAGCTCTTTAAAAATATCTTTTACCATATTGCCCCAAAAAAATCTTTCATTTCTTTTTGGAGAGATGAGACAAGCTTGCGGCAACTCGGCAGAAATGTTCTCATAGCCATAAATTCTCCCGATCTCTTCTATTAGATCTTCCGGGATGGAAATATCCCTTCTCCTCGTGGGGATTTCAACTTCCAATACTGAATCTTTATGGTCTAAAATCGTAAATCCTAATCTTTTTAAGATTTTTTTAGTTTCGTTTACTTTAATTTCACAACCAAGTAGTCTTGTTAAATAAATTAAATCCAATTTTATTCTTTTAGGAAAAGCTTTTTTAGGATAGACATCAACTACCCCGCCAATAATTTTACCTTTGGCTATTTTTTGCACCAGCGAAGCTGCTCTATTTATTGCTTCTTCAGCAAGATTTGGGTCAAGATCACCTTCAAAACGCGCTGACGCGTCCGTTCTCAATCCTATCCCTCGAGAAGCCTTTCTAATAAGGGTCGGATTAAATGTTGCCGACTCTATAATTATAGTTTTGGTGTTGTTGCTTACTTCCGGAGTTATACCCCCTTTGATTCCCGCTATGGCAATTGGTTTTTCAGAATCGGCGATCACTAAAACATTATTATCTAAAGAATATTCTTCATTATCTAAGGTGATAATCCTTTCTCCTTTTTTCGCCCTACGAACAATAATTTTCCCTCCGGCCAATTTTTCTCTATCAAAAGCATGTAATGGTTGTCCCACCTCAAGCATCACATAATTCATTATATCCACTATATTATTTATAGGTCTTAGTCCGCACGCTATTAACTTATTTTTCAACCATTGAGGAGATGGCCCCACTTTAAGATCAGTGGCAACCCTGGCGGTATAACGAGGACAATCTTCTCCGTTTTTAACCTCTATTTTAATAAAATCGCCGGTTTTTTGTTTGTTGTCCTCTTTTGGTTGAAGTAAAGAAAATTTAAAATCAATCCCCATAGCAGCCGCCGCTTCCCTCGCTATGCCGACATGTGAAGCGCAATCATGGACACGATTAGATAAAACATCAATATCAAGAATATGGTCATTGCCGTCTTTTTTAATTTCTTCCACTTCAAGACTGCGCATCGTTAAACCCTCTGCCAATTTTTCAGGCCCGGGTAATTTTGGCACGTATTCTTTTAGCCAGTTATAAGAATATTTCATAATTAAAATTGATTTAAAAATCTTAAATCGCCCGCATGAAACAACCTGATATCGTCTATTTTATATTTCATCATTGCCAGTCTGTCCATCCCCATGCCAAAGGCAATTCCTTGCCAATGTTTAGGATTATAGCCGGCCGCTTTAAAAACGTTAGGATGAACCATCCCGGCTCCCATCATCTCCAGCCATCCGGTCTTAGAACAGGTTGAACACCCTTTTCCTCCGCAAATTAAACATTTAATATCTATTTCAAAAGAAGGCTCTGTGAATGGAAAAAAACTTGGCCTAAGACGAAAATCAACTGATTTTCCAAAATATGCCTTAAGAAATTCCCTTATAATGGCTTTGAAGTTTGCCACGGAAACATTTTTATCTATCATAAGCCCTTCTACATGATAAAGCTGAACCTCATGCGAGGAGTCAGTGGCTTCATGGCGGAAACAACGGCCGGGCACAATAATCCGCAAAGGAGGATTATTTTTTTCCATATAACGGACTTGAACCGGAGAAGTATGAGTTCTTAATAATGATCCCTGTTTGCCGGTTCGGGAATTTTTAAGCCAAAAGGTGTCCCACATATCTCTTGCAGGATGATCTTTTGACATATTTAAAGCGTCAAAATTATAATACTCTGTCTCCACTTCAGGACCTTCCGCTATTGAAAACCCCATTGACTTAAAAATTTCAACTATATTCCTTTCTATTTGAGTTAGCGGATGTAAATGCCCCAAAGCAAGTTTTTTCCCGGGGATAGTGATATCAAACTGCTTATCTTGCTGTTTGACTCCCGAAACTTGAAATTTCTTACTTTTTATTTCAATTGAATTATTTAAATTCAATTTGATCTTATTCGCCAATTCCCCTGTTTTCTTACGGTCTTTTTCCGGTAAATTTTTTAACGAACGCAAAACTCGGGTAAGCTCTCCTTGCTTGCCCAAGTACTTTTTAAAAACAAGATCTAAAGTTTTAGCGTCTCCCGCTAATTTAATTTCCTGCTTCGCTTTACTCTGAATAGTTTGGAGTTCCATCTTTAATATTAATTTTACTCTGATTTCATCTTAAAATCAATTAATTAATGTGGATAAGGCAAGACCCGTAAGCTGCAGAATCTACCTAAAATCCGCTTAAAATATTAGTTTCCGAGCAATCTTCCCCTAAATAAAAACACCCTTAAGGATGTTAATCTATTGCGCGAGTGATGGGACTCGAACCCACGGCCTCCTGCGTGACAGGCAGGCGCTCTAGCCAGCTGAGCTACACCCGCATACTTAATATTGTAAAATGACGCTCACATTACTCTCTTTTTTCGACCGCTTCGTTTCATTAGAATGTTTTAGATAACCGCACGCCATTGTCACATTTTATCTTATAAAAAACGAAATATGCCGGTGAAGGGAATCGGACCCTTGCCTAGGCCTTATGAGAGCCTCGCTCTAACCACTGAGCTACACCGGCAAATATGTTGCGGGGCCGGGAATTGCACCCAGGCCTGGAGCTTATGAGACTCCCGAGCTACTACTGCTCTACCCCGCTGCGTATTA
>CBDVAW010000006.1:0-24972 GCA_965372095.1 uncultured bacterium
TAATGTTTAAGACATATTTGGGTTCGGTTGAAGACTCAAAATCCATGGCATATTTAAGGCCCGAAACTGCGCAAGGGATATTCGTTGATTTTCACCAAATACTACAAACTACAAGGCGGAAACTTCCGTTGGGCATCGCCCAGTACGGTAAATGCTTCCGGAACGAAATAACCCCCGGTAATTTTATTTTTCGCCTAAGAGAATTCAATTTAATGGAATTTGAATATTTTTTTGACCCTGAAAAGAATAACTGGGAAAATCTATTTGAAATGTGGCTGGCTGAAATGAAAAGATATCTTAAAGATCTGGGATTGAAAGAAAATGATTTATACTTTCACGAAATCCCGGATGGCGAACGCGCGCATTATTCAAAACGCACAATTGATATAGAATATAAATTTCCTTTCGGGTTGAGTGAACTTCACGCCATAGCTTATCGCGCTGATTACGATTTAGAGTGCCATATTAAAGCAAGCGGTGAAGATCTGCGAATAACAGATATGGAAACCGGGCGCAAATTTACCCCTCATGTCATTGAACCTACTTTTGGGATTGACAGAACTCTCTTCGCCATTATTTGCTCCGCTTATTGCGAAGAAGAAGCGCCTACGGCAAACGGAAAGAAAGAAACAAGAACGGTCTTGAAACTTCCAAAACATTTGGCGCCAATCAAAGTGGCTATATTGCCGCTTTCAAAAAAGAAAGAGCTTATAAATGTCGCTAATAAAATATGGGATGAGATAAGACCGAATTGGATGAGCGAATATGATGAGACTCAATCCATTGGCCGGCGGTATCGCCGACAAGACGAAATCGGCACGCCTTATTGTGTAACAATTGATTTTGACACATTGAAAGATAGCGCCGTAACAATCAGAAATAGAGACACAATGAAACAAGAAAGAATTAAGATTAATAAGATAATAGATTATTTAAAGAAAAAACTTGATTAAAAAAAAGGAGCCTTACAGGCTCCTTTTTTTAGTCAAATTTATTTAAACAATGCCACAGTGTCTCCTATCCTAAGATTTATTTTATCCGCCATTCCCGCATTAATCTCCAATACATATTTTGCTTTTTCTTCCGTTTGAATGATTGCGCATATTTCTTCCATGCATGGCTGGATGCGTTCTTCAATAAAAACAATTTCTTTGTTTTCGCTAATCCAAATAATATCTAACGGGAACATCACATCTTTCATCCAAAAAGAATATCTTCCCTCTCGGTCAAATTCAAAAAGCATACCACTATCTAAATCCAAGCTGTCTCTTTTCGCCAGGCCATTGGCTCTTTCTTGCTTTGTGCCGGCCAGCTCTATATTAAAACAATACTCTTTAAAACAAACACTCTCCCAAGAACTATCTTTTATTGTAATAAACACCATCATTATTATCAATATTAATAATAATGCATATAATAAAAATTTTTTCTTTACCATATTGTTCTAAGCCGACGTGCCAATATTTAAAAACCTCTAAGCCGCATAATACCGATTAAGAATATTTTTATCTTACGAAAAGCTTCGTTTTATTTGATTTTCCCTTGTTCGGCAACTGTTTGAATTGATTTCTCCACTTTTTTAGAGTCCCCTAAGTAATAATGCCTTACGGGCTTTAAGCTCTTGTTAAGTTCGTAAACAAGCGGCACGCCGGTGGGGATATTGATGCTTGGAATTTCTTCATCAGAAATATTGTCAAGATGCTTGACCAACGCTCTTAAGCTATTGCCATGAGCCGCTATTAAAACTTTTTTTCCTAATTTGATTTCCGGAAGTATTTTTTCATTATAATAAGAAATTGCTCTTACTTGCGTATCTTTAAGAGATTCTGTAAGAGGAATGTCACTTTTTTTTAAGTTTTTATAGCAACGATCATTCCCCGGGTAACGACTGTCCCGCTTATCAATGGCAGGCGGCCTGATATCATAACTTCTCCTCCAAATATGAACCTGCTCTTCTCCTTCTTTTTTAGCGACTACCGCCTTGTTTAACCCCTGTAGAGCGCCATAATGTCTTTCGTTTAATTTCCACGACTTTTCTACCGGGATCCACATCAAATCCATTTCGTCTAAGGCAATCCACAATGTTCTAATCGCTTTTTTTAAAACAGAAGTAAAAGCAATGTCAAAAACAAAGCCGTTTTTTTTAAGAATTTTCCCGGCTTCTATGGCCTCATCAACACCTTTTTTGGAAAGATCCACGTCGGTCCACCCCGTAAAAAGATTTTCTTTATTCCATAGACTCTCACCATGTCTTAAAAGAACTAATTTAAACATATGTCTGATTTTCTTATATTAATAATATTAATTTATTTTAACAAAAAATTTGCGGGTTTAACAGGTATTGGCCGGAGGATGATAAATAAAAAAACCAACCGGGGAAGGCTGGTTTTTTTACTATTATGGGGTTATTGAACCTTTTTGAACTTTATGCTAAAAATCGGCTCATATTGATTGCTATATTGATCGGTAACCTCTACTGTCTCGCCTTTCATTAACTGATTGAATGCAATATCGCTTAACATCTGATTATAATTTTCTATTTCTGTTTTTAGTTTTTCTAACTCCGAGAACTCTGCGCCGCATTGCTGTTTATATTTTTCTTCGTATTGTTGCTTTTTGGCCTTGAGAGTTTTCAAATTATCAATAACATCTTGATATTCTTTGTCGTTGGATAAAAAATCACGATAAACATCTTTTGTTTCTTTTTGTTTCTTTTTGGCTACTTTAACGCAGTCAAATATTTCCTGGAGATTTTTCATAAATATATATTGCTTAAAATATTCGGATCAAATATTAGATTTATTAAATATAAATAATTATTGCAATGACCATTACAACCAAAACCATACTTCAATTGCTATGAAGCAATATCCGTTTTTAGCAAAACCAATATTGGCTTATCTGGCTACCCAAATTTCAGAAGTATTTTCAGATTCGCAAGCTCTAACGGTAACGATACCGCTTGCGTTGCGTTGAAGCGTATAGCCGGTACTTGAAGCGCTCCATTCCCCGGAACCATCCGGACTTATCGGCACGTCTCCCAAATAGCCTTCCGAAGCTAACCCTGACAGATCCACACAGTTAGTGTCGGCAGTGACATCGGTATCACAGTAAGTATTTTGGTCAGCACAGCCGGTCCCAACCGACCCATTTGTAACCATATATACTTCTCCCGCCACCATATTGCCAATAGACGTTAAATAAGCACCGCCATTGTCCACCTGATCTATTTTAATAGCGCTTAAAACTGCTGACGCTTCCGACCATCTTCTGGCATCTCTGGTATCGGCAAACCTGCTTAACGGATCAAGCGTAACAAAAACAACAGCAGATATTACGGCGATAATACTGATAACGATTAATAACTCAATTAATGTGAATGCTTTTTTAGACTTTGATTTTGTCATAATGTTTGTTTTATTAATTATTCTATAATAACATTCGTTTACATAGTCCGACCTTTTATTGTTATAACACATATGTGGCATAGACCCAGCCACTACTATCATCCTTTACTTTAATTTTATACCACTTTTATTTTTCTTCCAGTAGTGGATAACTTTCGCCGGGATATACTTTCGTCACCTCGGGATAGATGGTCCCCGACCCCTCTCTCACTCTTAGCCATCCTGTTCCCGTTTCTTTGATTATTGCCATTCCAATGGTCCCGGTCGCAAATTCCGCAACTTCAACGATTTCGTCTATGCCAGTCTCTTGCGAAGTATCGGTTCCTTCTGCTTCGTTCTCTATTTTAATTAATTGATTTAGAGAAACTGTGATCTTCCCCGTTAGATAGAATATGTTCGGATTTTCGGTTAAGTCCAGTGTTTCTTTTTCAATGTTATTCAATACATAACTTATATTATTTTTATTTAAAATATCCACTTCTTTTAAAAACAATCTATTGGCATCTTTTTCAAAATAAACAACCCATTTTATTGTCCAAGGAAAGTCAGCGGACTCTTGGTTCATAAGACTGTTCACCGGCGTTAGCCACATTCTTTCTTCCGTTAATAATTCTTTCTCGGCCAGTATTCTTGAACGAGCCACCGCCTCATTGTAGTCACCGGCGACTTTAATGATATTTTCAACGATTCGTCCTTTTACCCTATCAGATGTGTATTCTATGGAATTCGCCGCAACCGGAATTTTAAAAACAAATGATTGAGTTTTCGTATATTGGACAGTTTCAGCTTGACGATTTTCCAAATCTTTTGTTTTTTTATAATCTTTATACAAATAAGCTAAACCGACAATAATTATGCCAATGAATACTATGATAACCAATGCGTATTTTTTGACGCGCAACTTTCTAACTCGGCTCGTATCCGCGGCTAACTGTGAATTTCCGGTTGTCGGAAGTGGCCGGCTAATATGTGACATTTTCTTTCTCTTACAAAATTTAAAGAATAGCTCTATAATATTTTTCTTTTTTGGTTTCTTAATGCTAATGGCAGGATCCTTTTTAATGTTTTTACCACCTATCCCCCTTAATGCCAGGCCAATCGCCTTAATATATTCTAAAGATTCTTTTCTGCCACACAGATATGATCTGCCGGCTATTATAGGCACATCAAAATTAGCATCAAAATAGTCAAAAATTCCTTTTAATTTACTGGAACCGCCGATTAATATGATTTCTTCAACTTGCCGCCCGGTCTTTCCCTGGGAATAATCAATCAATGTTCTAATTTCTTCGCTTACTTGTTTTAACAATTTGACCAGAGTTGAAAAAATGCGATTATTTTTCTCGGACAGTCCATATTGTTTTTTTGCTTTTTCCGCTTCATTAAGTTCAATTTTTAAATTTTTGGCAATTTCTTCGGTAAAGATATTGCCTGCCGTATTTATTGTGTAGGAAGCATACAACGCCCCTTTATTAAAAACGGCCATATTAGTTGTTGTTGACCCAATATCAACAATACAAACCATTTTTTTAGGCGGTTTAATAAATAAACTCCTAAAGACAGCAATAGATTCTATATCAAAAATATTTGCTTCTATTTCTAACTTTTGGAAAAATTTCTGCCACATTGAAACTACTTCTTTGCTTGCCGCAACAATCAAATATTCAGCTTCACTACTTTTATTATTGTTTTTTGAGTAAAAAAAGCTGCGAGCTTCTTTTTCCAAGGGTTTATACGAAAATAACAAATTATTATCTTTTAACGGAATATTCTTTCTTGCTTCGCTAAAAATAATATCGTCTTTTTCTTTTATGGTTAATTTCTTGAAACTTTTTTTATTATTCCCTCCAGTTTTAAAAATATGAAAATAGGTTTGACTTTCCGGCAGACTAAAGATTAGTTTTTTTGCTATAATGGGATAGGGTTTCGCATCTAAAAATACTTTTTTAACCGCCTCCATCAATCTTTTTTCATCTTTAATTCTCCCATTTTGGACAATACCTTGTCCTAATAAGCACCGCCCTTTGCTTAAAACTTTTATTTTAGTGCTTTTTTTAATTAGCTCTACCGCTTCAATAGTGCGATCGGCGATATCAAGTCCGATAGACCTTTTTGAAAAAAAATTAAAAATATATTTAGTCATCCTTCTCCGTCCAAGAATTAATATTAATGGTATTGCCAAAGAGAGAAATTTCTGTTTCCAATTTTTTATTATAATTTCCGCTTGTACCGATAGCAGTTATCCTTCTTTGATTGCTTCCTAAATCCTCTATATTTATTATACACGAACCATTACTTACCGATAATATGATATCTCCAGCTTCAATCCCATACATTGTGTCAAGACGAATACGACGCAAAGTTTCTTCTATACAGCCATCCGCAACTGAAAACGCTTCTGACCCACGCTGAGAGGTATATCCCAAATCAAGCTCGCCCAGTCCCAATAAAGAAGCGCTGTAAGCCATTATCAAGACGGCAGCCGCAACTATGACAATTGTTAAAATCGCCGCAACGCCTTTTTGGTTTTTGTTTATTTTTTTATTCATTGCCTCAAACTTACAGCTGTTTGTAAATATTGAGAGCATTGGTATTCTTTACTGCTCCCTTCTTTATATTCAATAGTATATTCCATTCTTATATTATCTCTTTCGCCGTCTAACGCTAAATTAGTAAATGTCAGGTTAGAAACTGTCACCTCGTCACTTGTAACAGACACTGGGTCGCCAACGCCTTCGGCAACGCTCAAAATACCACCCGTAACACTAAATATCAAATCGGGGGCAACGCCCGGCATATCTAATATCAATATACTGTCTGAATTCCCCTCAATTGGGGCAATAACATCTTCGGCCAATCTGATTTTTTGCGTAATAATCCCTAACACTGTTCTAATATTGGCTTGCACTTCTTGAACCGCATAAACCTTGGAGCGAGAATTAATAATAGATAAAGCAAAAGCAATAAAACTGCTTATCGCCACACCAATAATAGCAACATAAATCAAGGTTTCCATAAGGGTGAATCCTTTTTGTATATTCATAAGCTATTTATAGTTTATCTTTATATTTTCCAATACCGGAATATTCCCCCCTTCTCTGGTTAATTCCACGCTGTATTGCATCCATTGTTTATCATTCAAATCGGTTGGAATAAGACTACCGGTTGAAGTTGTGAAATAGGTATTTGAACCGTTTGCCCCATACCACTCTGTCCAAACGCCCGGAGACCCGCCCGCATCCGGAGCAGTCCTAATTTGAAACCGGACATTACTATCTCCAAGAGCTGTCTCTCCCCACTCAATAATTTGAGCCGGCGAAGCGTCAGTCATATCAAAGGCGGAAGAAATAAGAGAACCGGAAATTGGGTATGATCCATCACCCAAGTCAATTTTGACATTATCAAATCCAACCGTATACGGGCCCGGGCTGCCGACCAAGGTTTCCACCCAAAAAGCAATTTTAAAATAATAAACGCCCGACGTGGCAATCGCAGACGCAACATCATATTGGTCAGCTGAGATCCATACCCCTTCATTTGAAATACTTATGGAACCGCCTACTTGATTTATCGGATCACCGTCAAACGAGTCAATATAAACTCGTATTTCGGCCACATTAGGTGCCCCGTTAAAATCAATTACCTTATAGTCAAAATCAAGAACAACCACAGAAGGATTATCAATATAAGAAACGAACGACTGCAGCCAATACCCTCCTACTTCATTATTGTTTCCTTGAGGCACGGTAATATTAACATATCCTCCCGAATTGCCCCCTGTTGGCTGGCGGATTCCCGTTGGCGTCACTTCACCACTCCCAACATCCCAAGCCGCAAAACTCCAGACCGGAGCCGGCGTAGTAAAACCGATATTAATATTGTTTAATTGCACTAATTGGGAACCATCGCTTTCTAAAAAAGCTTTGAATTTTATCTGTTCGTTCACTACACTAAAATTACTTATATTTGTATTAATAACAGTCGCTGTGTTGTGGTCTGTTGCACCGACGGCTATGACCCAATCAAGTCCGTCCCAATATTGCCAAGCAGACCCATTGTTGTCGGACAATTGATAATAAATTTCCCCTCCATTTTTTACGGTTGTTGCAGTAAAACTATCCCAACTTTGAACCCCTGAAACGGAAAAAGAAGCAGTCGGATAAATATCCGGCTTATCGGTTGAATATGAACCACCACTTGTTTTTTGCCAATAAATTTTAGCGTTGTCAAAAGCCGCCGTGATAGGCCCCGTATTCTGCTTCTGTCTTGTATCCAGCCAAACGGCTAATTTATAATAATATGTGCCGGAAGCGGAAGCCGCGAGTGAACAATCTATACTTTGCTGCCCCGACCAATCTGTAATTCCGCTTTGACTCTCGGATAACCAGCACTGATTACCTATAACCGGTGCTCCTGAAAAATCGTCTAAAAATACATAAATATGATAACTGTCAACGCCTCCAACGGCCTCCCAATCAATAATACTCCAATCAAAATAGCAAGTTACCGCGGCATTATCTTCCGTGATATTAATCGGCTGTTCCCAATAGCCGCCTAATTCGTCATCTTTGGCATTATACGGGATAGTAATATCAATATAGCCTCCCGGATTACCCCCAGGACTTTGCCAAACCCCAATCGGATCCACCTCCCCGCCTCCGGCATCCCACATATTAAATTGCCAGCCATTAGCGTCAGAATTAAATTCTGTATTTATGGTAGTCCCGAAAATAATATCACCTTCCAACACCGCCAGTTGAGCCGCTCCGCCTATAACTTCAATTTTATCCGCGTCATTAATATAATTATCCGCTACAATAAACGGCCAATCATAGCTTGAGTCTGTTGAATAATTAAAACCTGCGTCCTTTATGGCAGTACCTGCCGAAGCGAGCGTAACTTGCCCGATAGCATTTGTGATAACATTCCCATCATCAGAGTCATACATTGTTGCATTAGACCAAATAGATTGCCCATCTCCGCCGGACCAATCGGATTGCATCCAATCTCGCGAATCCCAATTTGTTAAATAAGTTATATTTCGGACAGAGTTAATAATCCCCGGTCTTGTTTCCCAGTCTATATTCACCGCGCATTGTTTGCTGTGCACATCGGTATAAGCGCCCGGACAATCCGTAATCTCATCTGTCTCATCCCGACAAACATCATCCATAATAATGGTGCGAGTATATTTGCCAATAGATTCGTCCATTCCTTCACCTGTAAATATCCATTGGCTTGAACTGACAGCCACAGCGCTTTTCTTATAAACTAATTCATTCCACGCTCCATCGCGAATTGACCTTACAGCTTCAATGCCTTCCTGCGCTAAGGCTCCCGCTTGCGTTTGATCCCCGCCTTGCATTAATCCGTTGAACCCGCCCACTACCATGGCTGTCATGGCCGCTCCTATTAAAGAAAAAATAGCCACTGCTATTATGACTTCTAAGATTGACTGGCCTTTTTGATTCCTAATATCCGGCGTTTTTGACCAATATATATATCTCTTAATTGGCATTGAATTTTATAATCTTAATTTTCTTCTATGGCTCCAAGATTATTAATTATGATTGATCTCGCGCCGCTTACATCATGTATTAGAATTATTGTTCCCGTCTTACCGGGCACGCCAAGCCCTTTGGAAAAATTTATATCTCCTTCGTCGCCGACCCCTAACAAGCTCCAAGAAAGCTTCAAAACATCATCTAACACATATTCTCTATCATAAGAGCTTTCTCGCGCCGCATAAGAAACGCCCTGATATAAAACATACTTGTCTTCCCCGATAAGATTTGTTTCAAAATAAACTCCGTGAGAAGAATTGTTGAACCTGGACATACTTCTTTCTTTGGCGATCCGTAATGCTTGGACTGCTTGCGATGAATTTTCATTTAACTGGCTGGACACTTGTAACATACCATAAATAGGCACGGTTACCGCCGTCAATAAAAGCATAATACCAATGACTATTAGAAGCTCTATTAAAGTAAAACTATTTTTGCCGGGGGCTTTTTCCATAATTAATATCCGTAAAACACAAAATATTTATCTGCTCACATTACCGGTAACATCATATATGGGAGTAATAATGGATAAAGCCAAAAAGCCGACAACTGCTCCTATTATGATGAGCAATATTGGTTCTATCGCCGTGGACAAAGACTTGGTGGCATTATCTACTTCTGTTTCGTAAAAGTCGGCTAAATAAAAAAGAGTTTCTTCAAAATTGCCGGATTCTTCCCCAACCCTGATCATATTCACGAGTATTGGCGGGAAAAGAAAATCAAACTCGCCCAAACTATCAGAAAGTCTCATCCCTTTGCGAATATTTCCGCTTATCTTCTTAAGAGCCTTTCTATAATAATAATTTGTCGTCATATCTTTAGTGATCTCCAAAGCTTCGTCAATGTTGACACCGCTTTTAAGGAGCATAGCCAATGTCCTGGAAAAACGAGCTAAATTTGAACCGCTGGCAATATTTTTTAATATCGGCATATGTAAAAAAACCCAATGAGTGATCGGCTTAACAATATTTTGTCTGACTACCCAAATAATAAATATTATAAAAGAAATAACTCCTATTAAAAAATACAGACCATAATCCTGGATAAAATGAGAAAACCAGATCAAGGCTCGGGTAGTCGCCGGCAAATCCATTTTTAATCCTTCAAACAGTGGAGTGATCTTCGGCAAAACAATAAATGCCAAAATTATTCCCAAAAGAAACGCAGCCGTTAAAACAACTATCGGGTATAGCATGGCTCCTTTTATTTTTGCCACTAATATTTTTTCCTTTTCAAGCTGATTGGCGATATTTTGCAAACTCTCGGTCAAGGTACCCGAAGTTTCACCCGCATAAGTGGCGCTTACAAACAAACTTGAAAAAGTTTTTGGATAACGGGCAAAAGATGAAGAAAGAGAACTCCCCGCTTTCACGGATTTTGATATTTCTTTTATTCTTTTTTTCAACTTGCCGGAAGCGGAATCTTTGGCGATATTCAAAGCTTCCGTTATGGGAAGCCCGGCCTTTAACATTATTGATAAATGTTTGGCGAAAATAGCTTTTTGAACCAAGCTAACTCTAAAAATAGAAACTTCTGTTTCTAACAAGCCTTTTTTCTCAATTGTCTGTTTTGACATTTTTTATGTAAGCTAAAAAGTATAATAAAAATATTTTATCCGTTACGGCTTTTTATTTTAATTTCTTTTTCGTTTTTAATAAATGTTCTTTAACCACCCCTGCCAAGTCGTTAATCAAAAAATCTGTTTTGACAATATAGTCTGCCGCTCCCAATTCTTTTCCTTTTTGAATATCCGACTCTTGCCCCAAATTGGAAAGTATTATAACCGGAATTTTTCTGGTTTTTGGGTTATTTTTGATTTCATACAAAATTTCAAAACCATTTTTCCCGGGCAAAATTAGATCCAATATCACCAAGTCGGGCTTCTCTGTAGAAATTTTATTGACACCCTCCTCCCCGGTAACAGACACTAACACCTGAAAACCTTCACGCTTAAGCTTATCGCCATAAAGTTTCAGTAAAAATTTATCATCTTCTATTATTAAGATTTTCGCTTGGTTCATACTTTCTTAATTAATAGGCAAAGAAAAAGAAAAAACACTACCCTCGCCTTTTTTGGATTTAAAGTAAATATTTCCTCCGCTTTTTTTAATAATTGCTTTTGAAATAAATAAACCCAGCCCGGATCCTTCCGTACAAAGAGCCATAGCATTTTCGCTTCTGTAAAACTTTGTAAAAATTTTCTTTTTTTTCTTATCGGAAATCCCTATGCCATTATCTTCACAAGTAAACAATACGCGGTTCCCTTTCTTCTTAACGCTCACTTCAATCGTACCGCCTCCTTTGGTGTAATTAACGGCATTGGAAATAAGGTTTATAACCACTTGTTTGATTTTTAACGAATCAATTTTCAATAATGGGATTTCCCCTACCGGATGGAAAGAGAGCGTACAATTTTTAGCCTTAGCCAAAAAATGAAATTCTTCCACAACATTCCGCACAATTTCTTTTAAGTCTGACGGCTCGGGAGAAAGTTCCATTCTCCCTTCTTCTATCCTAGATACATCCAGCAGCTCTTTAACCAACCTGATCATCCTGTGGGTATTACTTAAGATGTCCCCCAGATATTCTCTCTGTCTGTTATTTATTTTACCCAGATCTTCCGAAACCAATACTTCCAAATAGCCCTTGATTATTGAAAGCGGGGTTTTGAGCTGATGCGAGACTATTGAAACCACCTCCGCCGTATCGTAATCCATATGTGTTTTTTTGTGTGGAATGCCCATAATTATTTACTGGTAACCCTAATTATTTCTTCAATTGTTGTAACCCCCGTTAAAACCTTGCTTACCCCATCTTCTAATATCGTTGTCATTCCTTGTTTGCGGGCAATTTTCTCAATTTCATCGCTGGAAGCGTTTTTAATAATCAGATCTTTTATTTTTTCATCCATTTCCAAAATTTCAAAAACGCCAACTCTCCCACGAAAACCGGTATTAGCGCAAACCTTGCATCCGTTGCCTTTATATAAAAGAAGCTTGTTTAAGTTTTTATACCCTTTGGATTTAAAAGCTTCTTTGAGATAAGAGTTGTTTTCTATAATCTTTTTTTCTTTCTCTGTTAATTTATATGATGCTCTGCATTTTTCACAAATTTTTCTAACCAGTCTTTGCGCAATAGCCATATCTACGGTAGAAGCCACTAAGAAAGGCTCAATCCCCATATCAAGAAGACGGGGAAGAGTTGTGGCAGCATCGTTAGTGTGTAATGTAGATAAAACAAGATGGCCGGTTAACGCGGAATTGATAGCAATTGCCGCGGTCTCTTGGTCTCTGATCTCCCCTATCAAAATAATATCCGGGTCTTGTCTGACAATGGCTCGCAGACCATTGGCAAATGTTAAATTGGTTTTTGTGTTCACTTGTATCTGACTAACACCTTCAATGTCATATTCAACCGGATCTTCAATGGTGGCAATATGAATTTCCGGCTTATTAAGATTTTTTATGATTTCATAAAGCGTAGTGGTTTTTCCACAGCCTGTCGGTCCTGTAACTAAAATCATACCGTGGGAATGTTTAATTGCTTCCTGCACTTTATTTAAATTGTCTTCTGACAAGCCTAAAATTTCCAAGCCGAATTGCCTGCTCTTCGCCGAAAGAAGACGCATCACTATATTTTCACCGCCAGTAACCGGGACAATGGAAACTCTAACATCAACGGCCTCTCCGGACACCTTGATCTTAAGCTTTCCATCCTGCGCGGCACGATGTTCGTCGGTTCTGATTTTAGACATTATCTTAATGCGCATTAAAATCAATTCGTGTAAATCTTTTGGTATTTTCAATACTTTATGCAAAACCCCGTCAATCCTAAAGCGCACCAATATATTGCCTTTGTGCGGTTCAATATGTATGTCGGAAGCATTATTTTGATAACCATACTGAAGTAATGTATCAACTATTTTGACGGTTAATTCGTCACGCTCATCTCTTGTTAATGATTCATCCTTCAAATCATTTAAAATATTTTTAAACTCGTCCTTGAGGCTGGGTTTATATTGATGAAGAGCAATGTTAAGATCTTGCTTTGTTATAAGATAAGGCAAAACTCTCCGCCCGGCTCTCTTTTCTATTAAATGTCTTATTCCCAAGTCGTTCGGATCAAGCATCCCGACTTTTATGCCTTGCTTGATTTCGGCAAAAGCGAATACCTTCCTTGAGCGAGCCACTAATTCCGGGATCAACTCAAAAACTTTTTTATCCGTCTTTTCTTTTTTCAAATTAACAAAAGGAAAATTTAAATAATCTGCTATAAGTCTGCCTAATTGCTCATCCATTATGAGATTTTTTTCAAGTAAACATTCCGTTAAAACCTTATCCTCCGCCGCCGCTTCTTTTTCAGCCATATCAAAATGGGCTTTACTTATATAGCCGGGTCGCACTAAGAGGTTCCTCAATATTTTATTTTCCAATTCCATTACAGAAAGATGTGAATATCTAATAAATATCTCGGATTTTAAATATCCGCTAATTCTATTTTATAATAACTATCCAAAAAATAAAACCCACAAAAGAAAAAAAGTAAAATAATAATATTTTACTTTGAGTTAAAAATATTTTAACGGAAACCTTTAGAACTATTTTTTCCTTTCTTGCTCCTCTATTCTTTCTATCGCACCAAAAGGGCAGACTTCTTTACATTCGCCGCATTGCTGACATTTTTCTTGATCAATGACCGCTTTCCCGTCTTTATCTATTTGAATCGCGCCAAAAGGGCAAGCATGGACACAGGCTCCGCACCCAGCACACTGTGATTTATTAACTTTGAATTTAACCATATTCATTTTTTTACAAATAAAAAGCAATGGCAATGTCCTTGTTCGTTAATTTCTTTTTTATGATAAACACAAGGACAAATTATTTTTTTGTCTTTTTTTTTATCTTTAGTCAGCCGACGGCAAGGACAGTATTTAAAACCGTATTTTTCTTCTATATTTAAAAGGTTTGAGGCCAGTCTTTTTACTACCTGCTTATCGGGATTCAATTGAAACCCGTTCTCATCGGCATAGCTTTGATATTTTTTAATTAATTCTTTGGCTGATTTTTTTTCGTTCATCTTATTGTGCAAAGTAAAATTCAAATTATTGACGTACCTTTTCGACAAAATGCGTTTTATTTTAAAAATATTGAATATGTCTATTTTATTTTTCTTTGTCTTCTTATTTAATAAAAGGGCATTGTCCCATATCCACTTTCTTATCTAAAACCGCCCTGATAAACTCGTTGCAAGATTTAAACCCGCATTTCCCGCAATTTAAATTTGGGATTAGATTTTTCAGTTTCTTGCCGGCTAAAAATCTTTTTTGCACCTCACCTTCCTCAAGATACTTATTCCCATAACAATAACCGCAAATTGCCGAAGGCATACTGTGTTTTAGAGTCAATTTTTCTCCGGTGATATCGTTTGAGTTTTTAACATATTCTACAATATCAATAGCCCCTTCTCCAGTCAATCCATTCACTTCAACTATTTTGCACATTGAATTGACTTTTGAAATATTATGTCTAAAAATTTCCCTTTCCGCCTGAGAAATCAAATCGCCCTTGCTGACCGCCACTACGTCAGCATCCGTCAAGATTGGTCCGTAACGACTTGGATGCCCCGATGTAATATCCAAAACATTAATCCCTAATCCTTCTTTAATATAAGGAGAACAACGCAGACAAAGACCAGCTGTTTCAATTAAGATAATATCTTTGTCCTGATTTTTTTTGATAATCTTTGGAATCTCTAAAGCCGTATAATGATCAGGGCAAAGTTCCCCCGCTAATTTTTTTATTGAAGGAATATTATATCTGTCGGCAATATTTTTTTCATCATCAGTTTTCAGACAATCAAATTTAACAAAAATCAATTTAAAATCGTCTTTTAATTCCTCTATAACATTCTTGATGATACTAGTCTTCCCCGAGCCGGGAGTGCCGGCAAAAATAATAAATTTCATTGTTTTAATTAATTGGCTTGCAAAACAACCTGACTTCTTCAATTTTTTCACCTTTTCTAATCTGCTCCCTGGTCTTTAGATTATGATTCTCAATCCAATTAAGATAATAAGCAATCCCCTTCTCTTTTGCAGTCGTCTTTAAAATTTTTACTATACCCCCATTCTTTATTACTATTCTTTTATCAGCGCTTAATGCCAATGCCGGATCATGTGTAACAATCAATACAAACTTCCCTTCTTCAACTAAAATTTTAATGGCTGTTTCTTTGCGAATACCGGCATTTTCAATTTCATCAACTAAGATAATCGGGGAAACGCTTATGTTGGCTACATCCGCAACCATTAAGGCTCGACTTTGACCTCCCGACAAACTAAGCAAATTCATTCCCGGAGAAATCGGCTCACCGACGATATTATTAGACTCCCTTATAACTTCTTCAACTAATTTTGGACGGATTTCCCCCCCTCTGGCTTCAATATGCAATTCTAAAAACTCTTTGACGGACAAATCAACTAAAAAATTCATTGTTTGCGACAAAGAAGCAATTAGTTTTTTCTTAGGATTAAAACGCCACTCTCTTTCAGGGATTTTATCATTAATCAAGATGGTTCTTTTACTTTTAGTGTCGCCTTGGGCTATTTTCTCAATATCATAAAGCAACTGGCTTTTGCCGGATCCCGTTTGCCCGACAATAGCCACTGTTTCTCCTTTTCTAATTTCAATCTTGTCAAACTTTTCCTGTTTATTAAGTTTATTTACACCGGGAAGAATTGTAATTTTTTTAATTTCTTTTTCTTTCACAATTATTTCCGCTTATCCTTCATTAAGCCCAAGCTTAATAACGTTAATTAAAACTTCTTTTAGTTGAACTCCAATAAATCTCTTAAAAATTTGTCCGTTTTTAAATAAAATGAGGGCGGGAATTGCTTCTATTTCATAAGTTGATGGTGTTATTGAATTTTCATCAACATTCAATTTGCCTATTTTAACATCGCCTTTTAATTCTTCCGCCATTTCTTCTAAAACAGGATTCATCATTAAACAAGGCTCACACCATTCGGCCCAAAAATCCACTAAAATAAGTCCCTTGCTGTTTAAAACTTCTTCTGAAAAATTTTGGTCTGTTAATGTTAACTCTTCCATAATATATACACGATTATTTTTTAATATTTTTTATTGACCATTTTTTATTTTATCATAGATGAACTAAAAAAAGCCCTTCCCCGGCTTTATGGTTATTTTAAAAAAACCGGAACACTATCCGCAGCTATGATCCATTCTTTTCATTAAACCACTCTATAGCCTCTTCTCTGGTTTTAAACCACCTAATGCCCTTTTTTTTCCCGGTGGCTTGAATGATCAAATTAACCACCACTTCGTAAAATATACCTGAACCGATAATGGCAATTTTTTTCATTTGGTTATGAAACATCATATCAGCATAAATCTTCCTCACACTGCCGGGGATATTAGCGATCTTTCCTTTTACCGCTGATATGTCAACAATCCCATGATATTTCTTTTTCGGATCTTTATTTAAGATATTATTAACATCCCGACTTATTAATTTTGTGAAATCAATACTGCGCTCCGTGTTCATCTCCACGTCAAAAAAAACCAATATGATTATTTTTTCTTCGCTGACGAAAACTTTAAATTTTTGCCTTAATTCTTCTTCTTTTTCTATATTATTCATATCTGCTTGACTCGTTAAAATAGGCTCTTCTTTTATTATACCGGCTCACAACATTTTAACAGTGTAGATAATTTTTAAAACCCTGTATGCATCTTACAACGGTTGATTTGAAATAGAAAGCTTTCGCCTAATATAAAAATTCAGCTATATATTGCAATAGAAACTAAACCAAAAAATGGCGCGCACATTATCTGATCTTTAATACCGCTATTTCCGGAGGGATCAACAACCTAAAAGGCAACCCCACCATACCTATCCCGGATGTCACATATATCGTTGTATCGCCGATTGTATATAATCCTTTGTTAAAGCCATAGTTTGACGGAATTGTGCTTTTGTAGAAAAACGGCAGTCGCACTTGTCCCCCGTGTGTATGCCCGGATATAACCAGATCAATGTGAGCGTTTTTTGGGAAACTGTACACCGTATCCGGATTGTGCGCGAGAACAATAACATATTCGCTTTCTTCCACATTATTTAATAAATCCAAATCTATCTCCCCTCCCCACAGATCACTAAGCCCGATTATGGTAAAATGATTCCCATTGATCTCTATTCGCTCAATGGCGTTGTCTATCAAACGCACATTATATTTTCTTAAAAAAAATAAAAGCTCATCACTGATATTTTCTCCAAATATGCCCGCATCGTGGTTCCCTGTCACAGCATACAGCGGGGCCTTGATATCTGACAGTGGAGCCATCTCGCTTTCTATATCCCCCTTATTAATCAAATAAACAAAATCGCCGGGCATAAAAACAACATCCGGACTAAGCTTATTTATTTTATTGACAACCCTTTTTAGGGAAACTCCGTTTTTGAATATCCCGAGATGAATATCCGCAAAAACCACTATTTTTAACTCAGAGTTTATCACTTGATCAACAGACTGTTTTATTTCAACATTATTGACTATAAGCAATTTCGGCTCAACAAAACGCATATACGCGCAAACCAAGCTTATTATTAACAATACACCGGCAAAAATACGCGTTCTCATATTTTTACTTCTGCCTGCGAAAAAAGCCATTAATATAATAAACGGGAAAATCAAATAACATATATAATATATCGCCAAACTAAAAAACATTGATTATATTATTTAAAGTATTTTTAATAAAAGATGTCCAAAAAATTAACAAACTATATATTATGCTTAAACTTTTCTGAAAAATTTATCTTCTTGGCGGCCGATTTTATTCTTTTTTTAGCCATAGACGTTTTGGCGTATTTAAACGCTTCCAGATTTGGCTTTTTGTTCTTATCTATCTTAATTTCCACTATATCTCCATTGCTCAATACGGAATCCAGGGAAACAAATTTTTTATTGACCATGGCCCCGATAGCGCGATCTCCGATATCGCTATGAATGGTATATGCAAAATCAATGACAGCGGCGCCAACCGGCAAATCAATTACATCTCCTTTCGGAGTAAAGCAAAAAACTCTGTCGTTAAAAAAATCTATTTTAAGCTCTTCTAAAAAATCTTTTGATTTTGAAACATTTTTCTGCCATTCTACAAGCTGATCTACCCATGCGAGATTGGTTTTAAAACTGGCGACTTTTTTAGGCTTGCCGGATTCGGCATAAGCCCAATGCGCGGCAATTCCATATTCCGCCTCTTCGTGCATTTTTTCCGTTCTTATTTGAATCTCTGTTATATTACCGCCTACGGCAAAAACGGTAGTATGCAAACTTTGATATCCGTTTGGTTTTGGGAGAGCAATGTAATCTTTGATTCTCCCCGGCAACGGCCTCCATATCTTATGGATTATACCCATTGCCTTATAGCAATCTTCCGTTGTTTTTACAATAACCCTCATAGCGATAAGATCATATATCTTATCTATATCCATATTAATATCTTTCTTTTGAAGCTTTTTGAATAAACTGTAAGCATGTTTAACGCGTGAATCTGCCTTAATATACTTTATTCCGTTTTTTTCCAATGCGCTTTTCAATTTATATTTTACTTTGGCTAAATTTTTTTGTTTTTCTTCTAAGGTTTCTTCCATAAGTTCCATAATTTTCTTATAATCTCCGGGATGAGTATATGGGAAAGCATAGTCTTCAAGCTTGCCCTTGATTTCACCCATTCCTAAACGATTCGCCAACGGAGCATAAATTTCCAATGTCTCAAAAGCAATTCTTTTTTGTTTTTCCTTAGGAACATATCGAAGAGTGCTCATATTATGAAGCCTGTCAGCCAATCTGATAAGAACGACTCTGACATCTTTCGTCATTGCCAAAAACATTTTTCTAAGGCTTTCCGCATGTCTTTTGGCCCCCTGGTACTTTAAAGAGCCAAGCCTGCTGACTCCCGAAACAAGAAAAACAATTTCGTCCCCGAATTCTTTCTTTAATTCTTTTTCGCTGATATCGGAATTTTGCTCGCAAACATCGTGCAAAAGGCCGGCCGCTATCGTCACCGCGTCCAATTGAAGCCTAGCTAATGTCTTCGCTGTTTCATAGGGATGGACAAAATAAGGATCTCCTGAAAATCTTTTCTGACCTTCGTGGCCTTTTACCGCAAAATCAAAAGCCCTGGAAATAAGTCGGACATCATCCCCCGAGCTGTTTTTCAAAATATTAGTGATATCTTTTACATTCATAATTAATTAAACTTTGCTATGAATAAACCGCCCGAAAGAAAATTTTCTACGAGCCTTTGAAGAAAAAGGGGGCACTTAAGTTAAAACTGTCCGAGTTTGTCCATTAAAAGAGGAACAATCTGTTTTTTGCGAGATACGATCCCTTTTAATACCATAATCTCATCTTTTGCAGTTCCTTTAAAAATATCTTTGGCCAGGGCTTTTTCATCGTCGCTAAACACATAAAGATAAGTATTTTGCTTGATAATGTCCACCACTCCGAAAAATAGATAATCTAATTTGTCTTTATTTTTCTTATTCTTTAATGCCGCTATGATATCTTGCTTCTTGCCTTCAACGCTTAACGGGTTAACAGTTTCCCAAACTCCGATCCCGACTCTGTTTTTTCCCATCATAAAAAATTTATAGTCTTTTTTTATAATGTCTGCCGGCTTGATCCCGGTCAATATTGATTTGGCGTTAAACATATTTTCAGCTAATTCTTTTATGTTCAATTTGGCGTATTTATTCAGCTCTTTGACTATCTTTTTATCTTCCAAGGTTGTTGTCGGAGAATTAAAAAATAAAGTATCGGAAACAATGGCCGCGATCATCATTGTCGCCGTAACCTTATTTATTTTAATGTTCTTTTCTTTGAGTATTTTGTAAATAATGGAACATGTACAACCCAGAGGCTCCACTCGCGCATAAATCGGCATCAAAGACTTTAATCCTCCCAATTGATGATGATCAATTATGGCAAAAAGTTTATCATCCCTTAGCCCTTCAATTATCTGGCTCGGTTCGGTGGTATCAACTAAAACAACATTCTCTCGGCTAATTTTATTTAATATTTTTGGAAGCCTGATCTTCGCGGATTTTAACAAACGGTTTAAAATAAATGCTGTTTCTTTATTTATCTCTCCCGCTCGCCTTGCTTCTATATCACGCCCGAATATTTTCCGAGCATAAAAAGAAACCAATATTGCTGAAAGAATGGAATCAGTATCCGGATTCTTATGCCCGATTACTATTGTTTTGTCTTTTTTCATA
Source organism: uncultured bacterium (assembly GCA_965372095.1). Taxonomy (GTDB): domain Bacteria; phylum Patescibacteriota; class Minisyncoccia; order Minisyncoccales; family CBDVAW01; genus CBDVAW01. The sequence goes on from CBDVAW010000006.1 coordinate 20,279, forward strand.
TTAACGATTCAATGATTAAAAAATGCTATATTCTTAGTTTACCATATCCATATATTATTATGCACCGCTCTTAATCTCAATCACATCTCCGTCTTGAACCACATATTCTTTTCCCTCTGTGCGGATCAACCCTTTTTTCCCGGCTTGCGCAAAACCGTCTGCGTCAATAAGATCCTGCCAATTAATCACTTCCGCCCTGATAAAACATTTCTCAAAATCGCTATGAATAACGCCTCCGGCTTTTGGAGCACCGCCGCCCTTCGCAAGAGTCCATGCCCTTGTCTCGTCAGCGCCGGTAGTCAAAAAGGTTATTAAATTGAGTAGCTTATATGCTTCTTTGATTAATAAATCTATCTTAAGTTCTTTGGGAAGCCCAAATGATTCCCTTTCTTCCGGAGCAAAACTTGCGGCGTCAAATTCCGTTAATATGTCCATAATTAAAAATTGCCAGTCATTTTCCTTGAACTTTTCTATTATATTCGCGGAAACCTCATCCCTTTTTCCATTCAATAAAAAAAGTTTCGGCTTAATGGTCAATAATTGATAATTTTTGAGAATTTTCTTTTCGTCTTTCTCCCACACCTGTTCAATTAATAACTCCCCTTTTTCTAAAAAACCGCAAGCTCTTTCAAGTACATTCAATTCTTTAGCCGCTTCTTTATTATCGGCCGACCTACTCTCCTTTTTTAACGAGAGAATTCGTTTTTCTATTGTTTCCAAATCTTTTAAAGCCAGCTCTGTGTCTATAATCTCTTTATCTTTAATAATATCCTTTTCGGAACCGGAGTTCATAACGTCTTTCTTTTGAAAACATCGCAAGACATATATCATAGCGTCAACTTCACGGATATTGGCAAGAAACTTATTACCAAGCCCTTCTCCCTTGCTGGCTCCCTTTATCAAACCGGCAATATCTACGAACTCTATTGTGTTGTAAATTTTTTTGGCAGATTGAGTGAGTTTCGCGAGTTTGTCCACCCTTTCATCGGGCACGGCAACAACACCAATATTCGGGTCAATGGTACAAAAAGGATAATTAGAGCGATCAACCTGTTTTTTTGTGATAGCTTGAAATAAAGTTGATTTGCCAACATTAGGCAAGCCGACAATTCCTATACATAAAGACATATATTCTCGTTAATGGATATAAAGATATAAGCATTTTTAAGTTAAAATATCAACTTCTTCAGTCTGATTTCTTTCTCTAACCATATTATATGCCGCGTTTTCCTCTTCCAAAAAACATCCTCCCAAAAATAATGAAAAGCCAGTTTTTCCCTTTTTCCCATTCATTGTCGGAAAAAGGAAAATGCGACGGCCTATAAATAGTTGTGTCAAAATTATATGGAGAACACGGTTCCAATATTATTGAAAATGTTTTTTTAAGACTTATTATCTTTTTCATATACTTTGGCTTTAACGGAAAAAAATCTAAAACCTATCGCTGTAATCTCTTCTGGACTGCTTCGCTCGTTAATTCCCTTATGGCGTCGTTGGCAATCCATCTAGCGCTTTTTGAATCAATCTCTTTAATTTCTTTTGCAAGATTAATTGCTTTTTTGTTCAGATTGAAATTTCTTTTTCCAATTTGCCTCAACGCCCAATTAACCGCTTTTTTAACAAAATTTCTTTCATCCATTGCATATTTTTTGATAGACGGAAAAAACTTAAGAAAATCTTTATCTTTGGCATCCTTATTATGCCATGCCAAACAAGCCATTAATGCAAATCCTGCTCGCCTAATGAATTCTTCGTCTTTTTTAGCCCATCCAATTGCTTTTTTCCATGCAATTGGGAGTTTATCAAAAAGGTTTGCACAACATTGATCGCACAAATCCCAAGAATTAAATTCTTTCACCCATTCTTCCAACTGCTTATTTGTTACTTTTTCCGGTTCATCAATCATCCCGGCCAACATTCTGGCTTCGTGAATTTTGGTCTTCCATAATTCCAGGGCTAATTTATGATCTTTGCCCGTTTTCTTGGCCAAATTTCTTAAGACCGGAACCCTTACACCTATCGCGTATTCGGGGTTAATGCCAAACCGCGCCATTCCTTGCTTGTCTTTGGGATTAGAATGTTTTTTTAATTGTATGATGATTTCTTTAGATGTCATAAATATTGTTATATGATTTTTATATTAAAAGACTCAATAATTTTTACCTTAAAAATATAAATCTGATTATTTTAGTTGATACAAACACGGTTGTGGTCAATAAAATAGAATAAAATAGTATTTTGCTGTTAAAAATGGCTGAATATATTCTTATTTGTTCTTGGTCAAAAAAAACATCTTTGGAATACCAAATATTGCTCTGTAAAAACCCTATTCCTTTTAAAACCCTTATTTCCGATGCTGTGCAACCCAAACAAAACCAAGAAAAAAAATGGTCGTGAATATTGATAAAAAAACATTAAATGCTCCTGGATTGATTTTGTCGCCGGTAAAAGCCTTGTCCCAGAACCGGCAACGGCAATAATCGCTTTTTTGATCTTTGCAATATTATTTTAGATTAATATTGCTTCATTTTACCATAGTTAAAAATCTAAGACACTTCTGCCGCATTAAAGTTTTTATGGAATGAATAATAAAATCCACCAACGAAGCCGGGTCTCATTGGCGTAAAGGTTGATATTATCTTATATTTCGTGTATTCTTTAATATTATAAAGTCGCTATTGGTGGCTATTTTTTAACTAAAATGGAAATTCGTAATATTGCAATTATTGCCCATGTTGACCATGGGAAAACGACCCTCACTGACGCAATTATGCGCCAGACGGGAGCATTTGATGAAGGAATGAGTATGGATACCAACACGCTTGAAAAAGAGCGTGGGATTACCATCTACGCAAAAAATTCTTCTATTTCTTATCAGGGAACAAAAATTAACATTGTTGACACTCCGGGTCATGTAGATTTTGGATCAGAGGTTGAGCGTGTACTCCGCTCTATTGACTCTGTGATTTTAGTCGTTGACGCGCAAGAAGGACCAATGCCGCAAACGCGCTTTGTTCTTAAAAAATCGCTTGAACTCGGACTTAGACCGATTGTGGTTATAAATAAAATTGACAAACCGGCGGCAAACCCGGCATTGGTAAAAGAACAAGTGTTTGAATTATTCTTAGATCTTGGCGCCAATGATGAACAACTTGACTTCGCAACCATATATGCAATCAGCCGTGATGGAGTCGCAAAAAAGAATCTTGAAGATGATTCAAACGATCTTACGCCGCTCCTTGATACAATTCTTGAAAAAGTCCCCAAAGCATCCGTCAATACTGATATGCCCCTCCGCGCCCAATCATTCAATCTCGCCTATGACAACTTTATCGGAAGACTTGCGATAAGCCGTATTTACGAAGGCGTTATACGAGTAGGCGAAACCGTTTTTGTGAAGCATCCCGCTAAAGAAACACAAACGGGGAAGATTACACAACTTTTTACGCTAAAAGGCGTTTCTCGCGAAGATGTTAATGAGGCGGTTTCCGGCGATATTGTTATGATCGCCGGTTTGCCGGACATATCCATCGGCGACACGATCACCACAAAAGAAGATATTGAACCGCTCCCCGCCATCAAGATTGACGAGCCGACAATTACCTTGAATATATTGGTTAATAATTCTCCGTTTGCCGGACAAGAGGGAAAATTTGTAACGGGACGGCAGATTCGCGAACGCCTTGAGCGTGAACTTGAGGTTAATGTTGGTTTGTTTATTGATTTTGACCAAACTGACAGCTTTAAGGTAATTGGACGAGGAGAGTTGCACATTGCAATCCTTCTTGAAAATATGCGCCGCGAAGGCTACGAACTGCAAGTCTCACAGCCTCGTATTATTATCAAAGAAGAAGATGGCGTAAAGCTTGAACCGTATGAAGAGATCACAATTGACATCCCCGGTTCTTTTCAGGGATTGGTAATTGAAAAATTAAACCAGCGAAAAGCCAAATTACTTGAAATAAAGCAATGCCGAGATATGGTTCGCCTGATATTTGAAATACCCACGCGAGGACTTTTGGGATATCGCGGACAATTCACAGTTGACACAAAAGGAGAAGGGATTATCTCAAGTCGCGTGGTCGGCTTTAAACAGCACGCGGGTAAAATGCAAAAACATTTAACAGGTTCCTTAACATCAATGGTAAGCGGAAAAGCCCTCGCTTATTCCCTGTTCAACATCCAAAAGAGAGGAGCTCTCTATATCAGTCCGAATACTCCGGTATATGAAGGAATGGTGATCGGCAATACTTCAAAAGGAGATGAAATAGCGGTAAATCCTATCAAGGGCAAACAACTTACAAATATGCGAGCCTCCGGGTCTGATGACGCTATTCAACTCGCGCCCCCGAATAAAATTACAATTGAGACCGGACTTGAAATTATGGCAGAAGACGAATATCTTGAAATTACTCCGACAAATGTTCGCCTCAGAAAAAAGCACTTATCGGAAACGGAGCGAATAAAAGCTAATCGTAAAAACAAGTAATATCTTTGAAACGGAATATTGATTCACACAGCTCAAAAAATCGTTTTTAAATCTATAAACAAAAATCAATTTTTACGCAAAACAAAAGCGTCCCCGAGTCGGGGACGCTTTTTGTTTTTATTTATGGTCTTTTAACATTAACAGCATTAAGGCCTTTTTGACCTTCGGCTAATTAAAATGTGACTTTGTCGCCTTCGCGAAGATA
>CBDVAW010000007.1:0-21788 GCA_965372095.1 uncultured bacterium
ATTTATATCCGTAATAATATACGAAGCAAAATAAATCACTTTTTCCAATTGGTGCATGGGAATACCCATAACAACACCCATTCTTGAAGGCACTCCCTTGAGAAACCAGATATGCGCCACCGGACAAGCTAATTTTATATGCCCCATTCTTTCACGCCTTACCGAGGCTTTGGTAACCTCTACGCCGCATTTGTCGCAAGTCATTCCTTTATAGCGAATTCTTTTATATTTCCCGCAATAACATTCGTAATCTTTTTCAGGCCCAAAAATTTTCTGGCAAAATAAGCCATCTTTTTCAGATTTTTGAGTGCGATAATTAATAGTTTCCGGTTTAAGAACTTCACCATGAGACCATTTTAAAATCTCCTCCGGGGAAGCTAGTCGTATCCTTATTGAATTTAAATTAGCTACTCTCATAAATATAATATTATATGACTCTTATTAATATTTATTCTTTATTCGTGATTTTTTACAAGAATCTTGCTTGTCGCAAGAATATTGAAATGTGTTAAGAATGACACAAAATATATTAACCAAAAAACAAGACGATTTCGGCTGATATTATTTAGTCGTTTCCTCAAGATTTTCCGATGCTTGAATTTCTATATTAAGACCTAAGGCTTTTAACTCGTTGACCAGTAAATTAAAAGATACGGGGATGTTGGGATTTCTAATCGGCTCTCCTTTTAATATGGCTTCGTAGGTAGCGGCTCTTCCGGGAACATCATCCGACTTAATAGTTAACATTTCTTGCAAGGTATGAGCCGCCCCATATCCTTCCAGCGCCCAGACTTCCATTTCCCCAAATCTTTGACCGCCAAATTGAGCTCTTCCTCCTAACGGCTGTTGGGTAATCAAAGAATAAGGACCTATGCTGCGCATATGGATCTTATCTTCCACCATATGAGCCAATTTCATCATATAAATATAACCGACTGTAATTTTTTCTGGAAAAGGCTTGCCGGTTCTCCCGTCATACAAAAACACTTTACCGTCTTCCGACAACCCTGCACTATTAAATTCTTTTTTAATATCAGTTTCTGTCGCCCCCGACAAAGACGGAGTAATAGATATATACCCCAACTTTTTGGCGGCCATCCCTAAATGAGTTTCCAAAATTTGTCCGAGATTCATACGAGAAGCCACGCCTAAAGGATTTAACACGATATCCACCGGTGTACCGTCTTCCATAAAAGGCATTTCTTCAATCGGCAGAATTTTAGAAACCACGCCTTTATTTCCATGACGCCCGGCTAATTTATCTCCGGCTTTGAGTTTTCTAAATTGGGCGACTTCTACTTTTATTCTTTTAATAACTCCCGGCTCAAGCCTGTCTCCCTCTTCTCTCGCAAAAACCTTAACATCAACCACCCTGCCTCTTTTACCATGTTCCATTAATAGTGAAGTGTCTTTCACGTCTTTAGCTTTCTCTCCGAAAATAGCCCTTAGAAGTCTTTCTTCCGCGGTTAAATCAGCTTCTCCTTTAGGAGATATTTTCCCTACCAAAATGTCGTTCGGACGCACTTCCGCTCCAATCCTAACCACTCCTTCTTCGTCAAGATCCTTTAATTTTTCTTCTCCGACATTAGGTATGTCGCAAGTAGTGGTTTCCGGACCAAGTTTTGTGTCTCTGACATCGCAAGTAAAATCTTCCAAATGAATGGATGTATAACGATCATCTCTTACCAGTCGTTCAGAAATCAGTATGGCGTCTTCAAAACCGCCTCCTCTCCAGGGAACAAAAGATACTAAAACATTTTGTCCCAAAGCAAGATATTTTTTATCAATGGCTCCGCCTTCGGCCAAAACATCGCCCTTTTTAATCTTTTGCCCGTTCTTCACTATCGGTCTTTGGTGAAGACAAGTATATTGGTTAGTGCGAGCAAAAGTTCTTAGATAATAATATTTGTCCTGCGGCCTCCCCTTTTCTTTGTTTCCACTCGCGCTTCTGACACTGATATGTTGAGAATCCGCTTCAATAACCGTGCCGTCCTCTTCGGCAATAATTACCTGCCCTGAGTCTCTTGCCACTCTCTCTTCCATCCCGGAGGAAACCAGAGGAACTTGCGGCCTGAGTAACGGTACCGCCTGACGCTGCATATTAGAGCCCATTAAGGCTCTGCTTGCATCGTCATTCTGTAAAAATGGAATAAGAGATGTGGCAACAGAAATACATTCTTGAGGTGAAACATCCATATATTCAACATTTTCTTTATCATTAATTCTTGGCTCACCGTATTTTCTTGCCTCTACCCTTTTACTGGCAATACAACGTTTATCATCTACCGGCACTCCTCCATGAGCGATAATATATTTTTCTTCTTCATGCGCATTAAGATATTCAACTTTTGAAGATACTTTTCCTTTGCTGACTTTAAAATACGGCGCCTCAACAAAACCATAGGAATTAATCTTGGCAAAACTGGCCAAATGGCTAACCAGTCCCACGTTGGGACCTTCGGGTGTTTGAATCGGGCAGATTCTTCCATAATGAGAAGGTTGGACATCTCTTACCTCAAAACCGGCTCTTTCACGAGTAAGACCTCCCGGACCGGTGGCCGAAAGTCTTCTTTTGTGCTCCAACTCCGCTAAAGGATTTTGGTTGTCCATAAATTGGGACATTTGAGAAGAAGCAAAGAATTCTTTGACTACGGACATAAAGAGCCTTGAATTAATAAGCTGGGAAGCGGCTAAAGTATGGACATCCAAAGTAGACATTCTGTCTTTAATCATCCGCTCCATTCTGGTTAATCCTATTCTTAGCCTATTTTGCAGTAGTTCAGACAAAGTTCTTATGCGACGATTGCCTAAATGATCAATTTCATCCGGCTTAGCTTGAGAATCATTATTGAGCCGGATAATCTCCCTTATAACGGCTATAAGGTCTTCAAGATATAAGGCTCTGTCTTCTGTTGAAATTTCCGCAGACTGACCGCTTGATTCATTATTTCCTCTTTTGCGAGAAGACGCCTTAACTTCCCCCAATAACGAGAACCATTTAGCCTTTTTACTTTTGGGATTTAATTCGGACAACCTTTGCCACATTTTCCATCTTCCCACCTTTGACATATCATATCTTTCAAACGAGAACATGCTTTCAACAAGCCCTTTGGCAGTATCAGGCGTGGCCATATCCCCGGGCCTCAGTCTTCTATAAATTTCTATTGCCGCTTCTTCTCTGTTATGGGTAATATCCTTTTCAAGCGTTTCTTCAATATATTTAACATCTCCGTTATCCACGTCTTTAAAAATCTCTTTTATGACAGAGTTTTTCTCAACCCCCAAAGCTTTTAGTAGAGTTGTCGCGGTAACTTTTCTTTTCCTGTCTATTTTTACACTGATTACTCCCGATGATTCAGTTTCAAATTCCAACCATGTGCCGCGGTTAGGAATAATCTTTGCTCCAAAATATCTCTTTCCTCCCGATGTTTGAGACGTAAAGAATGCCCCGGGCGAACGAATCAGTTGCGAGATCACCACTCTTTCCACTCCATTCACAATAAAAGTCCCCCTTTCTGTCATAAGGGGGAAATCTGTCAAAAAAATTTCCTGCTCTTTAGACTCTTTAGTTTTAAGATTGACTAATTTAACTTTAACTCTTAAAGGAGCTTCAAAAGAATCATTGTTTTTTTTAGCCTCAAGATCACTTTTGTATTTAGGCTCATCCAACTTATAATCTAAAAACCATAATTCCAATTCTTTGCCCGTATAATCGCGAATAGGAGAAATTTCGGAGAATAAATCTTTTAACCCTTCTTTCCAAAAATTTTCCCAGCTTTCTTTTTGGGCAGAAAGAAGATGAGGAACAGGTAGAGAAATTTTAGATTTTGAAAAATCTTTAATCTTAGTTTGTTCCATAGTTTTATAACCAAAATACCCTAAAATTGCCTGCTTTAGGGTTATTAAAGCCGCAGGATACTATTTTTTATTAATTATTTTAAAAAGATAAATGGAATTCTAAAGATTAAATTCTTTATTTAAACTATGCCAAACTTTTGCAAAATAAAACTTACCTGATTATATATATCGGATAGTTAAATGGCGTAATCTTAATTATTAACTCTTTTAATAAATATGTCAAGTCTTTCAAAACACAACACTTATAAAATAGACACATTGTGCAAATATTACCTTTCTCACCCACCCGATATATGACGGTTTGACAGAAAACATCGCTTTGCAGCCCGCACGGCAATAATTTAACACCCTTATTCAGTATTCTCTTAAAAACTTTGAGTCTGCGCGCTTTCAGAGTTTTAATAACTATTTAGCTGTCGCGATTGTATAAAATTCTGCAGATTATCTAATAATATTGATTTAATATTGGAACAAGAATCAAAAGTAATATCTTTAAATAATATACCTGCTTCTATTATCTCTTCAACCAAAGCTTGCGTCGCTTTTTCCGACAACTTATTTGTTTTATTATCTGAATCATAAGAAACGACAACTGCTAACGAATTCGGCAGCTTTTTATGCAAGCCCCCGGAAGAAGAAAGAAAATTATTATATTCCATATAATAGCTAACTCTATTTTTAACTATCTTTGAGTCTTTATAAGCGCTTGTAAAGCTGTTCCCCCAGAAAAACATCGCCCCCCCGAATAAAAGTAAGGCCAGTATTGACAAAGACACGCAACGCGCCAACAAGGCCGGCTTAATTAAATCCACACCATTGACCTTATTGGCAATATCTTCTTTGGCAACCTCTATCGGTAAATTTTCAGGAGGAGCAAATGTTCTCTTTGCCGGTAAAAATAAAGTTTTTGCCTCTTTAATTTCGGGCCCTCTACCATTAATCACAAAGTTATTTCTCACGCAAATAACCGGTAGAAATATTTCCTTTTTTATTTCCTTAGTTTCGCTTTTTGCCTTATTAACGGCATCCTCTTTCATTATTATATTTTTCTTTTTTACGGGTTCTCTATTAAAACGCTTATTATATTTCTCTGCTCTTTTTATATATTCTTTAAGCCATCTCTCGCAAGTAACCCAATTGCGACCAGCTTTAACAGCCTTTAGTTTCCCTTGGCGCGCTCGCAAACTTAAATACTCCTGCGAATAGTCACAAATTCCAGAAGCTTCTTGTAATGAGATATGTTGATTTTCTTTCCTATGAGTTTTTTCCATAGTGCTAAAACATAAACATCTTTTAGCAATCCCCCCTATCGGATAGCTTATAATATTATTTTATCTTATTCACCAATAAGGTCAAATGCTATATTATTTTCTCTCCGCAAACAGTCTCTATATTTAATGTCCTTTTATCGCCTGCAATATCCCCAAGCTGACAAATAAAGAAACCATATTGCTGCCCCCGTAGCTTACTAATGGGAAAGGTATCCCTATAATTGGCATAATGCCCAAATTCATACCCGCATGGATAAAGACCTGTGAGGTTAATAGAATCGCCAGCCCCAAAGCAAAAAGACGAGAAAAATTAGCAGGAAACGAAACAGCCGTTTTCATAATTCGCCAAATAAACACTGAAAAGAAGAAGAACAAAGCTCCTATGCCCACAATCCCCAACTCTTCGGCTATAGCTGCAAAAATAAAGTCTGTTTTAGTTTCCGGCAAGAACCCGTATTGAGTTTGAGAGCCTTGCCCCAGCCCCTTGCCGGTCAACCCTCCCGAGCCAATGGCAATTTTGGATTGATTTTGGCTCCAGCTTATTCCAAGAGGTTCAATTTGGGGAACCACGAAACTTATTATTCTGTCCTTTTGATAGTCTTTTAATAAGAAAAACCATCCCGACATTAAAATTAAAATTGCGCACAAACAAAGAACTAAAAAATGGCGCAATCTTATTCCTGAAATAAGGAGAATCCCCACCCATAAAATAATTAAAATCAACACAGAGCCTAAATCCGGCTGAAAAAATATTAAAATACAGGGCAGTAAAACATAAAAACCGGATAAAAGAATGTGCCGCACACGATACATCTCAACATGGCGCATTGAAAAATATTTAGCCAGCAAAATAATAAGAATAATTTTGGTCAATTCTATCGGGTCAACGGAAAAAGGACCTATTTTATACCATCCTTTTACTCCTCTAATAACTGGAGCGAAAAAAAAGAGACCGAGCAAAGCTAAAATACATATAAAGTAAAAAAACAAGATCATATAAGGATTGTTTTTTAACGCTCTTAAATCAAAGAAACCGATCAAAAACATTAGAATCACTCCTGCCCCTAAAAAAATGAATTGCTTTTGAAAACTGGTAAAATCCCCTTTTCGCAAGGAGCTGCTGTAAATTGATAAAAGGCCTATCCCCGCCAAACAAAGAGATGACCCTATGAGCATCCAATCCAGTTGTTTAAAATATAATATGATAGTTTTCATGGACTATTTTTTGTTTGTTTTATGTCTTGCTTATCATTTTCAAAAATTCTTTTTCTTCTATTATTTTAATCCCCAATTGTCTGGCCTTCGCCAGTTTGGAACCGGGATTTTTCCCTGTTACTATATAATTTGTTTCTTTTGAAACGGAACTTAAAGGATGCCCCCCAAGCAGTCTTATTCTTTTTTCCGCCCCCGATCTGGTTAGAGTTTTTAAACTTCCCGTTAAAATAAAAGTTTTACCTTTAAGTTTTTTACCTATTGGCGGAGGCGCAAAAATTTTTATGCCTTTTCGCAATAAACGTTCAACTATTTGCCGGTTGTTTTCGCTTTTAAACCAATTATTAATACTAATGGCCGCTTTTTCCCCTATGTCTGGGATATTCTTCAATTCTTCCACTGAAGCATTCTGTAACTTGTTTATTGCCCTAAAATAATTGGCGAGATTGATTGACATTCCTTCTCCTATATGACGAATACCCATAGCGTAAATAAAACGAGCTAATGAGATTTTTTTACTTTTTTGGATAGACGCAATCAGATTAGAAACAGATTTTTCGGCAAATCTTTCCAATAACATTAAGTCCCCTTCTTGGAGGTTAAACAGATCAGAGGCTTGAGAAATAAGGTTTTCTTCTATTAATCGGTTAATTACTTTCGGTCCCAAACCATCAATATCAAAAGCTTTTTTAGAAACAAAGTGATGCAAAGATCGTTTTCTTTGGGCTTGACAATCTTTATTTAGACATCTCCAGATTACTTCTCCTTCCGGACGTTTAAGAGGAGATTCGCAGATCGGACAAACTTTGGGCATACAAAATTTCTCTTCTCCCCCCACTCTTAATTCTGTCAGAGCTTCCACAACCACGGGGATCACATCGCCCGCCCTTTCTATTATCACAGTATCTCCTATTTTAACTCCGAGCCTTTGTATCTCGTCCGCGTTATGAAGAGTAGCTCTACTGATTGTCGTGCCTTCTATATTGACCGGCCGAAGATAGGCTATCGGAGTAGCCGCGCCGGTTCTTCCTATTTGGATTCTTATATCTTCTATTTGCGTGGCTGCCCGCTTAGCTGAAAATTTAAAAGCTCTGGCTCCTCGCGAACTTTTACCTGCCACTCCCAGTTTCTTAAAAAGAATATTATTGTTAACGCTAACAACAACTCCATCAATTTGAAAAGAAAAAGAATCTCTTTTTTTATTAATCCTCCTCCAAAATTTTGTTATTTCTTCCAAGGTCTTACATTCTTTCACATTCTTATCGGCTGCAAACCCTAAACACTTAAGTATTTCGTGTTCTTGAGAATGTTGTTTTTGCCCCAAGTCAGTCACTATGCCATAGGCTAAAAAGTTTAAGTCGCGCGATGCGGCTAATTTAGAATCCAATTGACGAATAGAACCGGCAGCAATATTTCTTGGGTTGGCATAAACGGCTTCTCCTTTTCTCTGCCTTTCTTCATTAATTTTTTGGAACGCTTTTTTTGTCATATATACCTCTCCCCTAATCTCAATTTTGCCGCTTTTTATCAGGTCCTCTGTTCGTTTTTGAATTTTCAGAGAAGAAATCTCGGTGCAAACACTTAGTTTTAAAGGAATACTTTCTATTGTTTTTAAATTCTGTGTAACATTTTCTCCTTCTGCGCCGTTGCCCCGGGTAGCCCCGCGAATCAATATTCCTTTTTCATAAATCAAAGTGACCGCGAAACCGTCTATTTTCAACTCACAAAACCAATCAATATTGTCTGAAGGAGCCAAGCGCTCAAGATAGCTGTTCCAATTTTTTAATTCTTTTTCCGAGAATACGTCTTCAATGGAAAGCATAGGCGTTTCGTGTTGAACCTTATCAAATTTTTTCAAAGGCTCTCCTCCAACCCTCTGAGTCGGCGAATCAAGGGTAACAAGTTCAGGATACTTCTGTTCTATCTGATAAAGCTCGTGTTTAAGAGAATCTAAAACAGATTCCTCAATCTCCTGCCGATTAAGAACATGATAAAGATAGCGATGATGCCTGATCATCTTTTTAAGCTTCTCCGCGCGCTGACGATATTGTTCTTTATTCATAATAATCTTGAATCACAATTAAAACTTCACAGCTTAATATTCCGCTCTGGATTAATGTCTTAATCAACTATAAGTAAGATTATTTTCACTTTAGTTGAATTCACGAGTGACATAAATAGCTCGCCTGCTTTCTCTAAAGATTCCTGTTGACTGAAGAATATTGGTGGAAGTCCCTTGTGTAAAAAATTTAATTATGTATTCCGCATTCCCCAGCCCGTATGGTCCTTCTGTTTCGGATGTTGAGGTGGCCATCCCGGAGCAATCATCCTGGCAGATCCATTCCACGATAGTAGTGGTACAATTCTCTGTCTGACGGCATTGCTCGTCTTGGTATATTAATCTTTCTATACCAGTATCGGCGGCATAAAAAGCTACCACCGAATCTCCTATCCCTCTCGCTATTTTTATTTGCTTAAAAAAAAGCGTGCTTAATCCAAGGACTATAGACAATGATAAAACCATCATCATAATCGCCAGATAAACAGAAATCCCACGCTGGTAATAGTTTTTGTATCTCATAATTATTCTATGCCAACATCAATATCTCTTTGGGAAACAGTAGCCTGAATTTGAACTTTAGGTGAATTATCACCACCCGACCCCACTCCTTCCGCGTCCAAAAAGATGGTTACCCTCGGCTGATATTCATCAGCCGGCGGTTGGCTGCCTCCTTTAATTTTAAATTTTAGGCTGTTTACTTTGACTTTTGGAGAAGTTATCTCTATTTTGGGAGCAGTCGCAAAACACGCTAAAGAACCAGGACATTTTTGCTCTTTTATTTGGTCGTCTTCCAATAAAAAACGATGGCACCTCTCTTCTTGGCTCGCATTGTCATATCTGATAAAAGTTATATTTGTTGAAACACCGTCAGACGGAGAATAGTTGTCATAGCCGACAATACAGTTTCCCTCTACATCTTTTCTCGCCATCCTGATATTTCTGGACATATACTCAATAGCATAGCTTGTTTGAGATAATAATTCTTGAGAAGCGAGCGATACTCTTTGACTGCGCACACAATAAACAAAAACTCCGCTGGCTGAAGAAATAATCAAAGAAAAAATAAAAGCCGCCATCAACATTTCTACCAAAGTAAATCCTCTTGGCATTTCAAGGTCTTTCTTATAAGACCCGAAATGAAAAATTTTGTTAATATTCTTTTTTAGAAATCGGAAATACATTTTGCGTTTCTTATTTTATACTTATATTTTATAATTTCACGATATTAACGCCAATTATATAACACTTCTTCGGCCACGAATTGATAGTTTTCCCCCTTATCAGACCACAACACTATGGCCTGCACGCCAAAGCTAACGCCTGGGTCATCATTAACAATGGTAATTTGTCTCTTAAACTTAGTAGCTGTGCCGGAACTATAACTGTAAAACCCGGCAACATCAATATTCAAAAATCTTCCTCCTCCATAAGGATTATCGCTAATCTGATTAATTTGACCATCCGTATTATAGTCAACCTCCCAACCGTCGCTTGCCGGAATACCGTCTTTCCACATTGCATTATCCGAATATTCCAACCAATTGCCGTCTCTTATGTTCCTGACAATCTCTATCCCTTCTTTAGTAAGATAGGCAGCTTCAAGTCGCGCAGAAGAAACAGAAATAGAATTAAAAATAGTCTGAAGCATTACCAAAAGTCCCGTCACCCCAACCAAAACAACAAAAACAGTTATTACTGTCTCAATAAAAGTAAAGCCCTTCTCTTGTATATTAAACATATGTAGTCTCTGTTTTTGTCTTACTCTGCCGCAATAAGACCTGCTTGATTAACGGTAATTATTATTGTGGACAAATCTTCGTTAATAATGGTGACGAACGCAGAAGTGGAAGTGGGACAACAAAGATAAGTCGTTGGGTCGGGCGCCCTAAAAGTAATATGTAAAGGAGAGGCGGAGATGCTATCAATGCCAATCCCAGGCTCAAGAGATATTGTTGATATCACTTCAGCAAACTGATTCGGGACGGTACCGCAAGGAGTTCCTGTGTCTGTAAATTGTTTATCACCATCACAATCCGCGAAATAAACATATTGAAGAGGATTAGAAACATCAAAATAAACTCCATATCCGCCTATTGGCAGAACATCCTCCCCTGTTGGGCCAATAAGACTTTTAAAATTCATTGCCGCCTCCTGGGCCTGTCTTATGTCTTGCGATACTTGATGGGAAGCTCTTTGAAGTGCAAGCTTTTTTTCTCCGGTTTTCCAATTTATAAGCACCGCGGTAGATAAAATCACGATAATCGTAGTAACTATCAATATTTCTATTATAGACATACCTGATTGTTTATTGCGTCTTTTCATATCCTTCGCCGTTCTTTATATTTATTATAAGAACCCTCCCCGCCGTATCCACAAAACCCGAAAAGAACTATTTATACATTCTTTTTAAGTAACTCCATTATAATATATTAAAAAAGAAGATACACGTACCAATTGACTATTTTTTCTCCCCAAAATAAAGCGATAAAGGTGCCTCCTATAAGAAACGGCCCGAAAGGGACCTCGCTTTTCAGACTTTTCTTTTTACAGACTATTAGTCCCGTCCCGATCAAGGCGCCTGCTGAAAAAGCCAAGAAAAGAGCGACTAAAATGTTCGGGCAGCCCAAAAGAAGCCCCATCCATACTGCCAGCTTTACGTCTCCCCAACCCATCCACTTGCCTCGCGAAAGAAGAATTATAAATAAAAAAAATAATGAAGCCCCGATCGCCGCAGAAAAAGTATTTAATATATGATATCCCGCATCCGGCGAAAAAATACCGTACACTATATTCCAGATACCGGAAACTATTATGGCGGGATATATTATCACATCGGGAATAATATAATAACGAAGATCTGAAATAAAAATAACCACCATTAAAAATGCTGTTAATAAAAGATACAGAAGCAATAAGATGTCCGAGCACCGGAATTCAAGCACCGAGATCAGTCCGACCCCCAAGCTTAAACGCCAAAAAACAAAAACAAACAAAATAGCTGTTACCACTTCCACCAGCGGATATTGCCAAGATATTTTCTTGCCGCAATATCGGCAATTGCCTTTTAATGCAAGGAAGCTGAATATTGGGATTAAGTCGGCCAAGCCGAGAGATTGACGGCAATGAGGGCAATAAGAACGCTTGGGCCATGGCCCTTCTTGGCTATTAAGACGATAAACAAGAGAATTTATAAAACTGCCGATAATGGCGCCGAAAATAAAGATGAGAAAATAATGTATTGCCGAACAAAAAGCAAGCATTGCACTGTTATACATATTAATTTTTACAAATATTCAGTCGTTATCACAGCTGCAATTGCTTGAGTCGCAATAAGCGGTAGCGCCGCCATAACTGCTAACATCAATACAATAATCATCTCCTCCTACTAAAGCAACTTGAGCGCAGAACGCGGAAGAGGAGCTATGACAATAAACTCCTTCGCTTTTGTCAACAATGGAAGAACAAGCCTTTTGCCAATAATCAGAGCCACTATTGCAGTCGGAACCGCAAAACCCAACATAGGTATTGTTCTCGGCATAGTACATTTCTCCCGCTGAACGCAAAAGATTAAGCTCCGATTTCGCAGAGTTATCCATTGCTTGCGTTCGCGGCGCAATAACATTCAACACAACGATAGTTGTCAGAATACCGATAATGGCGATTACCACTAAAAGCTCAATTAAAGTAAAACCTGCTTGGTCTTTTTTGCACATATTCCTATTAAATATATTTTTAATTATATATTGCTGAACCTATAATACCATAGGATTATAACGCTGCAAATGTTAAAACCCGCCATATAGCGGGTTTTAACATTATATATAAATATAAACTCATTCTGCTTACGGGCAAGCAGTGCCAGCTGCTGCACAAGTAGCAGAACCAACTTTTCCGGCAGCGTCAACACAGTAATAGTTTCCCCCATTCAGCTTAATAGAAGCGCAATACGCGCCAGCGACATCATTGCAAACCCAAGCCGCATCAGTTGACTGGGCAGCAACAGCCGTAGCAATCCTAACACCATCGGTGCTAGTACAGAACCCTGTATAAGCGCCGCTACCAGTACCATCATAATAAAGTTCGGCGGCAACTCTGGCCTGTTCTAAAGAACCTTTGATGGCAGCATCTTTTGCTTTATTTCTGGCGCTGTTTACGCTGACTAAAACAATTGATGACAGAATACCGATAATGGCTATTACCACCAAGAGCTCAATTAAAGTAAAACCTTTATTCTTTTTCATTTTCATTTATTGTTAATCCTTAATTAGGTTTTTATTTATTGCTTCGACCTTTACCTTACTGAAATGTTCGGCTTGAATAAATAATATCTTCTTTCAATGGTTTCTTCAATAAGGCTTATACTTTCTACTAATTCAGTATAGCACAATATGCATTGTCAAGTTGTGGAAAACTTAAACTCCGCCAACCTGATAAATTTCATACAGGGGCATCATAACAGACATAACAAATATGCCTACGCCTATGCCAAAAATTACGATTAAGGAAGGCTCAAGAAATTTTAAGAAAGAGTTAACTGCACGATCAACCTCTTGTTGATAGAAATCCACAACATTGAGCAGAGAAGAGTCTAAGCGGCCTGTTCTCTCCCCAACCACGACCATTTGAATAAACATAGGAGGAAAGGTTTCCGGGTACTCCCTAAGAATGGAACTGATGGTGTTTCCCTTCCTAACTCCGTCGCGAGTTTCAAGAATGGTTCTTTTATAAACATTATTCCCCACAACTTCTCCCGTGATCTCAAGCGCGCGCGCGATCGGAAGACCGCCCGCAATCAAGGTAGAAAGGTTTTCGGCGAAACGAGAAATATAAATTTTTCTTAAGAACTTATTCAGTAAAGGTATTTTCAAAATAAGTTTATCAACAGCAACTTTTCCTTCTTCGGTCTTAGAATATTTCCAAGTAAAAAATGCTGATACCGTTAAGATAATAATAAGAATCCATCCTTTAGTCCTTAAAAATTCGGAAAAACCTATCACTACTTTGGTTACCAGAGGGAGTTCTCCCCCGGCCTCTTGCAGAATTTCCGTGATTTGCGGCATTACCATAAAAATCAACAGTACCCCCACTATCCCAAGAACGAACAGTAAAAAAATAGGATAAATAAAAGCTCCCCTGATAGTGGATTTTAAATGGTAATCTCTTTCCAAGTGTTCTGCTAAATATTCTAAACTCTCGGCAAGCTTACCGGAAGCCTCTCCGGATTTCACCATACTTATGTAAAAAGTGGAAAAAACTCTGGGGTATCGGCTTAAAGCTTTAGAGAAAGTCACACCGGCCTCTATTTCTTCGTTTATTTTTAACAGTGTTTCCTTAAAGCCTTCTCTTGAAGCTTGAAAAGCTAAAACCTCCAATGATTCAATTAACGGAATCTGAGACTTGAACATAATTGACAATTGCCGCGAAAAAGCAACTATGTCTCTTCTTGCGACTTTTTCAAAGACTTTTATCCGTTTGGCATAAAAAGGTAAAGCGCTTTTTTCTTCTAAAAAGGTAACGACTAATCCGTATTTCTGCAACACATCAAGAGCAGCTTCTTTACTTGAAGCCTCCACAACCCCGCTTTGTATTTTGCCCTCTTTGTCCCTCGCTTGATAATTAAACTTCATATTTTAAAACAAATTATCTCCTTGTCAAAGTTTTTAGCTCTTTTGGGTCTAAAGAGAAATTAAGAGCGTTATCCAAAGAAATTTCTTTAGCCCTGATAAGATTGGTTAGGCATCTGTTCAAAGACATCATCCCGAGCTCCGCGCTGGTTTCAATTACCAGTGGCAGTTCGTGAATTTTATTTTCCCGAATCAAATTTTTCACAGCCGGAGTAGCTAGCATTATCTCGCAAGCGGGAATGACGCCTCCCTTGATCCTTGGCACGAGACGCTGAGAAATTACACCAAGCAAAGCTCCTGAAAGTTGAGCTCTGACCTGCTGCTGTTGTTCAGCCGGGAAAGTGTCAACAATACGATGGATGGTTTGAGCGGCTGAATTGGTATGGAGAGTCGCGAAAACAAGATGCCCCGTCTCGGCGGCAGTCATAGCCGTAGTAACGGTTTCGGAGTCTCTCATTTCTCCAACCATAATCACATCCGGATCCTGACGGAAAGTAGCCCGGAGAGCGCAAGCAAAACTTGAAGTATCTTGATGAACTTCTCTTTGGTCAATAATCGCCCGGTCTCCTTTAAAAACATATTCAATGGGGTCTTCAATGGTTATAATATGATCACTTCTATAATGATTAATCTCGTCTATTAAAGCAGCTAAAGAAGTAGACTTGCCCTGGCTTGAAGGTCCGGTAAACAAAACAAATCCTTGGCTTGGTTTTGTGAATTCGTGCAAAATCGGGGGGAGATTGAGTTCTTCAATGGTCTTGATTTTAGCCGGAATAAAACGAAGAGCGCAGGAAATATAGCCTTTTTGAAAAAAAACATTAACACGAAATCTTGCTTTATTCTCTAAATTATAAGAAAAGTCAATATCTTTATTTTTTAAAAATTTTCCTTTCTGTTCTTCATTCATCAAGCTAAAAGCCAGACCCCTTGTATCTTCCGCGACAAGCTTCTTCATTTTTATCAATGGTATTAATCTGCCGGTTATCCTCAAAATCGGCGGATGGCCCACGGAAAAATGTAAATCAGATGCCTGCTCTTTAACAACAAGAAGTAAAAGTTCTTTAAGCCGGGAATCGTAGTTATTCATTTTTTATCTACTTTTTTATGATTATTATTTAATATTTTTTTAATCTCCGCCATTATTTCTGTCGGGGTATAGTTAGCTTTAATCAGATATTTTACCGCACCGAGATTTAGGCCTTTTTTCACTTCAAGCTTCTGATCCAAATTGGAAAAGATTATAATTGGCAAACTTTCCAGCTCGGGACATTCTTTTATTTTTTGGAGAATTTCCCAACCGTCCATACCCGGCAAAACTATATCTAAAAGCAAAAGGTCGGGCTTGCTTTCTTTGATTTCACTTAAAACTTTTTGTCCATCTTGGACGACTTGCACTTTAAGACCTTCTTTTTCCAGCTTCGTAACATAAATATCCGCTAAAAAAGGATCGTCTTCAACTAATAATATTGTTTTCATATCAATTATACCAGCCCTCCTAACTTTTTGTCGATTTAAATATGGCAACACTATTTTCCTTCAGCTACCCTCATTACTTCTGAAATAGAAATTAGCCCTTTAAGCGCTTTCAGGATCCCGTCTTGTTTCATTGTTATCATTCCTTGCCGCTTAGCTTCTTTTGCTATTTCCTCTTCTGAAGGTCGTTTTAAAATCATAGAGGACAATTCTTTAGTCATCTCTAAAACCTCAAATATCCCCATTCTCCCGCTATAGCCGGTATTGTTACATTTTTTGCATCCCTGGGGTTCGTAGATATAAAGTTTATTTTTTATTTTAATATTCTTCCTCGTCGCTAAAGGAATTTCATTAATTTCTTTCATGATTTCTTTTTTTGTTTCCGGATCCGGTTCTATTTCTCTTTTACATTCAGGACACAGTTTTCTCGCCAATCTTTGAGCAATGGCCACGCTTAATGTAGGCGGAATCAAAAACGGCTGTACTCCCAAATCAATCATTCTTGGTATGACCCCGAGAGAATTACTGGTATGAAGAGTGGATAAAACGACGTGGCCCGTAAGCGCGGCATGCGTAACGAGAGAGGCTGTTTCCTCGTCTCTAATCTCACCCACCATAATAATATCGGGATCTTGCCTTAACATAAAACGAAGACCGGATCCAAAGGTATAGCCGATTTCCGGCTTAATTTGAGATTGATTAACCCCTCCGATAAAATACTCAACCGGGTCTTCAAGGGTCATCACATTGACTCCCTCTCTGTTTAACATCCCAAGGACGGCATACAGTGTGGTAGTTTTACCGGATCCTGTAGGACCGGTGGACAAAATTAATCCATAAGATTTTTTTATAGCCCTTTGAATCACATTTAAATTTCTACTATCCAATCCTAAATCGCTAAAGCTCTTCAGCCCCATTGTCGGGTCAAGAACTCTTATGGCCGCTTTTTCACCTAATGTAGTCGGGAAAGTGGATATTCTAAAATCAATATCTCTATCTCCTACTTTTGTAGAAAAACGCCCATCTTGAGGGACTCTCGTTTCATCAATTTTGAGTTTAGATAAGATTTTAATCCTCGCGATAACCGCTTGATGAATCTTAACGGGCAAAAAAATGGAAGAGTGAAGAATCCCGTCAAGCCTAAATCTAATTCTTAATTTGCTCCGCATAGGTTCAATATGAATATCTGAAGCATTTCCTTCAACAGCATGTCTTAACATCACCGCTACAATTTTCGTAATGGGAGCTTCCTCCGCAAGCGCTTCAAATTCATTCGCCACAGATGAACGCGCCTTGATCTTTTCTTCTTTAAGTTCGGTTTCCAACTCTTCAAGCGCCACATTTACTTCTCTTTTAAGAGTTCTGTATTTTTTGAGAAGACCCTTGAAAAGGGAAGGAGAAATCAATAAGACATTATAAGAAAAATTACCTTGTCTGGATAAAAATTTAAGAGCTTCTTGGGCTTTGAGATCTTCCGGGTAAATCATACCCACTTCTACAAGTTTTTCTTTCCTGCCTAAAGGGATCATTCCGTAATATCTTGCCGAATCTTCAGGAATCAATTCCAATATCTTCAATGGAACTTCTCCCAAAGAAGCATCTCTGTATGGTATATCAAGAAGCTCTCCTTTCAGAGAGAATAAGAAGGATTCTTTAACAATTCTTTTGTCTAAAATAACCTCTTCTTCCTTTTTCCCGGAACTTTTAATCTCAAATTCAAGAGAGGCTGCCTGATCTTTTTTTATTATTCCCTTTTTGGATAAAACCTTGATTAAACTTTCCATAATATAATTAGAGCCACCGTCTTTTTTTTAACACATTTAAAATTTTTAATTTAAAGGGCTGCAAACAACATACCTGTGTATTTTTCAATATTATTTTATTTTCAAAAAGGGATAAAAGGATTGTCTCTGCCGACTTTCTCGGGAAGCGCATATTCCGCGGAAGTAGCCGCTTGATAAGACCCAATTTCATCAAACGGTTCAAGAATCTTCAGAATTGGCGATTTCAACACAGAAAAATCAATTTCTATCTTTTTTATGACTTTTGTTTGAGCAGTGCCGGACAAAAGCTTTGGTTGAGAGGTTTGAAAATACCCAAACCAAACGACAAAGCCCATTATTACAATTATAGCGATCAAAACAAAAGACAAATATTTCTGTTTTTTTTGTTTTTGAATAAAAGATATTGCCATATTGTTTTTTTAGTAAGAATAAAATCTTATTGAAAAATTAAATTTAAAAGAAGCCTCTTCTTCTTGAGAAGCCGAAAAATTGATGTAATTTACGTCAATCAACCTGGCGCTTCTGGATACGGTGGAAAGAAATTCCTTGACAAAAGGATAGGATCCAGCGAGAGAAAAATTCAATACGGTTTCTTTTAAGGATGATTCTTCTTTTAGATTGCTGGTGGAAAAGGGTCCTACAGCGGTTAAAACAAGACGGTTTAAAGAAGCTGTGCGTTGAAGAAAATTAAATAAGGAAGGCAAATCGGGATCATTTGGAATGCTGTCGCCAATCTTTTTTATTTCATCATCATATTCTTCCAAATCTACTTTTATACTATTAAGCTCTGTTAAATATTCTTCATGATAATCCTTTGTTTTTTCCGCCTCTGTTATATCAAAACGAAGTATGCTTAAAATGCTATACTCCGGAAAAATCACCAAAACCCCTAAAAGAATGGAGGCACAAATTGAAACAATGATGATTATAAGCTTATTCATTGAATAGAAAAAATAAATGATGAAAGGGTTAGGTTAAGATTAAAAGATACTCCGCGATCCTCATTCAAAGAAACCCCTGACAGATTAATATTTTCAATAAAATCTTCTTTTTTTAGAAGGAGTATTTGTTGGCCCAAAGCCTCAAAACTGCCGGCCTTGCCGGTTAAAGAAGCTTCTGATTTTTTAATGTTTAAATTCACGCTGCTAAACCAAACTCTTGGGTGTGTGAGGCCTTCCATTTTCTCAAAAAAATTAACCGGGGCTTTATGATTGCCAATTAAATCGGAGAAATCTTTAATCCGCTTTTGATTGTCTTCAATCTCCTTTCTTAAAACTGAAAGTTGGCTTTCAGGAGTGGTTTCTTCTTTTAATTCGTCTAGAATCTTCTGTGATTTTTCCTGAAAAAATCCCAAAGCAAAATAACTGCCGGCAATAATCAAAAGAAGCGCTATTGAAAAATAAAACAATGCGTTCATCCACCAAGACGCTTTAATTATTGTTTCTTTTGGGGCAATTCCTATAGCCATAAATAGTTTGTAAAATATTACAGTTTATATTATTGCTCGGAACCTAATCCTCTTAAGGCCGCTCCTGTTGCAATAGCAAAAGATGAGCCCATTCCTTTGATAGTCTTGTCCAATATCGGAGGATAAAAAATATTAGAGAAAGGAGTGACAATTATTGTTTCTTTTCCCAACCTATCAGTAAAACAGTCTTTAAATCCCGGCAGTAAAGCCGACCCCCCGGCTAAAATAATTTTTTCTATTCTTTTATTTTCACTTCTATAAAATTGCTGTGAAATTTTTTCTACTTCCGATAAGATCAGATCAGTGAACGGGGTCAAAATTTTTCCTATCTCCTTCTCCATGTTAACTGCTTCTTGAGGCAAAGGGACAAGCCCGTGTTTCTTTTTAAAGCTTTCCGCCTCCTTATAATCAATATCCAAAGATTTAGCTATTAAAGCGGTAAACTCGTTGCCGGAAACATCAAAACTATAACTGGATTTTAAAATTGCGTTATCAATAACACTGACTGATGTGCTTCTCGCCCCAATATCCACCAGAACAATCACTTTTTTCTTATCGTCATCTTTAATTGCGGCTCTGGCTAAAGAAAAAGCCTCTGCTTCTAAGGCCAATAAATTCAGATTAGACAAAACGGCTATCTCTTTGTATTGGTCCACGATGTGGTTCGGAACGGAAACTAAAATAATTTGCGATTTGGCAGATCCTTTGACTTCCGGCTCTTTCCGAGGAATAATTTGCCAATCAAGAGTAACTTCCGAAAGAGGTAAAGGAACATGTCGGCGAGCGGTATATTGAACAGCTTGAGGAATTTCCTCTTTAGTCATTGCCGGCAGCTCAAAAGATGTAAAAAATGTAGAAAAGTCGGGAATAGTAAAATTTGCTTCCTTGGTTTTTATATTCGCTTCTTGTAAAATAGCTTTTATTGCTCTGGCAATTTCTTGCGTAGAAAGTAAAAGAGTATTTTTTTCCAAAGTTCTGAAAGGCTTCTCATAAAGATTCAGAACCGCTAACTCCCCGTAATTTTCCAGCTTTTGTTTTCCTTTCAAGCACGACAACTCTACAAGTTTTATGACCGAAGTGCCAATATCTATCCCCAGCATTCTTTTTGGAGATTTTTTAAATGGATTCCACATTGTATTATCTTTATAAAGCCTTCCCCTTCGGTTAATTTATTATAACATGTGCATAGCGCAAGCAACCTGGGGATAACTGAAAAAATTAAAATTATTAAGCAGTTGGATAAAAACTCGTTTACCACTTCAATCAAAATATTACTGTTGGAAGTTCTATTCCCCCGTTTTTGTTTTGGTTGCAATAAGGAGGGTGAATATCTATGTGAAGATTGTATGTCCGTGCTGGAGATTTTAACATATCAATTCTGTCCCGTATGTGGCAAAAGAACTCTTGATGGAAGAACTTGCGGGAACTGCCGAAGGAAAACCGCTCTAAAAGGTTTATATTTTGCGGTTCCCTATGGACGTCCTTTGGTTAAAAAAATTATTAACCGATGCAAATATCAAACATTCGCCAAAGAATTAACTTCTCCCCTGGCTTTTTTAATTATATCCCATTTTTTATCTTTAGACAAAAAAATAGTATTCTCCGAATTTAAAATGGCGGCAATCCCACTGCATCAGAAAAGATTAAAATGGCGCGGTTTTAACCAAGCCGAAGAAATCGCCAAAAAATTATCTTTCTTTTTTGAAGTTCCCGTATTAAATAATGCTCTTATCAGAATAAAATATACAACTCCGCAAGTAAAGATGGAGAATAATTTACAAAGAAAAGAAAATATAAAGGGGGCGTTTGTCTGCCCATACCCTGAAATAATCAAAAACCAAAAAATATTCTTGGTTGACGATGTTTTCACCACCGGAGCCACAATGGAAGAAGCGGCCAAAACTTTAAAACAAGCCGGAGCAAAAGAGGTTTGGGGAGTAGTTACGGCCAGAGGATAAAATTTTTTTAATTCATTGATGTGTCTTCCCTGTATTCCCGGATATCGGCTCAATAATTGTTTTCCCCTTAGTTAGCTTGCCCTCTGCTTCAGCTTGCTCAATCATTTTTAGGGCTATTCTGTCCTTTATGCTTCCAGTGGGGTTATTGCCTTCAATTTTGGCATAAATAATCACATTCTTGTTTGTATTTAGATTATTTATTCTAATGAGGGGAGTATTCTCAATGGATTGTAAGATATTTTCACATATCATAAATGTTATTTGTCTAATTTTTTAATGGTTTTGATTATTGAGTCTTTATGCAGTCTAAAAGATTTGCGCTTCTCTTTTTTGTAGATATATGGCATCCCGAGAATATGTCCGCATTTCTCACATTTCAACACGGATATCTTCTTTAATGTTTGTTTCTGTAAGCCCACCAATATTTTCGGCGCAAGAATTCTATCCATATAAAGCCTGCGCAAAACAGTGCCAACCCCGTCTTTTTGGTACACAGCAACTATATTATCGCATTTACGACAATGTATGTTAAATAGCCGCGAACAACCGCTTCGCGCCTGCTTATACCTATCTTTTTTAAGCTTGTATTCTCTCTCCTTTATTTTTGTTACCATTATGTATTTTTATATCCCGAGATTTACAAAAATAATATTTTGCAGGCTTTCATCGGCATAAGATATTTTTAACCCCGTGGCATCGTTAGGAAGATTATATAAATAAAAAGATTCCCCTTCCTCTAATTCCTCAAACTGAGGCATCGTTGAAGTATCTTCGGAAATAAAATCATACTGTTTTTCGTTAGAATCCATTAATGCAAGAAAAGCGTTTATTTCAAAATTTTCTTCCTCAGTTATTATCTTATTATAAACCAATAAAAAATATCCTTCTGTCGTATATTTTTGATCGTTAATAAAAATACTCTCTTCTTTAACAGCTTTTGTAACCACCACTGAATAGTCGGGATTGCTTGGCAATACAAATTCTTGGCCGATTTCATAGGATTCAATATTTTGCCTCCCGGCGAACATATTCGTCAATCCAACGCCAAAAATAGCGCAAACAACAATTGCGGTTTTAA
>CBDVAW010000008.1:0-21731 GCA_965372095.1 uncultured bacterium
ATTCGGAAATCTCCGGATCAAAGGTTGCTAAACACCTCCCCGAAGCTTATCGCAGCCACGCCACGTCCTTCATCGCCTCGATATCCCAAGGCATCCACCATCCGCTCTTAAATAAATGCAAAATTTCTTGGCTAGCAATTAATAACCACTATTTTTAACGGAAATAATAAATATTATATGATTTTGTCAAAGAACTCTTAAGAGAAAACAAAAACCGCTCTGATGGAAGCGATCTTTCGGAAATAAACAAACTAAAACTTTTATTCTATATGCTTCCTAAACACGAAATTGTTTTAATTTTTCTCATAAGCAATTTTAATACTATCAGATTAAGAAACCCTGTCAAGGGGGAAGAAGTAAGGCAAAAACAGCCTATTTATAGCACAAAAGAAAAAGGGTTTTTGGATTTATTACAATCAAAAACCCTTTCCTCGTCCAAGAATCTCCCTTGAACAAAAATCTCAAAAAAAGAATTTCTCAATACATATCTTTTTAAGGCGACTTTATTCTAAGGTATTCACATTCAATATCCGGTTCTATTTACCTGAAAGTTTCTTTCTTAAAGATTCTAAGATGTCAGCGACCATATCCTTGCCGCCCAATCCGAAAGCCAAACCCGCTGACAAAGCAACCATCCCGACAAATCCTATAAACAGAATTTCCATAAACTCTTCCGCCACACCCAACTGACCCAGTATAATAATAGCCGCGAAAACCCAGATAGACCACTTAACAATCACTCCCGCCAGATGAGCATATTCTATTTTCATACCCTCAACTGCGGTTCTCACTATTTTTTCAAGAATATCAGATATAATTACGGTTATCACAAAAATGAGTACAGCTATTATGATATTTGGGATATATTCCAATACATTCGTTAATATCTCGCTTGCGCCATCCAGCTTAAGAATTCCGGCCGATATGCATAAAAAGGTAATAACCAAAACCCATTTACATATTGCGCCGACAAAACCCGCAACATCAGATTTCAATCCGGATTTTGAAAGAGCCTCTCTCCAGTTCCCCCCTTCAAAGAGACTGTTAAATTTAATCTTATTTAAAATTCCCGTAACTAATTTTCCAATAGCTACGGAAACCAGCCAACCTGCCAAGAAAACAAGCAATGCGATTATTAAGGAAGGTATAAAGGATATAAATCCGTCCACAAGCTTACTCAAAGAATTTGAAACTACTAAAGATAAATCTTGATACATTTTTTCTTTTAATATTTATTTATTAAAATAATGTTTTAAGCTCGACCTTTATATATAATATGGTTTTATTATACCATACGCCAAAAACAAAAAAATTCTCCTGTGGAAAACTTTTAGAATTAGATTGTATTTGCTATAATGTTATATATGTTAATTGATCTCCAGACCCATTCAACTTATTCTGACGGGTATTTAACACCAACCGAGTTGGTAAAATTCATTGCCAAACAAGGTGTTAAAATAGCCGCTTTAACTGATCACAACACGGTTGGAGGATTAGGCGAATTCAGGCAGGCATGCCGAAAATATAATATCAAGCCGATTACAGGCCTGGAACTCTATGTTAAATTAGGCAACAGAAGATTTAATGTGCTTTGGTTTAATTTTGATGATACCGATGCAGAGCTGCATCACATTTTACGCAATAGCCAAAACAGGAGGCGTAATAAGATAAGGCAGACCCTGCTAAAGTTAGAGCAATCCGGCTTTACGATAGACATAGAAAAGACTTTAAACAAATATGCTTATTATACGCCCATTAATAAAATAATTGATGATGTTTGGTCAATACCGGCCAACCGTGCCCGAATAAAAAAAGAGCTCAATAATAAAAAGCCCCGAGAAAATGAAATTATTCACGCATATTTTCGCGATCCTAAAATAAGCATACTAAATGAAAGTTATATTGAAATTAAGAAAGTTTTGAAATTAAGAAAGAAAATAGGCGGACAAATTATTCTCAACCACCCGGCTAAGCACAGATATATCAAAAAAACGACATGGCAAGAATTAAAAAAAATCGGCGTTGACGGAGTAGAAGTTCTTTCTCCGCATCACTCTATCGGCGCGGTTATGTATATTCAATATCTGGCTCACGAATTAAGATTTATTGAAACAGGCGGCTCTGATTTTCATCGCTTTGAAGGCAACCGACACTTGTTGCAAAATTCCTGGCAATACTTCAAAATTAATTCCAAATATTTAAAAGGAATAGAAAAAATCATCGGATAAATATCCATTAAATATTTGGAGCATCTCTTGGCTCACCTAAACAAAATGCGAAGCGCCGGGTAAAACGGCAAATCATCTTTGGTGGTGTCTGTTGGACAAAATCCGAACCCATTTTGAGCCCCGCTCTGGCAGGAAAACGGATTGAACCCCGTTCAGCGTTTCCCACCCCCCCCATCGGGGCAGAACAGGCAGGTCCCGAAGTACAAATGCTTTGTATTTAATTACGGGGTAAACAAAAATTCATTTTTCTTGCACCTTCTTTTTCTTTTTGCCCTTTTGCTTTCCCCGCTGAATATTTTCGCCGGAGAGGCTATAAAACCAAAGAGTGGCTAGTAGGTTAAGAAAAATTTTTCAAATATCCTTTGATTCTTTCTCGGTCTTCGTTCGCCTTATCACCCTTAGGATATATCTCAATAAAATCAACTTTACAGCTTTGACAATAAAAAGCGTAAACAATCCGGAGTGATGATCCTTTTAAATAACGGCAAAACAAACGCGCTTTGACAACGGTACATTGTTCGTTTCGCGTAATAATATTGAAATGTTTGCTATTTCCCAACGGCATAACATCAACAACACGTTTAAATTCTTCCAGGTCGTCGGGCAATGATTTGTATTTTCTTGAAAACCGCTTAAATTCTTTGGAAAATTCCGGCAGTTCATTATAGTTCATCTTCATAATTTCTTACGGAATAATTTTCATCACGATAAAAAACACTCTCGTAAGAAAGCGGTTTGCCGTCTTCCGCCGTTTTCCAAGGAATGTCCTCGTGAGAATAATTTTCCATCTCTTTGGCGTTTTTGTCAGAAAGTCGCGCCAAAATATTATCAATATGTTCTATTTCACGTCCAGATAAAACATCAAGGTTCGGCCGCCTGACCGCTAAATATTTTCTTTGCGGATAATTAAAATATTTTCCTTCAACCTTAACAACCTCGCGACTCTGAATCATATCGTCAACAACCGCTTTAAATTCAACAGGGGTAGGGCCATAATGATTTTTGATGTAAGTCGCGCCGACTAATTGTTCCTCAAATTTTTCGTAAAAATCAAAATCAATAAAATAAAGCAATTTATAAATCACGGCTTCACCGACATTTGACTTGCCACCAACTTTTGACAAAATATAAAGCAAAACCTCTTTAAATTTTTTAAGATTTTTCTGCGGCACGCTAATTCTTATTTCTTGTTTTTCTATCTTTGGTTTTATTTTCCCCTTTTTAATTTCAGCGGTAATGGAAGAATCTTTGCTACGCCTAAAATCTTCAAACGGAATACCAAAAATAGAGGCAAGTTTTTCTGCCTCGGTAATAGTCAAATCCCGCTTGCCTTGTTCTATTTGCATGTAGGTCGGGCGAGAAATGCCAAGCTCCGACGCCAGAAATTCCTGCGTCAGATTATTTTTTTTTCGCAATTGTTGAATAAATTTTGAAAGCATAGTTTTATTCTTTTGACTTGTTTAATTTTTCCCCTAATTTAACAATCATATCCCACACCAAGTTTTTATATTCTTCATAGACTTCATAAGCCTCTAATTCAATTGTAAGCGATGTAAAGTTATTTGTCAAGGGTAATGTCAAAAAGTTATACACGTCTTAAATTTCGGCTAAAGCAGTAGCAATTTTTTTGCTCCGTATTCGCCAAAGCCCCGCACCAGAGCGAAGCTCGGTGCGGAGACGAGGGCCGAGGCGGAATATTCCTCAAATTTATTTTGGTGGACCGCGCCAGATTCAAACTGGCGACCTCCTCGTTATCCCGATATATTTTGGTGGACCGTGCCAGATTCGAACTGGCGACCTCCTCGTTGCAAACGAGGCGTTCTACCAACTGAACTAACGGCCCAAATGCTTTGTCTTTGTGGGCGTGCCTGGACTCGAACCAGGGACCTCATCCTTATCAGAGATGCGCTCTAACCAGCTGAGCTACACGCCCGCGAATATAATTTGAGAAAGAAATATCTTCAACTCCCGCCGAAACGGATTTCGGTTATTTGGATTTTTTCTTTTTAGCTTTTTTCTTTACAACGGTTCTCGCGGTTTTTTTCTTTATCTTTTTTACTTTCGGCTTGGTTTTTTTGCTTTTCTTAATTATTTTTACTTTCTTTATTTTTTTAGCTTTAGTGAAACTGTTAATAATTAAATCCGGGATCAGTTTTTTAAATTGGGCGGTATTAATCTCAAAGGAATATTTATAATCGCCGGTGTTGATTATAATCTGCGAATTATTTAGAAAAGCCTTGTCAACAAAAGTCGGGAGTTTCCATAATATTCCGATTGGAGGCGTAGCGCCAACTTTGATTCCTTTTAAATTTTTCTTCATCCAAGCCTCTTTCGCAAAGCCAACGGATTTTGCGATTTTTAATCCCTGTTTTTTGCGCCACTCGTTAACCGCTTTCTTAAACTTTACATTATTTAATATTTTGTCCGCCGGCAATAAAACAACAATATAATCTCTGTCTGTCTTTATTATCAAAGTCTTACCGATTATTTTAATCGGCTTTTTTAAAGTAGCCGCTTTATCATAAGCGGTATAGACAATCCTATGTTCAAGTTCTTTATACTTTATTCCGGTTTTTTCTAAAAAATTGACAACTTTTTTGGGAACAGCCATATTTTCTTTATACTTTATAGCAAAACACGCCCCAAAGGGCAAGATTAGAATTTATCCAGCTCCCTTTCCACGTCCTCTATCTCCTTTTTAATGCTTCCTTCTGTTTTATTAAGCTCCTCTCTTAATTCCTTTTCTGCTTCTGGTTCTTGGCTTTCCGTCCCTGCATCTTTTAATTCTTCGCTTTTCACAAACTGTTTGTTTTCTTCCATTTTTTTCCTTACAACATATGTCATATCTAAAATTTTAACCAATTGATTTCTTCTATTTATTAATTTTTTTCTCTGTATTTCTAACGGCTCCATATTTTCTTTTATCTTTTCAAGCGCTTTATCAATAAGATTTTTCTCTTGGACAATTTTTTCAGCCTCTTTTTCTTTAAAAAACATTTCTCTTTCTTTCGCTAAAACTCTTTTAATCCTGATATCAATATCTTGTTGACTTTCCTCCAACTCCCATCTCTGCTCCTCTATTTTTCTCCTTCTTTTTGATGTTTCCCATCTTTCTTGCTCTATCTTTCTTTTCTCCGCGGAAGAAGCAGCTGCTTTCTCTCTATTTTCAAAAAGCCTCGCCTCTATTTCTATTTCTTGTTCTTTTAGAACAACCGTGTTCAGTAATCCCGCTATTTCGTTTTTCTCATCCGTTAATCTAATCCTCTTGTTTTTTATTTCTTCAATCTGTGACGGCGGCAATAATATTACCTTTAATTTTTCTTTGAGTATTTGTTCTTGTTCAGTTGGCTTTTTCCCGGGTTTGGTTGTTTCCAGTTCTTCAAGCATTTTTTCAATATTCTGCCTTAAGAGGCCGAAACTTTTGGTTACTTCCTCTTCTACTTCAGCTACTTCTTTTTTGACTTTTTTAATAGAGCCCTTTTCTTTCTTCCGCCTCCCGAGCAGAATGAGAAAAAGAAGGAGAATAATCAATAAGAGAAGGATCAAAGACCACAACATCGCCTGCCAAAAACCAAGGTTCTGCCAAAATTCCCGTTCTTGTTTAATGAGCACCTGGCACCAGCTTTCCGTGCTGTTGCCCGCCTTATCTACCGCCTTGACCTCAATAAGATGGAGGCCGAGTTCTTGATGTTGTATTTGATAAAGATTGTCTTCTGACACGGCAATTTTTTGGAAATCCCCGCTATCTATTTTAATTTTATAATAATCTATACCCGAATCCTCGTCTTCCGCCTTAAATAAAAGGGTCGGACGAAGATTGGTGGTTTCTTCACCTTCTATCACGGTCACATCAAACGGCAAAGGAGGCGTAACATCTGTTTGAACCTTGTAATGTGTAGAATCGCTCCAGCCATACTTATTCTTAAACTTTATATGAAAATACCAAATACCGTCCTTGATGTCTTGATAAAGCTTGGAATCAAAAAGATCTCCGGTAATATCTGAAACAACAACGGAAGGATTTTTATCAAGAGTAAATGCCATTTCTATAATATCCGAAGGTAAAAACCAATTGAGCCGGGGGCTGTCATTGCTATACCATTTTTCAGAGTCGGAGTGGGTAAGAGAATAAACTTCCGGAGAAAAAGGAACTTCTCCTTCTGCCGGGAGCGGTCTTTCATCTTTTTTTATTATATATATCCCCCCTGAAGAACCGGCAAAGACATCAGTCCCGCTACCGTCGTTGGCAAGAATTCTGGTTTTATTTAAAAAATCAACCGTTGCCGTTCCTTCCGCCTTTGCCTGAAAAACAACCGTTATTATCTTGCCGACTCCACTGAACCCGTTAGGCGCTCCTCCTCCAAAAGTGATACTGCGCGAAGAAAAGAAAGGTTCTTGAACCCATAAAGTAAAAAGTGAACCGCTTTTTGAAATTCTTTTAATGGATAATCTATCAGAGGAATAGCTAAGAACAGCCTCCGCCGCATTAATCTCCGTTGCCCCGGAATCAATTTTTATTGCAACTGAAAACTCTTCTCCTACCATATAAGTGTTTTTCTCCGGCGACAAATAAAGCATAGCGCCGGCAGCGCAGCTGTAATTTGCCCACCCAAAAAGAAAACCGGTAATTATGGTAAAAAGGATTACAGTTTGAATTTTTTTCTCCATTGTGAAATAAATATTGAAAATAATATTGGCAACGTATGTGTATATTGTTTTTCTTCAACCATTATCTCTCTTTCTTCCAAATATCGTTTCTCTTTAACACTCTCTGATTTTATTTCTCCGACATTTTGCGTTTCTTGCGAAGATTTTTCTCTATTCTCTTCTTTCTAAGAATATATATTATTATCACAACACATATTATCAGCAGTAAAACCGACATTCCCAACAGCCGCAAGAAAAGGTTTTTTTTGTGGATGGTCGGAGCGGCATAAGAAATAAATTCTTCTTGAAGATTCCCAGCCTTGTCTATTGCTTTTATTCTAATAAAATATTCGTCAATTTCTTTACTTTTTAGAATATATGGACTTTGCGCAATAACCCAATGCCCTTCTTTTTCTGAAACCTCGTAATAATCCACGCCTGAAGTTTTATCAATAGCATTAAAAGAAATAAAATGCTGTCCGCCGGCAACAGAATCCGACTGACTGATCCGCGGCTCAAAAGATAAGGGAGGTTCGGTATCTATTTGAATTCTAAAATGCGCGGGAGTTAGCCATTCCCCCTGATATTTTGTTTTAAGATGAAAATACCAGACTCCTTCTCCTATGTCCGAATAAGCTTTAGATGTTCCCGGATCTTCCGGATATTCATCAGGCACTGTAAAAGCATATCTGTCTAAAATATAACTGTATATGGCCGTATCCAATTTAGACCAGGTAATCTTTAAAGTATTTTGGGAATACCATTTGGCAGGGTCGGGATGAGTGGAAGAAAAAATCTTTGGCAATTTTTCCGGAATAGAATTAATTTTATAATGCCCTCCGGACAAGGCTAAAGACGCTTTGCCTCCCTGCCCATCATTCAAAAGAATTTGGGAAGAGTCTTGGAAAGCAATAATTGCCTCTCCTTGTTTTTTAGTTTTAAAAGTTACAGAAGCCAACAATCCGTTGTCCCCGTTAAACCCGGGGAAAGGAAGCCCTCCGGACAAGGAAATAAGTCCTTTTTGGTTTGAAAAATCCGGATATTCAATCCAATGGCTCAAAATAGAACCACCTATGTTTATATCTACGGCCTCCAATATCTCCGGGGGGAAAACCATATCGGCCTCAATGGCATTTATATTCTCTTTTTGAGCGTCCAATTTTATTTCAACAATAAAAGTATCCCCCGTATAAAGCTCGCCTGTTTGAGGACTTAAAAATAAAACCGACGCCATTGCTCCCGGAATAAAAGTAAAGAACAAAAAAGCCGCAATAAAAATATGGGATATAAAATATTTCCGCGTTTTATTTATTAATCTTGCCATTTTTTTGTTTAGTAATGATTATTGGCGTTAAACATTAAAATCTGCATATTAGATACGCAATTATCCGGTCCACTCATACATCATAATACTGAAGTCAATTAAATCTATTGCTCCGTCTTGGTTTATATCAACGCAAGGATTAGAAGGATTAATAGAACCCCAGAAGAAGAGTAAAATACTGAAATCCACCAAATCCACTCTGTTGTCAAAATTCAAGTCAGCTCCCCGACATAAAAAAACTTCTTTTTCGGTAACCACAAAAAAAAGTGTTTTGGAAAAACTGCTCATTACCCCGCCGGGGTCAAGCGCGTTGGCTTTGGCGCTATGAGAACCTTCTTCCAATATCCCCGTATCCATTGAATATTCCCAGTCACCTTCGTTATCAGCCGGAGTTTTTTCTATTATGGGATCAGAATTAATATGAACCGTTACTTCGCTTTCAGGGACGGTCTGCCCTATAATTTCCACGACCTCTCCTCTTGGGATAATGTCTTTTTCAAGATATATGGTAGGCGGGATAAAAATATTGGAGATAAC
This sequence comes from uncultured bacterium, assembly GCA_965372095.1. Classification (GTDB taxonomy): domain Bacteria; phylum Patescibacteriota; class Minisyncoccia; order Minisyncoccales; family CBDVAW01; genus CBDVAW01. The sequence continues at coordinate 8,737 of CBDVAW010000008.1, forward strand.
CGTTGTTTTGCCTATGGCCACATAGGTCGTAAAATTAAAAGTAATGGACCTTATATTATTTTTATCTACGGCCCAAAGCCCGAAAGTATAGGTTTCATTTCCTTTGACATCCGTAATTTCCGATTTGAAATTAGCCATTTTATCGGCTTGAATAAGGTCAACCACTTGCCCGTCTTTTAGAACCGTAATAGGGGCATTGGGATAAGCTTTACCTTGTAAAATTACTTTTGTGGGACCAACGGGAATAATAACAACCGCTCCGCCGCCGGCTCTTTGGCTGACAACAACTATTCTGGTAACTTCTTCCGCCGCGTTGCCGGCAGAATCAGAAACATTATAAGTTACATAATAAATACCTGCCGCGCCGGTATCCACCGGATCCACGGTGACAATATCGTTTGTTATGTCGCCATCTATATTATCCAAAGCCGTAGCGCCATCATCGTTATAAACATCGCCGGTATTAATACTTATCACGCTATCGCCAACAAGTGTTATAACGGGCAAAATCGTATCAGCCGTTGTCCCGGTAACATCAATCCTCTGCATAATAGCAACCATTGCTTCATGTTTATTGATAATTATTGACGACGAATCTTGTGTTTCTATCCCAATTTTATAACTGCCAACCATAAAAGGATTAACTATGGAGCTGTACCCCGTGTGTTCATAATCGGCATCACTTCCTATTGTTATAACAATGTCTGAATTTGTGGCAAAGGCGTCCGTATCATTTAATATAATTGTTATATTCCCGCTATCACCCGAAACAACCGAAACTCCCAAGGCGCTTTCCGCGCCGCTGCCCGGGATGCTTAATAGAGAAAGGTCAATACCCCCAACCGTTACGTCTATATCCGTATGATCCAGAGTATCCACAATATTAAAACTGCCGGTTTCGGGAGTAATAATAATCTTGCCCGAAGCCGGGATAGCATTGGTAAGCGTAAAACGGATAGTATGGTCGGCTAAAATACTTCTCCGAGAAGTAGAAATCGTATCACTGACTTTATCTAACAAAGGCACGGCATAACTATTATTGGAAAACAAAAACAAAGAAATAACCGTTAATAAAATCCCGGGAAAATAAAAATATTTTCTAAAAAAACTCATTTTAATATCTATCTTTTTTATATATGTCCCTTGTTATCCAAATTCTATAATATTTTACGAAAAAACTTTTTTCTTCTGTGGTCAAAATAAAAATTAATTAAAATAAGAATGAGCAATATCCCTCCTGTTAAAATTAAGAACAAGGGCCAGTACCTGTCTAAAAAACTTTCCTGGAGCAGTTCTTCTTCTTTCACTTCCAATTGTTTTTCCTTGTTTTCCAAAAGATATTCTTTTTCTTGAAGTTGCCGGGCTAATTCGCTGAAAGGATTAGATGGAACACTTGTAGAAATTCCTACGACAGAAGCAAGTTGGGTTCCTAAATATTGGGTAATTTTTAAAGGCGTAATATTAAAAACCGCCCACACAAAAACCATGGCAAAGGTCAAACATAAAATGGAAATAATAATTATCTTTTTAAATAGTTTTTTTGCCATAATCGGAATACTTATGTCTTTCTTCAGATTCATTGATTGTAAATATTAAGACAGAACTTAATTCTTGAGATTCGTACCATAAAATTCTTGCCGGGTCTTTAAGAAACGGCCTGGCCTTCACCAGCATTCTAAGCCAATGGCGCGTTTCCCTCATTTCTCTTTCACAATTTTTAATTTTAATCAGAAATTCTTTTTGAGACAAAGCTCTTTCCGCTCCGCAATAATAGGCACCCGCTCTTGTCCCGGTTTTTATCAATTGTTCTGTTAAGGAATCGGAAACGGAATCCCTGGGGATCCTTCTAACAAATTCAATAACATTCTCTCCAAACCTGCCAATATCATACTCCGTTTTTTGAGGAGATTTATGGGTCATCGTTGTCATATACCCTCCAAAAGACTTTATTTCAGAATCAGCGCAAATTTTTTGACATTTCTCCAAAGTTAAAGAATTTTTCTCTTTTTTTCTTTTGAAATAAAAATTTGAAGAAACCAAGGTGGTCAGTGCCAATGCTCCAAATAATAATGCTAAAGGAATTTTGTCTTCGTTAAAAATACCTCCCGCTATTAGCTTTGATTCTTTTTCCCGTATTAATCCTTCTCTTTCTGAAAGTATGAGCTCTTTTTCTTTTAGCTGTTGCGCCAAATCATTATAAGTATTGGATGGCACTCCAATAAATACTTCTGTCTCCGTAGCAGCCCAAACAGTTGAAAGTCCGCTATTTTCAATTATTGTTTCAATCGCAAACTCAAAAATAGATACAATAAAAATAATAAAAATTATCGGCAAAACAATTATTCTTTTCATATAATTCCAACCACCCTCCGCCGGCCAAATTACGCAAAACTTTTACTATTTTTATTTTAACACAGAAAACAAGACTTAAGAAAGTAAAACAACTCGCTTAAAAACTAAGTTTTTAAGCGAGTTTTTAAGTATTAGACTATTATTCGCCAGAAACAATATATTCCCTGCTTTCTTGCTCTGAAATTATTATTTCAAAACTTTTCTCCTTCTGTAAAAGGTCTTTAAAATAAAATATCGCGCTCACGATCAATATGATAAACGCCAATATGCAAACAATGATGTTGAAATATTTTTTCCACGGAAACGGTTTAGTAGAATTCTCCGGCTTATCTTTTTTATTTAAGAAAGCCGCCTCTCTCAAGTCAATGACCGCTTCAGCCAGAGGTCCTGTTAAGTCTTTTGGCTTTAGTTTTATCCGCACGGGGGCATCTAATCCGGCATCTTTTTGAGCGATAGTTACCGCTCTTTTAATATAAGAACGGAGACCTAATATGATCAAGAATATCAACAAGCCAAGCCCTCCTATAATTCCTAAGGCCGGCTTTATGGGAACTACCCAAAAATAAAGAGTCCTTACAATAGTAGTATGCGCCTCCTCGCCATATACCAAGACCAATTCAGCTTTATATTTTCCCATTTCGGAAAAGCCGCGTTCTCCTTTCCATTCAAAAGTCCACTTTCTGGCGCTTTGAGGCAAAACATTGCCAAAATGGGTTTTTTGATTAATAGGTATTGTCCCTCTTTCTTTGCCGAGAAAATTATAAATTTTAATTTCCCCTTTGGGCTGGAGATGAACATTACCGGTATTTTCAAAAACAACACTAAAATCAATCTCCGGCTTTTCGTAAAATCCTTTTTCTGTGGAGAATTCCCTTATCCGACCCTCTTCTACGATATCTCCTTGGACATTGAGCATTATTAAAGAAGCTACCAAGCTGGATACGGAAATAAACGACCCTTCTTGATTCCCCGCAAGAGGCTTAGTACCTATTAAAATAGCCGCATAATGCCCCCCCGGCTCGGCATCAACGGGGGTTCTAATGGTAAAAGGCACTTCAACACTTTGTTGAACGGGAACTTCTATCGGATCTTGAGAGACTTCTATCCAACGACTAAGTAAAAAACTTTGCCCCTCTGTAATCTCTTCTTCTTTAAGAAAATCAACATTTCTTCCATCCTTTGACCTAAAATCACGAACAGAAGCATATACCGTAATAGGATATGGGTTAATATTAACTATCTTTACAAAACTTGACCACGACTCGCCCGGACTCATATTGATTTTAATCAATGGAGGAGTAATGGTTAAAGCAAGCCCGTCCGAGGATTGAGCCGAAGCTGATGCAACATTAAAAAATGTCAATAATGATATTGCCAATATAATATTAATAAAAAATTTCTTATAATTTCTTTTTTTCATATATTAATATTAACTCCTAAAATTAATTGATTAACCCTCCGGCCTCCTTAAATCCACGACTTTATTAATTCGGTGAATCTTTTGAGAAGGCTTGGGATGAGAATCTTTCGCTTCGCTCAAGGACCTTGATCCGCTAAGGTGTGGATATGTATTCTTGGAATAAAAACTTTTAAGAATAATAAAAATTAAAGCCAGAAGAAAAACTAACAGTCCCCCGGCGCCGAAAATTAGAATCGGCCAAGGCACGATCCAAAAGTAAATGGTATCCTGAAGATCTCTTTTCCCATAATTACCATATTCCATTATTAAAACAGCTTTATATCGGCCAAAGCTTCCTTTTTCCAGCCAGTAATTTTCAAAACTGTCGCTGTTGGCCGGCAAAATATTGTTTTGAAGCTGATTAATGTCCAATGTTTTTCTCTCCTCTCCCTGACGATTGTAAATACTGATAAATCCTTGGGGGGTTATCTCTCTATTGCCGATATTCTCTATTTCTAAAAAGAATTTAACCGGCGGTTTTAAAAAAATATTTTTATTAACGCCGAATTGCTTGATTTGGGCTTTTTCTATAATATGCTCTTCCACCTCTAAGTTAATTCTAAGCTCCGATTGGCCGGCGAGCAGTTGCTGTGACTCCGCCATATCCCTATTGGACCCTTCGGCGAAAGTAATAGCCGCATAATATTTCCCCGGCCTGGCATAAAGATTGACTTCTATCTTTAAAGGAATTATTTTTTCTTCTCCGGGACCAAGCTCAATAATTCCTCTACTGATCTTTATCCAGCGAGCCAAAGAAATACTTTTATCCATTAAAGAAGGATCTAAGAACTCTTGCTTGCCTTCTTCAGTTAAAATGTCGTTGACAATGGGATAAATATCAACCTTGGAATTCTTTGGATTAGAAATTTTAATCTCAAATTCAAGAATATCTCTGGCCTCGGCCTTGGTGTCAATAATAATAGGCGTGACAATAATACTTTCGGTTTCTTGATGAATGGCAAGGCAATCCGGGACAAAAAGAAACCCGGCGAAGAACAGTAAAATACTTATTGTGATATTTTGGATTGCCATTAATATTATGCCTGTTAAATTATTACCTAAAAGAACAAGAAAAAAATCACTCCTCCGATTAAAATGAAAATCAAAAACAACAGAACAATAATAAATAAGCCGAGATGTAAAAATGGTGATGGATATTTATATTTCCTCGTATATCTTATTCGTCCCAGACCGGCTTCTCCCATAGCTTTCTTAATCGCCCGATTTTTATAAATTTTAAGTCCGAGAACCAAGAGAGCCGCGATAAAGACTAGCCCTATCAGCCCAAGAATAATAGTTCGCCAAGGAATGATCCAAAAATATAAAACACTGGAAATAGTTTTTTTCCCTTCCCCCCCCAGCTCAACTGAAGTTCCGTAACTTAATGCCAGTTGGGCTTTATAGCGTCCAAATCCTTTATCTCCCTCCCAGTTACTTACAAAACGCCTGATAGAAGCGGGTAAAATATTAGACCCGCTATCATTAATTCTTAAAACCTCCACTCTCTCGCCTCCCATATTAAAGATCTCAATAGTCCCATGGGGCTTAATATGGACATTGCTCTTATTATCTATGCGGGTAAGAAATATTACTTCAAAAGGAACGCTGTAAAAATCTTTGTCAACACTAAATTCTCTAATCATTGCCTCTTCAATAATATCACCGCTAACCTGTAATAAGATAAGGGTTCCTGTTTGTTGCGCGATCCCAATTCCGCTCTGTCCTCTGATCTCCGGAGGTTCGGTTCCTAAAAATATGCCGCCGTAATATCCGCCCGGCCCGATTTCCGAAGGCACTTCAACGGTAAAAGGAACTTCTTTTTCTTCTCCGGGTTCAAGATAAGTACCATTGTTTGGAAATTTAATCCACGAAGCCATAAAAAAACCTTGCTCCGAACCCGGCAGAATAAGTTCCGGTTTGCCGTCCTCATTAGCAGCCGCTTTAAAATCGCGCAAATAAACATAAAAAGTCCTGGGGCTGTCAGAAATATTGGTAATTCTGATACTCTTATTTAAAGTTTCTCCGGGATCCACCAATTCTTCAAACCTGATGGGAGAAATTGTAATTCCCGCTCCTTGAGCAAAAGCGGAATAAACAGGCAATAAACAAAAAATAGCAGCAATAAAAACAAAAATAGCTAAATGATGAATGTTCAGTGTTTTTTGCATAATATGATGTTCTATATTTATTATTTAATGTGAATTATTCTCGTCTTAATAGCCTTGATCCGCTAATGTATAATCATATAGTCTTGGAATAAAAACCTTTCGCTTTGCTCAAGAACCTTGATCCACTAAGGTATAATCATATAGTCTTGGAATAAGAACCTTTCGCTTTGCTCAAGAACCTTGATCCGCTAAGGTGTGGATATATAGTCTTGGAATAAAAACTTCCATAACTAAAACTGTTATGGAAGCTCTTGTCCTTTGCAAAAAGAATACGGCCAATATCTCAATATTTTCCAATTGGCTTGACTAATAGGTTGGAGTACAAATATAGGTTAAAGCGTTTGTATAGTCGCCCGCTTCCTGTAAAGCTGAAACTTCTACTTGGAAACCGACTTTTACCAGCCCTTCGTCTTCTGTGCTGCCGTCAGCCGGACCATCGTGGCACATCACTTCGTCCGACGTAGAGCCTGAAAGACCTCCCCATTTATTAGTGCTGAATTCGTCATCCGTGCAACCACCTCCCAAAGTATTATCTTCAGTCGTAAATCCAAAATGTCCGTAAGTGGCTTCCGAACCCAATGTTGCCGCGGGTGAAGACCATACCGCGTAAGTGCCTGAAGCATTAAGACAAGACCCGTCATCCAGACAATCAATATCCGCTCCCCCGGCACTGGTTAAGTTTTGTGTTTGTTCCAATGTGACCGTATATCCATCATCTGCGTTGGTAATAACAGACAGAGTCTGCGCAGCTATGGCAGGCGTGTCAACCGTCAGGGTTAAAAACGGAATAGTGGTAGTGGTGGAAGAGACAGTGGTGCTGAGTCCTTTTATAGATTGTGATGAAGCTACGGGAGATATTACAAAAGTCAAAGTGGATCCAACCGTGGCGGTAACTGTCACATCGTCCACGAAAGCCACTCTTATTTCAGCCTCGTCAACATCCGTACCCGTGGAAGGCACTTCACTGTTTCCATTGCTATCCGCGCTATTGCTTTTAATTGTAACTGTCTTACTCCCGACAGCAGAAGGATTGTCAATCCCCGCTGTAATTCTAAAACCGTATTGCGTGGCGGCGGTTATTGTGGCGTATAAATCCAAGACAATAGATTGACCTGTCACATAAGACACCGCACCCCCAACCGGTAAGCCCGTCGCCCCCGATTTAACGCTTGAAGTTGCTATTGTGATACTGGTACTGGCCGCGTCAACCGTAATACCCGACTCAAAAGTAACCACTATTGAACCTCCGGGTCCCACCGTGGTCGCGGCAACAAAATCAATAAGATGTTCTACGTTCGTAATATTTAAATCGGAATCTTCTATGGTATCGCTGGCGTTAGTCAGCGTGCCCGCCGCAACGGGACGGATTATCGTTGAAACACTTAACACTAACGTTAAAATCGTTAATCCTGTTATTAACAATCTTAAAAATTTTGATTTTTGGATATAAGCCATATTTATTATAACTTAAACTTATTTATTATCTGCTTAAAAATTTATAGCTTCTACGCAATAATTTATTAAGTGATTTTATTATAACACCCTGTCAATAAAATGACCTGTGGAAAACTTTTTACCGCTAAATTGTCAATCTCGTTACCAACAATCTTAGAAATTTTGATTTTTGAATATATGCCATATTTATTAATTAAAAATTTCATAATATTACTTCACGCATCTAAATCCCACTGCCGCTCCCGCTTGAGAAGGAGGAAAAACCAGATAGACCGAATATTGCCCCGCGTCGGATTTATTATTCCAATAACCGCCGCGAAGAAAACCGCGAATTCCGTCCCGATGAATCCAGAAATAATCTTCATTATAATTTGGATTGGAAATGTCGGGATTGGTTTGACCCGGAAGACTCTGACCATCTGTGCCATCAACAAACCCTTCTTCGGGCAATGACCTTCCATCCCAATTACCGTCAATAGCCGCCCCGCTGGCCCATTCCCAAACATTGCCAATCATATCGTAAACACCGGCCGAAGAAACACACTTGCTTCCCGAACCGGAAAGTCCGGGCTGATCCGCCCAATTATTAGACACATGGCAATCTTCCGACCCCCAAGAAGAAGCCGGATCCGGAGTCCCTAAAGAAGCTTGGAACCACTCTTCGTTGGTAGGCAATCTCTTGCCAACCTTGGCGCAAGCCATAACCGCTTGGTCTTGAGAGATATTTCTCCAAGGGACGACCCCCACCGCTGAAACCGGCGCGCATTCAGAATTATTAAGATTTGTCCGAGTTTGAGTTTGGTCAATAGGATTAGAATAAGCGCAATCAGACCCGGCGGAGGCTTCATATTTATCAATACAAAATCCTCCGTTTTCAGAGCTGATAAAAACCATATCTTGGGGGCATTGGCTGCTTGAAGAACCTTTGCCTCCCACGGAAGCGGCAAGATCCATAACCCGATCACTGGCCTTAATCCCCGCCGTGGTCAAAATCACGGCAATTATCATTACTATTAAAGTTTTCTTCCTTCGCCAAAAAAAATTGACCATAAAATGTTTTAATATCTCAAATATTACTACTGACCAATTTTATTTAACTACCAATAGGGATATGGTCTGTGTCAGATCTTTACAGACTAAAAAGTACCGTATCTGTTGCCAGTTCTATGTCGTCTGTCAACGTTTGACACACTAGAGAATGACTACCAGTCTGGTCATTGATCAGTTTGATCTTGTTTATTTGAACTATATCTCCGGCACTTAAAGTCACCCCGTTAGCCCCAAAGTCTATAACGATATTATTATCAGCATCAATTGTCAGATCCCATACATATCTGTCGAGATTGATCTTCACAGCAACCTCGGAGCCACCTAACCCCCAATTACCTATTCCATCCGTAATTTCTTTAAATATAAGCTGACTTACTGACCCTTGCATAACGGTAAAGCTTACCTGCGCTTCGATTATGCCCATTGCGTTTCTTTTGTCCCATCTACTTTTTACGACATGTTGAGTAATAACGACTCCTGCTGTTGCTTCTTTTTTAACGGTTACCATTATAATGTCCGAATCTGCAAAACCTCCGTTGTCGGTTACCGTAAGAATGACTTCATATGTTCCTGTCGCGAAATAAGTATGAGTCGCATTTATGCCGCTGGAAACAGAGCCATCTCCAAATTTCCAATTATACGAGACTATCGTTCCGTCAGGATCGTCGGACGCGGAACCGTCAAAAGTGAGCGTTTCGTTGATAATGACCGTCCGACTCGAACCGGCATCTGCGACAGGAGGCTGATTCGGATTAACAGTAATCACAACATCATCACTGTGCTCCAGCCCATCGTCGTCGATAACTGTTAATGTTACAACATGCCGGCCTATACTGAAGCAACGCGCAAATGTTATCTCTTCACTTAACAACACACTCTTTTCCGTCCATATATAAGAAGCTATGCCGCCGTCGGGATCGTTAGATTTTGAGCCGTCCAAGATCACACTTTCCATGCCATCATTGTCCGCGTCGCCTACTTCTTGGTTCGAACCGGCATCTGCGACAGGAGGCTGCGGCCCTTCCGGTTCTCCCAGAATGGCTACATCGTCAATATACCAGCCGGGATAATCATTAACGGAATAATCCGTTCCAAATCTAAACCTGACACTTATATTGCCGCTTCCGTCATAATCTGAAATATCAAATGTTGCTTGATGCCACTCATTCCCGGAACAACCGCTATAAGCCGGCACCGACCCCAATGGATTACCGGAAGACAAAGCATTTCCCGGATACCCGCCAACAGGAGTTATTTGCACCCATGTAACACCTTCGCTGTCTGATATCTCAACAATGCCCCCATCATAATAACTCTCCGTATGATAATAATGCTGAAACGTTAACTGTGTCGACCTGACTCCGGTCAAATTGACAGAAGGCGACAATAAACCCGCATTCATATTGTTCCTGCCGTATTTTCTGTTAAGATTGGTGGCCCATACATCAGACCCTGAATAAGCATATCCGGGACCCGACGCAGGCTCGCCCAATTCCCAGTTGTCATGTGCTCCCGAGTGAGTCCACCCGTTTATTCCGCTTTCCATATCGTCTTCAAAAACTGTGATCGGTATTGTCGTAGCTTCAAGAGCCATATTTGACAACTCTGAAAAGTTGCCAACATTATCAATAACCCTTAATGCAAAATAATAAGTTGTATCATATGATAATTTTGTTGCTGTAAAGGTTTCTACCGAACCAGAAGATTGAGGTTTTGGTTCTCCAACCACCTTATTCGCCGTTTCCCAATTTTCATCGGTAATGGGCAAAGTGGAATATCTAATATCATAATAACTTGCCACACCGATATCACCGTCATCACCGGTTGCCGTCCAGTTCAATAAAATAGAATGGAAGGTGGAACTGCTCGCCGCGAGATCAACAACTGCGGAAGGATTAACACGATCTGTTTCCAAACTATGGTAAACATTCAGTCTCCCGCCGGTTGTTGTTATCCCCTCCAGAGATGAGATCGAGTCCGCTGAACCAAGTAATCTTATTTTTATACTGTCACTTGTAAGCTCCGGAAATTGAGACTTGATCAGCCCGGCCGCGCCGGCCACATGCGGAGTGGCCATTGAAGTCCCGTTCAAATATCTATATCCGGAAACACTGCATAGCGAACATGATCCGGTTGGAACGGTTGAATAGATATTGACTCCGGGCGCACCTATGTCTACCGACTCGGCGCCATAACAAGAAAAGCTCGCTTTTTGGTCATTATGGTCTGTAGCGGCCACAGAGATCACATTAGGGACATTGTAACCTGAAGGGTAATAAGAATTTACATCATTATCACTGCCACTGTTGCCTGCCGCGGCAACAAACAATATCCCGGCATCATTAGCGGCTGATATGGCATCTTCCAATGCTTGAGAAAATCCGCCTCCGCCCCAGCTGTTGCTCATTACATCAACACCCATAAGAGTCGCGTAATTAACCGAACTAATGGCCCCGGCCGTTGATCCGGACCCGCTTGAGTCCAAAAATTTGATTGGCAAGATCTTTACATCCCAGTTGACACCGACCACGCCGATACCATTGTTGCCAACAGCTCCTATCGTACCCGCGCAATGAGTCCCATGTCCATGATCATCAAACGGATCATTATCTTGATTTGCAAAATCCCAACCTCTTGTGTCATCTGTAAATCCATTGCCGTCGTCGTCTTTATGATTGCCGGGTATTTCTCCTTGATTTACCCACATATTCGCCGCCAGATCTTCATGCCCGGAATCAATTCCCGTATCAATCACAGCTATCACCACGCTATTGTTTCCCGTTTGGATATCCCATGCTTCCGGAGTATTTATGTCCGCACCAATAATGCCACCGGTCTGACCCGTATTATGCAAGCCCCACAGTTTAGAATAACTCGGGTCATTAGGCGTTAAGTTCACATTTACTTTGTAATTCAACTCTGCATATTCAATATCAATATTTTTATTAAATTTCTTTATCGCCTCATGGATATCGACGTTTTTGGCTATTTTCAATAAATAAAGTCTGTCAAGACCATGACTTTTGCCGAAAGTTTTTTCCGGCCTTTGATCTGTTTTTAAGATCTTTTCCATAGACCACGTTCTATTCTTGGAATTTAAAGCATCAATAGATTCTATACCGGTTCTTATGATACCATCAAAACCCAATTCCACTTTTGCCGGATTGTCTTTTAATTTAACGATGATCTCTCCTTCCATATATTCCGCCGGGGCGGCGGCAACCGTGCCAAATGATAACAGCAGTAAAAATACTACGCCCAGACCAAAAATAAAATTTTTTCTCATTTTTTTGCTTATCACCATCTTATTTATTTAATGTCCTCCAAACTGAATAAACAATCTGATGAGCAAGCTATTAAAATATTCAATTACTAAACATATGGTAGCATATATTCTCCCTCTCTCAAGTTTTAAGATCCATACAACTGGATCCGACCATATTGAATATATAAAACACTCAATTGAATACGGGTACGCATATATAAACTACCTCGCTGCTATATTCTCCCGCTTCTTGTTGATTGGTAATTTCCACTTTAAAGACCATGTCGGTTGATTCAGAATCAACTGCTATAGAGCTGTAAGCTATTTCTTTCATTTCTGTCTCAAATTGAGCATATCTGTCGTCAACCAAGAAACGGGTTGACCCGCCGGATAGGGTGTCGTCCCCGGCATGATAGCCGTATCCGCCCGGAGAAGGATCAGCGGGCCAAGCAGCCGGACTGGAATTAGTGGCATTAATCGGATCAATGGACTCCCCTCCGGCAGCAAGCAATTCTTGCCTTTCATAAATAAAGATCTGATAACCGCTCGCGGCGTTGGTTGTTACCGTTAACCTTTGGGCGCCTTCTGTCTCCGTCCCAACCGTCAGGGTACCAAAATCAATACTGGTGGTAGTAGTTTGAAAATCTGTAGTAATACCTTCCGTAACAGTGCTGGCCGACAAGCCTGAAACAATAAAGGTTAATGTGGCTGCTCCTTCCGTAACCAAACTCGGATATGCCTCACCGTCATTCTTAGAGACGGCTGCGTCACTGGTAGTGTCGTAGGCTCGGAAATAATAAGTGGTGTTCTGCGCAGCGCCGGATGCTTTGATGGTAAATTCCCATTCTGCCGCCGTACTGGTGGCGTGGTCATAACTGGAGGTAGAGATCCCCGATTCATTATGGGTGGAAGTAGCCGTAGCATCGCCCAATAATATGGTAGTAATCGGATCATTATCGCTATCAACCCCGTTGCCATAACACCAGATAGAAGTGGTAACACAGCTTCCTATTTCCACTACGTCATTAACGCTTCCGGAGAAATCAGAAGAAGTGGAATATTGTATCTTCATTTTAATGTCCGTACCCGCCACAGCGGCTGTTTCGTTAATGGTCATTCTTAATTTTATAATATTGCTATCCGCAATATTGGTGGGAGCCGTATTGGTGGCGGCTAAAGCATTAGAAGGAGTTTCATTATTCTGGTCGTCATACCAACGCCAGTCTTGGGATTTCGGCGTATAAGC
>CBDVAW010000009.1:0-21350 GCA_965372095.1 uncultured bacterium
AAGAACCTTTCGCTTCGCTCAAGAACCTTGATCCGCTAAGGTGTGGATATGTAATCTTGGAATAAACCAATATTATAAATTCTTCAAGGTAATTTTATTATAACAAAAAAAAATAAAAAAACTATTCTAAAGATGTTAGTATGCGACAACCTCTTGCGGTTACCGCTACAGTGTGTTCAAAATGAGCCGATAGAGAATTATCCGCTGTCTGAAAGGTAAAACCGTCATCTGACAATTTAGTCTTCCAGTGCCCCATTGTAACCATTGGCTCAGGACAAATTACCATTCCTTCAATTAGTTTATTCCCTGATCTTCTTTTACCATAATTCAAAATCTCCGGGTCTTCATGAAGTTCTCTTCCTATCCCATGGCCGCAAAGATTCCTTACCACATTAAAGCCTTGATCTTCCACATATCTTTGGATGGTGTTGCCTATATCGCCGGTAGTATTACCCGGACGAATCTTTTTAAGAGCTAGCTTGAGGGCTTTTTTAGCTGTTTTTAAAAGACGATTAGTTTCAGGATTAATTTCTCCAACAGGCAATGTTATTGCCATATCAGAATAAAATCCTTTATAAATAACACCTGAGTCAAGAGAAACAATGTCACCATTTTTTAGAATGCGTCCAGATGGAATCCCATGGACAATTTCTTCATTAATTGAAACGCAAACGGTATCGGGGAAACCTCCATACCCTTTAAAAGCAGGCTTAACCCCATATTTAAAAACAAGGTCTTCCGCGACCCTGTTTAAATAATCAGTGGTAATCCCCGGTTTGACCAACTCTTTAATATTAGCCATTATCAGAGCCAAGATTTTGCCGCTTTCCGCCATTATTTTAATTTCTTCAGGAGTTTTTATGTGAATCATATATTATTTATAATTTTCGCTGTTCAAATTAAAACACAGTACAAAAAATACACGATATGATTTTTTCAAGATTTTCAGTTAAGACATTATTACTTCGCAAATATTAATATGTCTTTAAAAACTTTTTCCACTGTTTGCCCCCCATTGATCTCTTCTAACGCCAGATCTTGTTTCTTAAAAAGACCGACTAAAGGATGTGTTCTTTTTTTATATTCATCCAACCTTATTCTGATAGTATCCGGATTGTCTAACCCCTTGCGCTTGATAAGCTTGGAACCGTCCAGTGGACAATTTCTTAATTTGACAGTCTCTTTATTATATAAAATGGGATGACGCATTAAAGAACAAATTCTACGATGAGAATTCCTCCAAATTGACTTTTCGGCGCTTAAATTAATGATAACCACTTTAATGTTCTTTATCCCATATATTTCTTTTAAGAAAGGGATGATTTTCTCTCCTTCATAAATAGTCCTTGGAGAACCTGAAAAAAGTATTCCCTCTTCTTGTTGGGTCAAATCATTAATTTTTTCTTTAATCCAAAGAGAAACTAATGGAGGACTGACCAATTTCCCGTTTTGCCAATTTTTTCTTTCTTGAATCAATGAATATTTTTGGCCTTCTATCTCTACATATTCTCCTTTTTTGGCTTTCATTACCTTTTTTTCAATAATTTTACTCGTCTCAAGATAATATAAATCAAGCTCATCGGATAAAAGCTTTCCTTGGGTACCTTTGCCGGAACCTGGCGGACCTAATAGAATTATAATTTGTTTATTTAATTTTCTCCTAACCATATATATGGGTTACGAATTATAAAATTAAAATATTCTTTTATTAAAAATCAAATGATTAAAAAGTCTCGTATTCCCTCATTTGCAGTTGGGCGTTTATTTGTTTCATACTTTCCAACACCACGCTCACTACAATCAATAAAGCAGTTCCGCCAACCAAGAAAGTGAAAACTCCCTGCACGCCCGTTATTACTCCGACAATTGATGGCATAATAGAGATGGTGGCTAGAAACAACGCCCCAACCGGCAAAACTCTATATAAAACATAATATATAAAATGGGCCGTTGAATGACCGGGTCTAATCCCCGGGACAAATCCACCCATTTTTTGAAGATTTGAAGAAATAGTTTTAGGATCAAAAGTAACAGCCGTATAAAAGAAAGTAAACATAAATACAAAAAAGAATTGCATCATAGCAAAGAAAAACGGATTTTGGAAAAAATTACCCATCCATAAAGCCATGCTCCCGATAATACCCTCTGACGCACTGAAAAAATTGGCGATCATTCCGGGGAAAGACAAAATAGCTAAAGCAAAAATAATAGGGATAACCCCCGCCGGGTTAATATTAAGAGGAAGATATGTTGACGCTCCGCCGTAAACTTTTGTTCCTCTCACCCTTTTAGCATAAGTAACGGGAATATTGCGACGAGCCTCGTTTATTAAAACTACACTTACTACTATTATAAACGCGATAACAAAAAAACTTAGAAAAGCGAAAACCTTAGAAGAGTCCCACGACATAATCATTTGCCGCATACTTGACGGAAAATCAGCAATAATACCGGCAAAAATTAATAGAGAAACACCATTGCCGATGCCTTTTTCCGTAATTAATTCTCCCAACCACATTAAAATCAAAGTTCCTGCCGTAACAGTTAAAAGACATGATAAAATTAACATTGGGGACAAAGATTCAATAACTTTTTGCTGTTGCAACAAGGCAAGCATTCCATAGCCTTGTAACATAGCCAAAGGAACTGTCGCAATTCTTCCATACTGATTAAATTTTTGACGGCCTGATTCTCCTTCTTCCTTATACATCTTTTCCAATTTGGGAAAGATCATAGTCAATAATTGCAAAATAATAACTGCCGTAATGTAAGGCCCCAAGCCAAGCATCACAATAGAAAGCTTTTCCAGCGCGCCACCTGTAAAAACATTAACCAGCCCAAACACTTGAAATTGATTGAAGAAATTTTCTAAATTTCCCTTATCTATCCCAGGAATAGGAATGCTGGCCATTAATCTAAAAATAATAAAAATACTAAAAATAAACAGTATTTTTTTTCTTAGATCTTTAATTTTAAATATGAGAACAATTTTATTAAGCCACTCCATAAGATTTTGGGGATTTGAGCTTAAGATGTTTTATGTTTTATACTGACAGTGCCTCCGGCCTTTTCAATCTTTTCTTTTGCACTGTTTGATACTTCACATTTCTCAACTTTTACCGCTTTTTCTAATAATCCTTTCCCTAAAATTTTTACATCGGGAATCCTTCCTTTTACTTTACGGATCAATTTTTTCTCCAACAATATTTTAGGGCTAATGGATTCTCCCGCGCAAAATATTTTTTCAATAGTTCCAATATTAATAATGGCCGGCCTTGTTCCTTGCGCGCTGAATTTATAACCTCTTAATTTTGGATACCTTTTAATAAGCTCCCTAATCATAGGCTGCATACGAGCGCCTGCTCGAGATTTTTGCCCTTTCATCCCACGGCCGGAATAAGTTCCTCTTTTACCGCCTCTTCCTATCCGCTTTTTTTTCTTAGCCTTATGAATTGGTTTAAGTTGATGTAGCTGCATATTTTCTTGATAAACGGATTATAACGTTTTTAATTTTTTGAGGGCATCAATCGTGGCTCTCGCGTTATTGAGCTTATTGGTGCTCCTTCCCATTACTTTGGAAGAAATATTTTTGATGCCGACCAAGTTACAAATAACCCTAACCGTTCCACCCGCAACTAATCCTCTTCCTTTCCGTTGAGGTTTTAATAAAACTTTAGCGGCGCCAAATTTAGCTTCCACATAATGAGGAATACTGCCATCAATTATCGGGACAGTAACAATATTTTTCTTTGCTAAACGAGTAGATTTTTCCACTGCCTGGGCCACGTCAGACCCTTTAGCCACGCCCAATCCGACTCTTCCTTTGCCATCGCCAATTACCATTACCGCGCGAAATCTAAAACGCCTGCCACCGGCTGCCACTCTGGTAACTCTCGCCAAATCTAACAATTTAGATTCAAATTCATCTTTGGGCTCTCTTGTTCTTGTTATATTTTTTCTTTTAAACATTAATTGGATTAAAATTAAAATTGAAGTCCGCCCGCTCTGGCACCATCGGCCAACGCCTTGACTCTTCCATGATATTTATATCCTCCCCTGTCAAACACAACTTTTTTAATATTTTTTTCAATGGCCTGTTGCGCCGCTATCTTGCCAACATTGAAAGCTTCTGTTATTTTTCTGTTTTGTGATTTTGCGTTTTTGGTTTTGTCTCCGGATTTTTGGCTTAAATCAGATGCGCTAATAAGAATTTTGCCTTTTTCGTCATCAATCAATTGGACATAAATATATTTATTAGAACGAAAAACACACAAACGAGGCGTTTCATTTGTGCCACATATCTTTGACCTTATCTTATTATGTCTCATCTGTCTTTTTTTCTGTTTGTCTAACATATTCCGTATTATGTATTTTATATATTATTCTCCGGAACCTACCGCTTTTTTACCAACCTTTATTTTGACTTCCTCGTTTTCGTATCTAATGCCTTTCCCTTTATATGGTTCCGGCGGCTTTATCTTTCTGATTTTTGCCGCTACTTGTCCAACTTTCGCCTTATCAATACCTGAAACGCTGATAACATTCTTTTCAACTTCAAATACTATCCCTGCTATCTTTTTAATTTCTACCGGATGGGAAAATCCAACCTGCAAAATAAGATCTTCTCCTTCTACATGAGCTTTATAACCAAGTCCTATCATAGACAACTTTTTTTTATAACCGTTAATGACTCCTCCTATATTGTTGGCCAAAAGAGTTCTGGTAAGACCCCATAGGGCCTTGCTCCTTTTTGTTTCTTTTCGCACAGCAACAATAATATTATTATTATCTGTTTCAACAATAATTTCAGGGCAATATTCTTGAGAAAGCTCGCCTTTTGGACCTTTAATAACTACAATTCTATCTTCTATCTTTACTTCCACTCCTTCGGGTATTAAAATGGGTTGTTTACCAATACGACTCATACTTTTTTTCAGCAACCCGCTTGTTTTGCAGATATAACTGAATATTATACAATTATTACTTTTATATTTTATTTTTTATATATAAACTTTCTACCAAATTTCAAATAAGAACTCTCCTCCCATGCTCGCCTTCTTCGCGTCCTTAGCCGTCATCAGCCCTTTAGATGTAGAAAGAACTGCCGTTCCAAAACCTCCTCTTGAAAGACGCACCTTGTTCGCTGACACATAAATTCTTTGCCCAGGCTTGGAAATTCTTTTAAAGCCACTGATTATTGGTTCCTGATTTTTATATTTGAGTATGATTTCTATTGCTTTTTTGGTTTTTCTTCCTTTTTTCTTTAATCCCGCCAAAAAGCCTTGACGCTCTAATATTTTGGCGATTTCATATTTTAAATTAGAAAAAGGCACATCAACCGTTGAGTGTAAAACGGCTTGAGCGTTACTTATTCTATTTAACATATCTGTTATGGGGTCTGTCATATATTATGTAATAAATTACCAACTACTTTTTTTTATTCCAGGAATCAATCCCTTATTAGCCATTTCTCTAAAACAAATTCTGCACAAATTAAATTCTCTCATATAGCCTCTTTTTCTTCCGCATTTAAAACAACGGCGAACAATGCGCGAACTATATTTTGGTTTTTTATTTGATTTGGCAATTTGTGATTTCTTCGCCATATTTTTTTGCTTTTCTATGTCCAACCAACTATCAGAACACAATGTTTATACTTTAATAGGAAATCCCAATAATTTCAATAGCGCTATGCCTTCTTCTCTACTGTTAGCTGTAGTTGACATGGTGATTCCGAAACTAAAAATAGTTTGAGCCCTTTCAGGAGATACTTCTGGAAAG
Source organism: uncultured bacterium (assembly GCA_965372095.1). Classification (GTDB taxonomy): domain Bacteria; phylum Patescibacteriota; class Minisyncoccia; order Minisyncoccales; family CBDVAW01; genus CBDVAW01. Next base: position 5,782 of record CBDVAW010000009.1, read on the forward strand.
ATAATATGTTCTTTCACGGCTATTGTTAAATTCCCGTTCTTGTCAAAAGATTTTTCGGAGATTCCCCTAAAATCACGAGATCTCGGCAATGTAACATTAATCAATCTTCCTAAAAAGTCATACATTTTACCTTTTCTTAGCGTAATTTTAGCTCCAACCGGCATTCCTTCGCGAATCTTAAACCCGGCAATTGATTTTTTGGCTTTTGTCACAACGGGTTTTTGACCGGCAATCAACGCAAGATCTTCTAAAATATCTTTATACGCTTTTACTTGCTCCTTTGCGGTCTTGCCCGATGTTAATCTGCCGAAACCGATATTAATAACTACTTTCTCAATCTTAGGCACAGCCATTGTACTGGAATATCCAAATCTATCTTTCATTTGAGGAATTACTTCTTTATTATATTTTTCTTTTAATTGAAACATATGTTATGAAATTAGATTTCTTGCTTACACTTTTTACATATTCTGGTTTTGGATTTTTGCTTTTCATCTTTTACTTTCGCTTTTAATCCAATCCTGGCTGCTTTACCGCATTTTGGACAAACCAATTTAATATTAGAAACCGGTAAAGAAGCCGGCCTTGTGACAACCTGCCCCTTTTCTCCAGACTTCTTGGGCTTCACATGACGCTTAACCAAATTAACTCCTTCCACCAAAACTTTGGCTTCATCAGCAAAAACCATAAGAATTTTGCCCTTTTTCCCTTTATTCTTACCGGCAATTACCAGCACCGTGTCTTCTTTGCGTATTTTCATAGTTTTTTGTTTTAAACTAGTTCCTGGGCTAATGTGGCAATCTTACTAAAGCCTTTTTCTTTAATTTCCCTTGGTATCGGGCCAAAGATTCTTCCTCCCTTCGGATTTTTATTCGCGTCTAAAATAACAGCCGCATTTTCATCAAAACGAATGTATGAACCGTCTTTTCTTTTAAAAGCTTTTTTCTGGCGGACAATAACAGCTTTTACAACATTATGTTTTTTAACAGGCCTTCTCGGTTCCGCTTCCTTGACCGCAGCGACTATAATATCTCCGATTTGAGCATATCTCTTTTTAGAACCGCCCAAAACCTTAAAACACTTAATCAATTTTGCTCCGGTGTTATCCGCGACCTTGAGTTTGGTTTCCGGTTGAATCATGTTTAATTTAAATTTATTGAATCTTTGAAATTACGCGCCATCTTTTATCTCTGCTGATAGGTCTGCATTCTTGTATAATTACCTTGTCTTCCGTCTTATAGTTATTTTTTTGGTCATGCGCCTTATATTTTTTATGAACCCTGTATCTTTTTCTATACAAACGATGCTTTTTTATTCTTTGAACCTCAACTATCACCGTTTTATCTCCCTTATCCGACACCACACCACCTTTTAATTGTTTTTTTCTTTTCGGTGAAATTGTCTTTTTGGGATTATCTAAAGAAGTATTTGCTTTTTTGGCTTTTTCGGTCATATTTTTTAGGCTATATTTGATTTTTCTTTAATAATAGTGATAATCCTTGCAATCTCTCTTCTAATCTTTCGTATATCTCTTACATTCTTCACCTTCCCGGAGGCCAAATCAAAACGAAGCTGCCTAACCTTTTCTCTATTAATATAAAGGTCTTTTTGCAGTTCTTGTGCTGATTTTCTTCTTATTTCTGTTATCTTCATAGTTAACGTATAATAAATCTGGTTTTTATGGGTAATTTGGCAGAAGCCTTTTTAAATGCCTCCCTGGCCTGATCTTCGCTTACTCCTTCCAATTCAAACATAATTCTGCCCGGCTTAATAGCGGCAACATAACGATCCACACTTCCTTTTCCGCCGCCCATAGGAACTTCCGTTCCTTTAGATGTCACCGGCTTATAGGGAAAAATTCTAATCCATAACTTGCCGCCTTTTTTTAAATATCTAATGATGGCGCGTCTGGAAGCTTCTATTTGACGAGCGGTAATCCATTTCGCCTCTAATCCTTTAAGGCCATAAAAACCAAAAGCAACTTGAGTTCCTCGTGTCTCAACTCCCTTGGATCTTCCTTTATGCCATTTACGATGTTTAACTTTTTTTGGCGCTAACATAATATGTCGTAATATATAATATATCTATTTACTCGTTTTGTTTATCTTCTTCTCTATAAATCCAAGTTTTTACTCCCAATACTCCATATGTACAATTGGCTCTATTCGCAGCATAATCAATATCTGCTTTCAGTGTTTGCCTCGGAAGCCGTCCCTTGGCAAGCCAATCACGACGAGCTATTTCTACTCCCCCCAGTCTTCCTGATATTTCTATTCTTGCTCCCTTAACCCCTCTACTTAACATAATTTTTTCCAGACCCTGCTTCATTACCTTTCTGTATGGAAGTCTTTTTTCCAATTGTTGCGCTATCCATTGGCCTGCAAGCTCAGCCTTACTCCAAGGATTTTTAACCTCTCTAATCTCAATCTTTATATCTCTTCCATTATTTGTTTTAAAAGCCTTTTTTAACAGTTCTTTTTTTATTGTTTCAACCCCTTCTCCTCCCCTTCCAATAACAAGCCCGGGCCTTGAAGAATTGATGATAATATTAACTTTACCGGGGAATCTTTCAATTTCTATTTTTTCTACTCCACAGTCTTTTAACTTCGCTGTTAAAAATTCTCTCACCTTAAAGTCTTCCTCCAAATATTCTGGAAATTTCTTTCTATCAAGCCAACGAGAATCCCAATTGGTAGTATGGCTTATTCTAAAGATTTTAGGATTAACTTTATGACCCATGTTTTATAATTAAATTACTTTGATTAAAAATATATAAAGGATTTAATTTCAAGCGTTCTGCCGGAGGCAAGGTTCTTATTCCAAGATTATATGATTATACATTAGCGGATCAAGGTTCTTGAGCGAAGCGAAAGGTTCTTATAATTAAATTACTTTGATTAAAAATATATAAAGGATTTAATTTCAAGCGTTCTGCCGAAGGTAGGTTCTTGCGATTAAAATGCTTTTCTTCTAAAGATTTTTTTACCGCTTGTTTCTTGCCCGAGCTTTTTGGAAAAAGTCTCCTTCTTGACCCTTGGTTTGTTTTGCGCGGTCTTCTTTTCTGTTTTTGCCGATTTGGGCGATTTCACGAGATCTGACTGTTCTCCCTTTTTATCTTCAGGCTCTCCCTCTAAAATTAAAGTAATATGTGATGTCTTCTTTTGTATTGGGACCCCTCTCCCTCTGGACGCAGCTCGCCATCTTTTCAGCTTCGGGCCCTCATCCACCATAATCCTATAAATTGAAAGGTTTTTTTCGTCCAGTTGAAAATTGTTTTTAGCGTTCGCTACGGCAGATTGTAATAATTTTCTCAACGGCAAAGATGATCTCTTGGGTAAAAATTCAAGCTGAGTCAAAACCTTTGAAACTTTTTTTCCACGCATAATACCAGCAACCAGTCTGACTTTTCTTGGAGCAATCCTTAAATAATTTAATTTAACTGTTACTAACATAAATAATCAAATAATCAAAAATATTATTTTTTGGCCTTGGATTCTAATCCTCTCTGCATTTTTCCTCCATGCCTCAAAAATTTAGTAGTAGGAGAAAACTCACCTAATTTATGCCCCACCATATCTTCCGCGACTCTAACCGAAATGAATTCTTTTCCATTGTGCACCCCGAAAGTAAATCCTACCATTTCAGGGCTGATAGAACAAGCCCTTGACCAAGTTTTAATGACTGTTTGGTCTCCGGACTTCAAATTCTTAATCTTTTTTAATAATTTTTGGTCCACATAGGGACCTTTTTTAGTACTTCTGGCCATAATTTAAGATTATATATCTATACGATAACAAATCAAGACTTTTGTTTCTTACTAAACCAAGATTCTTATCGCTTTCTTTTTTTAATTTTTCTTCTTTTTATAATGGATTTATTGGATGTTTTGCGTTTTCTGGTTTTTACGCCTCGTGCCGGCTTCCCCCACGGAGTTTTAGGATATTTCATTCCAATAGGAGACCTTCCTTCTCCTCCTCCATGCGGATGATCCGCGGGGACCATAGCTGATCCTCTCACGGTCGGTCGGCGCCCCATCTTTCTGGATCTCCCTGCCTTCCCCAACACAACATAACGGTGTTCAGGATTAGACACTGTTCCTATTGAAGCAAAACATTTTTGCGGCACTCTTCTTATCTCAGTTGAGGGCATTTCTAACTGTGTATAACCGCTGTCATGCGCTAAAACTTTTGTCCCGGTTCCTGCTCCCCTTACAAGCTTACCACCGCCTTCAGGTATGATCTCAACATTGTAAACCATTGTGCTTTCCGGAATGTTTTCCAGTCTCATTCTATTCCCAAGAGAAATAGGAGCTTTTTCGGAATAAATAATTTTATCGCCTATTTTTAAACCATGCGGAGCAATAATATATTTCTTTTCTCCATCATCATATTCTAAAAGCGCAATAAAAGCGTATCTATATGGATCATATTCCAAAGCTATTACTTTGGCCGGGATATCAAGTTTTTTTTGCCCGAAATCCACCAATCTATACATCCTTTTTACACCTCCTCCTTTATGACGGACAGTAATTCTCCCTGACCTGCTTCTTCCGGCTCTTCTTTTCAAAGAAACCACCAATTTTTTTTCAGGCTTTTTTTTAGTAAGCACAGTATAATCCGTACAGGTCATATTTCTTCTTGATGGAGTCGTTGGCTTGTATTTTTTCATATGTTATTTTAACGCGGCAAAAGTTCTATCTTCTGATCTTTTTTGATTTTTACAATAGCTTTTTTGTATCCTTGCTTCCATCCCGTAGTTTTCCCAAGCCTTCTTTTTTTCGGCGGAATATTGATAATTCTCACCGCTAAAACATTAACTTTATAAATATCTTGAATCGCTTTCTTAATCTCTATCTTATTGGCCTCCGGAGAAACCTTAAATACATACTGCTTTTGTTCAGATAAGCGAGTAGCTTTCTCGGTAATATGGGGAGGCCTTAAAACTCGCCAGGCCGTGCCCGAAATTTCTGAAATCTTTTTTGTTTCAACAGGCTTTTTGCTTTTTGAAACAACCTTTCGGTTTTTTGCCTTAACGAGCCTTTCGTCAGAAACGATTTTTTCTGTTTTCTTTTTCTTATCCTTTTCCGGGAAAGCGTCTTGTTTTCTTTTAAAAATATCTGCTATTTTCATAGTTTAACTAATTAATTTCTTTAGCTTCTTTATTTTCTTTAGTGAAAGTTTCTTCAATAATTTTTATACTTTCTTTTGGCAAGATCAAATATTTATATGAAAGCAAGGACAATACATTAAGACCGTTTGCCAATAATGTCTTTATTCGTGGAATATTGCGGAAAGCTCTTGTCAGTCCCTGATCCGGCTTAGAAAAAACAACCAAAGATGAATGTTGATGAGCCGACAAAGCATTTAAAAGCGCGGCCGCTTCCTTGGTTCTTGAATCTGCTATCCGTAAATCATCCAATATTATTAAAGTTTTGTCTTTCACTTTAGATGAAAGAACCATCAAAAGAGCCTTTTGCTTCATTTTTTTATTTATCTTCTTTTTGAAAACTCTTTCATTTCTAGGCCCAAAAGTTACTCCTCCGCCACGCCATAACGGTGAACGAATGGATCCGTGACGAGCTCTTCCTGTCCCTTTTTGCCGCCATGGCTTTCTGCCTCCGCCTCGTACTTCTCCTTTGGTTTTAGCATGAGCGGAAACCACTCTTTTGTTCGCCTGTTGAGAAACAGCAACTTGATAGACCAAGTCAGAATTCATTGGGACTTCAAAAATCGTTTTAGGCAGTGAAGTCGCGCCAATCTCTTTGCCCTGTTGATTATGAACGGTATATTTCATAATATTATAATCTAATTATCTCTCTGATTTCTAAAAGAGTTCCTCTTCTCCCCGGAATCGCGCCTTTAATCGCCATTATATTATTATCCTTATCAATCTTAACTATCTTTAAATTTTTTACCGTTGTTCTGTCTCTCCCCATCTGCCCGGGCATTTTCTTTCCTTTTATGACTCTTTGGGGGAAACGACAGCCAACAGAACCTAATGTTCTGGCTTCATGTTTCACGCCATGAGAAGCCCCGCGACCGGCAAAACCCCATCTCTTTACAGCTCCCTGGAACCCTTTACCTTTTGAAATCCCGGAAACATTCACCACATCTCCTTCCTTAAATATAGAAACCTCAATTTTATCGCCCACTTTATAATTTGAGACATCTCCTCTGAATTCTTTTAATGTTCTGTAGGGTTTTCCACCCATAGATTTGCCGCATTTATTTTTCTTGATAATTTTTTCAATACCAATTTGAACAGAATTATAGCCGTCTTTTTCCTTTGTTTTCAATTGAGCAACAAAACAAGATTCCGCGCTAACCAAAGTTACCGGAATTACTGTTCCTTCATCTTCAAAACGTTGACTCATTTCTATTTTTTTTCCTAATATGAATTTCATATTTTTTAACCTAATAACAAACCGGGCATAGCCCGGCTGATACCACGGCTATTAACTTTGAAATTGTTCACAATACGGACATACTCATTATTAACAATATCTTTATCATTAAATATTCTCGCGAATGATATTTATATTATACCCTAGAATCCGATATATATTACATTTTAATTTCAATTTCTACTCCGGCAGGTAAATGAAGGCTCATCAAAGCATCAATGACCTTGGCGTTGGAATTTAAGATATCTATCAGTCTTTTGTGAACTCTCATTTCAAACTGCTCTCTACTATCTTTATGAACAAATGAGGACCGATTAACAGTATATTTGCGAATTTCCGTAGGTAAAGGCACAGGCCCTAAAATTTCCCCTCCATAACGCAAAACAGTCTCAACAATCTGACGAGCACTGTTGTCAATCACTTTATGATCATAAGCCTTAAGCTTCACTCTCAGCTTCTGTTTTACCTCCTCCGCTATCTTTTTCATTATGCGTAAAAATTATTTTAGAGCTTTAATTGTTGAAAAATTTCTCTATATATATGCGAAGTTGGAGAAATGTTTATCTCTCCAACTTGCGAATACTTTGAATGTTATTTAACTATTTTGGTGGCCACTCCGGCTCCGACTGTTTTTCCGCCTTCTCTGATCGCAAATCTTTGCTTTTCTTCAAGCGCAATAGGAACGGTAAGCTTAATACTTAAATTAACAGTATCTCCCGGCATAACCATTTCTGTCCCTTCCGGCAATACTACATCACCGGTAACATCAGTGGTTCGGAAGTAAAATTGTGGCTTATAACCGGAGAAGAATGGCGTATGACGGCCTCCTTCCTCTTTATTGAGAATATAAACTTCCGCTTCAAATTCGGTATGTGGAGTGATAGACCCCGGTTTAGCCAAGACTTGACCCCTTTCAATATCCTCTTTTTTCAAGCCTCTGACCAATACCCCCACATTATCTCCGGCTCTTCCTTCATCAAGTATTTTATTAAACATCTCAACACTGGTCACCACTGTTTTTTGAGTGTCTTTCATCCCGACTATCTCAACTTCATCATTAGAATGAATAATACCTCTTTCAATCCTACCGGTTGGGACCGTGCCTCTTCCCTCTATTGAAAAGACATCTTCAATGGCCATTAAGAAAGGCTTATCTGTTTCTCTGACCGGTTCCGCGATATTATTGTCAAGAGCTTCCATTAATTCAAGAATGGGCTTGGCCGCCTCGTCTTCTAAGGAAGTGGCCTCAACGGCTTTCAGCGCTGACCCGCGAATTATAGGAATATCGTCTCCCGGATAATCATATTTATTCAGAAGTTCTCTGACTTCCGATTCCACCAAGTCAATAATTTCCGGGTCTTGGACAGTATCGCACTTATTCAAAAAAACCACTATGGAAGGCAATCCCACCTGCTTAGCCAAGAGAACGTGTTCTCTTGTTTGAGGCATAGGGCCATCAGCCGCTGAAACAACTAAAATAGCTCCGTCCATTTGAGCCGCTCCGGTGATCATATTCTTAATATAATCAGCGTGTCCGGGACAATCAATATGAGCATAATGACGCTTGTCAGTTTCATACTCAACATGAGTTACGGAAATAGTAAGCCCCCTGGCTTTTTCTTCAGGAGAAGAATCAATTTCCGCTACTCCTTTTTTTGAAGCCATATTCCCTTTCAGCCCCAAAATATTAAGGATGCCGGCCGTAAGAGTGGTTTTGCCATGATCAACGTGACCAATTGTTCCTACATTGACATGTGGTTTTGTTCTTTCAAATTTTTCTTTTTCAGCCATATTTAGAATTAATTAATTCAACTAATTGATTGAGCCGAATATTTCCACCGCTTAATCAGTTAATTTGGTTAATTTAATACTGATATTAATTATATTTTTTAATTGTGACTTCGCTTTTTTTATTTTATTCAAATTAGAGCTAAAGTCAACCTTTTTTACTCATTGCGCCAATTAGAATGGAAGATCTTCTATCTTTAACGATCCTTCCGGCAATTCTTCAGGAGCTTTATCCCCGGCCGAAAAATTTTCTTCTTGATCTTCTTTTGTATTTTTGGACTCGGGCAACTGAATATTCAAGCCTTTTTTATATTCTTCAAAAGGCATAACAATTATAGTCGGGCTGCCGTCTTCCACTATAATAAACTTACCTCCCTCTGCTTTGATTATTGCTTTTATTTCATTTAAATCCATATTTTCCGCCCCTCCCCCTTTCAGGGCTGAATAAAATATTATTTTTGTTTTCCCTCTATAATGTCTTTGGCAATATTGCCGGGAACTTCTTCATAGCAACCAAATTCCATGGTAAATGTGGCTCTTCCTTCGGTTAAAGACCTCAAAGAGGTAGCATAACCGAATGTCTTTGACAAAGGAATCTTCGCTTTGATAACTTTTAAATTTACCCGGTCTTGAATCTCGGAAATTTTTCCCCTTCTTGAATTAAGATCACCAATGGTATCGCCAAAGAATTCTTCCGGAGTAACAATCTCCATATTCATAATCGGCTCCAATAAAACCGGGCTGGCACTCCTTGCCGCTGTTTGTAGAGCCTGCGAACCGGCAATCTTAAATGCGATTTCGGAAGAATCCACTTCATGATAGGAACCATCATATAATGTCGCCTCTATATCCACTAAAGGGTAACCTGCCACCACTCCTTTATCCATAGCCTCTTTAATTCCTTTTTCTACCGCTGGGATAAATTCTCTGGGAATAACCCCTCCTTTTATAGAATTAATAAATTTGAAACCTTCTCCTTTCTCCATGGGTTTTATACTAATCCAGACATGACCGAACTGTCCGCGACCTCCGCTTTGTCTTACATATTTTGCTTCCGCCGCCGCCTCTTCTTTAATAGCTTCTTTATAGGCTACTTGGGGCCTGCCAATATTAGCTTCAACATTAAATTCTCTCTTCATCCTGTCGGTAAGAATATCAAGATGTAATTCGCCCATACCGGAAATAATGGTCTCACCTGTTTCCAGGTCGCCTTTTACACGAAAAGTAGGATCTTCTTCTGATAATTTTTTAAGAGCAACTCCCATTTTTTCCTGATCGTTTTTGGTTTTTGGTTCAATGCGTATAGAAATAACCGGTTCCGGGAAAACAATTTTTTCCAAAACAATGGGGTTAAATTCATCGCATAAAGTATGACCTGTGGTCGTATTCTTAAGACCAACCGTTGCGGCTATATCGCCGGCAAAAACCTCTTCCACCTCTTCTCTTTCAGCAGAATGCATTCTTATTATCCGCCCAATCCTTTCTTTTTCTCCCGTATTTGAGTTTAACACATAAGACCCTTTTGTCAAACTGCCCGAATACACGCGAAAGTATGTTAAAGCGCCAACGTAAGGATCAGCGGCAACCTTAAAAGCCATAGCGGCAAAAGGCTCATTATCATCAGCTTTTCTTTCTATTTCCTTCTCAGTCCCCGGTTCAACCCCTTTAATCGCGGGACAATCCGAAGGGCTCGGAAGATATAGGATTATAGCGTCAAGTAATAGTTGAACTCCCGTATTTTTTAAAGCTGAACCGCAAAAAACGGGAATTATTTTATTTTCAATAGTAGCTTTTCTTATAACTTCTCTCAGTTTATCAATGGGAATTTCTTTATTTGCCAGATACTTTTCTAACAGCTCTTCATCTTCGGCCGCTATCTTCTCCATTAATTTTTCTCTCCAACTATTGGCTTCATCTTTCAAATCGTCGGGGATTTCCTCTTCTTTCATAATTTGTCCGAAATCTCCCTCAAAGCGGATAGCTTTAAGGGTTAATAGATCAATAACGCCTTTTAAATTTTCTTCCACCCCGACAGGCAGTTGGAGAGCAACTGCATTGGGAGTAAGCTTTTGGACAATAGATTGGAAGCTTTTCTCAAAATCGGCTCCCATTCTGTCTAATTTATTAATAAAACAAATTTTTGGAACTTCAAATTTATCAGCCTGATGCCAAACCGTCTCTGATTGAGGTTCAACCCCCGCCACTCCGTCAAAAATGACCACTGCGCTATCTAAAATTCTTAAAGATCTTTGAACCTCGGCTGTAAAGTCAATATGCCCCGGCGTATCAATAATATTTATTCTGTGCTCATTATTCTTTTCTTTGGCAAGATGAGATGGCGTCCAAAAACAAGTAGTCGCCGCAGATGTTATGGTAATACCTCTCTCTCTTTCCTGTTCCATCCAGTCCATAATGGCCTGACCCTCGTGGACCTCACCAATTTTATGCGAAATACCGGTATAAAACAAAATGCGCTCACTAACCGTAGTTTTACCGGCATCAATATGTGCTATAATCCCAATGTCTCTGGTTTTTTCAATAGGGAATAAACGTGGCATAGAATAATAAAATTTTTTAATGTCTGGGATTTGACGAAATTACCGCAAACATATTGGTAAGACCGGCAAACCGCAAACATTATGTGGGAAGAGTAAGGCAATCCCCGCATAATTAAATGTTATAAAATATGTTAAAATTACCATGCAAAATGAGCAAAAGCCCTGTTGGCTTCGGCCATCTTGTGCGTATCAACTCTCTTTTTAACCGCTGACCCCGTGTTATTGGCAGCCTCCATTAATTCTTCCGCAAGTTTGTATTTCATAGCCTTGCCTTTTTTTCGATTGGCCGCTTGAAGTATCCAACGTATTGCCAAACTGACCTTTCTGTTCCCTTTAACCTCTCTTGGCACCTGATATGTGGCTCCTCCAACTCTTTTAGATTTAACCTCAACAAAAGGAGAAGTATTTTTAATAGCTGACTCAAAAACTTCTACGGGTTCTTTTTTTGTTTTTTCTTTAATAATATCAAAAGCCCCGTAAACAATTTTTCTTGCTACCGTCTTTTTTCCTTTTTTCATAACATGGTTTATGAATTTGGAAACCAGCATACTGTTGTAAAGAGGATCTGGTGTAATATATTTTTTTATGTTTTTCTTGCAAGCCATATTGATTCTTTAGCACGCCACATTAAATCACACTCTAAATTAATTGATGATGTTATGATTTGACTTTTTTTGTTCCGTATTTACTTCTACTTTGCTTTCTATCCTCCACGCCACCCGTATCCAAAACGCCCCTTACTATATGGTATCTGACTCCCGGCAAGTCTTTAACTCTCCCGCCCCTGATCATAACCACGGAATGCTCTTGAAGATTATGCCCCATCCCGGGGATATAAGCGGTAACTTCCATTCCGTTAGTCAAGCGAACTCTCGCAACTTTCCGAAGCGCAGAGTTAGGCTTCTTCGGCGTTGTCGTAGAAACCTTAAGACACACTCCTCTTTTAAATGGGGAGTTATAATTTTTCGGCTTATTTTTTAAAATATTAAATCCAAAATCCAGAGCCGGAGATTTGGTTCGGTTCTTTGTTTTTTTTCTGCTTTTTTTAAGCAATTGGTTTATTGTCGGCATTCTTCTCTAAATTAAAAATAAAAAAAGTAAAATAAGACAGCGCTTAGCGCCTTTATCTAAAATAGCAGAAACTAACTTTATCGTCAACTATTAAGCACTGTCTCTATCAGATTAATTGACATATTCATTAATATCCTTAATCAGCATCTCTATTTGTTTGTTATCCATACCATGAGCCTTAGCCCCGGCTTCAATTGTTTCAAAATTAGCGGCCACACATCCCATACAATGAAGATTGTATTTTCCCGTTATTATTTTAGCCGCGTCCGGATAATTGGCAATAATCTCGCCTATATTAGAATCTTTGGTTATTTTCATAATCAAATCAATAATTATTTAAAAGTGTAAATTCTTTTTTCTTTTTTGTAAAGAGCGCTCGGCCATCCCCGTATATCTCAAAAATATATTAATATCGTTAGAGTGCGGAATTCAAACCAGAGTCAATTTAGCAGAAAGAATTTGGGTAAGGTTTAAGATGCGAGGAGCGTAGTGTATCCATAGGATACATAAGCGACGAGCAACAAAGAAGATTGCCCGAATTCTTTCCGCCCAAAGGGAAGCGAAATAATGGGTCAATTCCTTCGTCACTCCTCCTCAAGGTATTAATTCTTAATACCTTTTCGTCGTCGTTTCTTAAACTTAATCTATTATTTCGTTTCTAAACTTGATCCTGGTTTGAATCCCACACTCTTTATTGAAAAGGGAAAGAAAATAAGATATATATAGTATATGCAATTCAAAGAACGATGCGGATATGACATCAACGGAATATGGTACCCGAGAGTAACATCAATTATTAATATAAAATCTAATCCCGGCCTTTATAGATTCTACGGAGAATTAAACAGTTTCTTCGCGGGAGAAATAATTAAGAAACAATCGGCCGCCGAAGGCACTCTTGTTCATAACATCGTTGAAGATCTATTACTTGGCAAAAAAGCAAATATACCAAATTCTGTAAAGCCTTCCATTGAGGCTTTTTTAGAATTTTTTGAAGCAAAAAAAATCAAAGTTGAGCCCAATATGATAGAAAAAACGGTCGTTAACGACCGTTCACGTTATGCGGGGACGATAGACGCCGCCGCTTTTATTGACGGTAAATACGGTATTTTAGACATTAAAACTTCACAAGCCATATATCGTGATCATAATCTTCAAACAGCCGCTTATATGGCTGCTACCCAGAAAGAGAAAAAGAAGCCGATAACTAGATGGATTTTAAGAATTGATCAGCGAAAACACTGTACTCTGTGCGGCGCCACACTAAGATGCAAAGGGGGAAGAAATAAAATAAAATTAAACGGCGTTAAATATTGCCGGCACCAATGGTCGGAAACCAGAGGAGAAATAGAATTTAAGGAATTTCCTGTCTGGAGAAAAGATTTTTATGCTTTTTTAGCCGCTAAAAAACTATGGGAATGGGAAAATCAAACAATGTTGAAAAAACTTGGATATAAATCCTCTTTAATATAAATATCTCTTAAAAAAATATGAAGTATTTTATTAGAACTTTCGGTTGCCAGCAAAATATAGCTGATTCGGAAAAAATTGAAGCAGCTATGTTGTCACAAAAAATGCTTCCCGCGCATTCTATCAAGGATGCGGATTATATTGTTATTAATACATGTATGGTCAGACAGTCGGCAGAAGCCAGAATTTACGGACTGGTAAAAAATTTAGCCGAATATAAGAAGAAAAAAAATATTAAGATCATAATTACAGGCTGTATGGTTGGATTGGCCGCTAAAAGTAAAACCAGTAAATTTTTTCACGAGATACGAAAACGCATGCCCGAGGTTGATGAATTTATTCCTATGGAGAAAATATGCCTTAATCAAAAGTTCGCGCCACGCCACGATAAAATCAATGCTTTTGTGACTATTTCAAACGGCTGTAATAATTTTTGCGCTTTTTGTATAGTTCCGCTCGCAAGAGGAAGAGAAATAAGTCGTCCTTATGAAGATATAATCCAAGAATGCCGGGAATTAAAAGAAAAAGGCGTTAAGAAGATTACTCTTTTGGGCCAAAATGTAAATTCTTACGGAGCGGATCTGGTTTCAGAAAAGAGAAAAAAACAAACAGCCGACGGTAGTAAATTAAAACCCGTATATGTAAAACATTTGGGGAAGCTCAGAATCCCCACCTTATTCCCACACTTGATTAGAGACATTGCCAATATCGGATTTGAAAAAATAGATTTTATGTCTGCCAATCCTTGGGATTTCTCCGACGAACTAATAGATGTTATAGCCGGCCATCCAAATATCACCCGTATGATCCATCTACCTGTCCAGTCGGGAGATGATAACATCCTACGCAAAATGAACCGCTGGTATACCGCCAAAGAATATATTAACCTGATTAAAAAGATAAAGAAAAAAGTCCGGGGAGTGGTATTCACCACTGATATTATCGTAGGTTTTTGCGGTGAAACGGAAAAAGAATTTCAAAATACAGTTAGTCTGTGTAAAATAATAGGATTCAAAAAAGCCTATATATCAATGTATTCGCCGCGACCGGAAACCATGGCCACCAAACTTTTAAAAGACAGCATTCCTTATAAAATCAAAAAGCAAAGATGGCAATGTTTAGACGCTTTGATTAATAAACCTAATCAAATCACGTCTCAATAATCGCTCCCCCGATAAGAACATCTTTTTTATAGAATACAATACTTTGCCCCGGAGCTATTGATCTTTGAGGTTTCCGGAAAACAACCCTTACTTTCCGCTTCTCTATAAAAACCCTGACAGCCACCGGTTTTTGTTGATAACGAACGGAAGCTTGGCAAGAAAAAACTTTCTTAGGCTCTATCAGCCAATTAGCTTGGCCGGCCACAAGCTCTTTTCTACAGCAATCCTTTTCTTGTGTTATGTGCGCCACTACCAGTATATTGGCAGACAGTTTCTTCCCTATCACATAATAGGGTCCTCCCGGCAGTTTCAACCCCCTTCTTTGGCCAATGGTAAAAAAATGAAGGCCGGGATGATTGCCGAGTTTTTTTCCTTCCATATCTACGATCGTTCCGGGCTTTTCTCCCAAATAGGTTTTTATAAATTCTGAAAAAGGAAGTTTGCCAACAAAACAAATACCCTGTGAATCAGGCTTTTCCGCCGTATGAAGACCCAGTCTTTTAGCTATTTTCCTAACCTCGGTTTTTTTAAGAGAACCAAGGGGAAAAAGAGAGTATTTTAATTGCCATGACTTTAACTGCCAAAGAAAGTAAGACTGGTCTTTTTTTTCGTCTATCCCCTTCATTAATGTTAATTTATCTTTGGTTTTTTTAAGTCTTACATAGTGGCCGGTAGCCACAAAATCAGCCCCAAGCTTCAAGGCTTTTTCTAAAAATAATTTAAACTTAATCTTACTGTTGCAAAGAACATCGGGGTTAGGCGTTCTGCCGGCCGCAAATTCATTAAGCATTTCTTGAAAAACTTTTTTTTTATAGCTATCTTCAAAGTTAAATGTGTAAAAAGGTATTTCAAGTTTTTCTGCTACCATTCTGGCATCTTTTTCGTCTTGATACCATGGACATCCCTGACCAACATCATCTCTCCAATTTCTCATAAAAACACCTGTTACATTATATCCTTTGTCTTTTAATAAACCCGCCGTCACCGAAGAATCAACCCCGCCTGAAAGCATCACAAAAACAGTTTTATTTTTTTTCTTCATAATCATAACAAGTCTATTTAGATAATTTTTCTTTTTAAATAAACGCTTTTTATCTTCCGATCTATTTTCTTTCT
>CBDVAW010000010.1:0-21203 GCA_965372095.1 uncultured bacterium
CAACGAGGCCGGGTCTCGTTGGTTCATGGTATAGAATATTGTAGATATTGTGAGACCGAACACTGTTGGTAACTGATTCACCGGCAATTAGATAAAGTTAACACTATAAGACCTGTTACTATCAGCAATATAGCGGTTATTTTTTGGATAATATCTTTTTTTGAAATATTGCTTTTAAAAATTTTGGGGAATTTAGTGGAAAGAAGAGCCGCAAAAACAAACAAAAAAACATATTGGACTCCTTGGAGAGCGTTAATGACGGCCAGATAAGCAAAACCGGCCAACGCGATGGCCCAATTTTGTAAAACAGCTGCCCCGGCTCCCAAAATTTTATTAATAATAAAAATGCTTCCTGTCTTCCGTTCAAAAACAGATTGACGAGTAAAAATTTCTTTTCTTACATCTTGAGTAGAAATAAAGCTAAGAGCGGCTAAAAATCCTCCTATCCTTATCCAAATAAAACCATTCCAAAAAGGCTGTGAAACATAAACCTGCTTAGTCAGAACAAAAGACAAAGCAAATAAAAAAGCGGAAATAGCGGAAATCTTGAGACTTTGAGAAAGAAATACCTTTTTAGTCTTAAATGTTATAAGAACGCTCCCCATTAAAAGTAGAACAAAACTTAAAAGACTCCAGCCTGATAAAATTGTTTCCCCTCCAATAATAAAATAAACCATTCCAAAAGTGAAAAGAGGAACAAGCCCTCCGATGGCGGGCACTATGCGCGAAACTTCAAAATGCTCCAAGCCGCTGTATAGCCCATAAAGAGCAAAAACAAAGATTGCCCCGGCTAAAATACTTAATAAAGCTGTTTGAAGCTCCGGAACGGAAAAACCGACAAACGGAATTAATGCTAAGGCTAAAATGCCTAAAATCCCAACATAAAAAGCGTAAGTCTTGGGATTGGGCGGACCGGCTAATATATATTTATCGCCGATAGACACCAGAGCAAGAAGAAAATACGACGAAAGCGCAATTATCAACCAAAGCATACTTTTATGGATTATTAGAAATTATTTTTTGTATGTTAAGGACTCCCAATTTTTCAGCCTCAATAAACCCCTGCATTGCCGCCTCGGCCAGCCTCCCGCTATTTAAAAAGTCAAAAAGCCATTGATTTGTATAACGAGGGTCTTCTTGAACCACGCCGGAACCTAATTTTAAAAGCCACTCTTTATTAAATTTTTCCTGAGAACCAATAGTCGGAGCAATGATGATTGGCAATCCCAAAGCGGTATAAAAAGAAAGCTCACTTGGCTTGGTCCATAAAATATCCGTTTTTCTAAGGGTATTATTAAACATTTTAAAATAATCCTCTATTTTTTCGGCAAAGACTATTTTAATATTATTCCCCGGCTCATCTTTAATCCCCAAAGCTTTTATGTTTTTGATAAAATATTCTTTTACTTCTTTTCTGATTCCGACGGACAAATATATCCTGATGCCATTTTCTCTGATTTTTTGTTTCAAGCTTTTGATTATTTTAATTCCGATCTCTTTTTGCGCCCCGGCGCCTCCAACCGCGAACATAATTGTCAAAGAATGATCCGTCTCTTTCGGCAATATGCCTAAATGCTCATTAATTAAAACTTTGTATTTTTTTGCATAGCTTTTCTTAGGATCAAGATTAATAATCCTGTTTTTTAAATCCTCTGTCAAAAGTTCTAATTTTTCACTGCCAATATTTTCCAATGGCAAAGGAAACCCGGTTAAAAAAATATTCTTCTCAATAACTCCGTATAATTTTAATCTGTTAACCACTCTTTGGTTTGGCGCAAAATATTTTATCGTGCTTTGGGACGGTCTCAAAGGAGCCCATGTCCTAGAAATGTCAGCATCACAAACAACACAGTAAATATTATTGGGATAATGAAAATATTCCGCCATATGGGCAGGGGTAAAAAATGTGGCGATAATAGGCAAAGGGCTTTTCTTTAATCTTTCAATTAAATCTTCCCCCCATCCTTTTTTTATTGATACAAAAGTCTTCCTTAATTGCGAATTAGGCTTTGATAAATCTCTTTTAGGATAAAAGTCGCGAATTTTTTGGAAAGCATCAAAAGCGTTAAAAGCAATTTTTCCTACAATAGGAATTTTTCTAAAGTTACTGATAAATTCATAAAACTTTCTGCTCGTTTCCCAAATCCTCTTATCTCTTACAGGTATCTCTTTATAATCATTGGAATTTATGATTTCCATTTCCGGAGCCAGTATTCTTAAGGGGTAAGCAGCTCTTTGGTGACCATAACCCATATTCACCGACACTATCCAAGATTTTCTTTTTTCTTGAGTAAAATGACTCATTATTTTTAGATTCTCGTTATTAAAAAATGGACGCGATGGGCGGCGATACTGAATTAAGATTTTTCATCACGCTGCAATCTTTTTATGTCTTTTTTAAGCTCCGCCATTTTTAACTCTCTGCCAACGGTCAATTTATAGAATCTTTCCAAATCAGCTTTTCTTTGGTTAATTTCTTCATAAGAAAGCGCATTATTAAAGGCTATGGAAGCTTGGGATATCAAAGTCTTTAGAAGATTAATATCCTGGACGGTATAAGCGTCTTGCGACAATTTGCCGCCTAAAATAATAACACCTATTAATTTCCCCTTTATTAATAGAGGTAAAAAAAGCGCTGCCCCGGCTTCGCCAATTGACTTTTTTAATGCCAATAGATTGGTTATAGTTTTTATTGAATCTTCTTTCAAATTTGTTTTCTTAATTTCTTCAACAATAAAAGGTATTTCTTCAGTGATCAATGGTTTTTCTGTTTTCTGCAGATATTCGGGCAGAAAGTTATCGTTATCAGAAAGCAAGGACAAAATATCTTCTTTTTGAAATTTAATTAGAGTTTGAATATTAAAAATTTTCTTTCCCGGATTTTTAAAAACAACCCCTATCTTATCCAATTTAAGAGCATCCAAAAGAGAACGGTTAATGAGATCTGTTAATTTACCTAATTCTATAACTTGATTAAGTTTGCCCGTTAGATCTTTAAGGGTATTTTTAAGAGTATAAAAAGTATAATAAAAATATTTACCGGCTAATTTTTCTAAATAACCCAGAAGATAGGTGAATAAAAATGAAGCGGTGACCACAACAAAAGGACCTAATATAAGAGGAGAAATATCAATATTCAGCTGTTGATTAATAAAAAAGGCGAAAAAAGAGTAAAAAAGAATAATAAAAGAGGCAAAGAAATAAATCCCGGCCCTGCCCATAGCCCACCGAATATCCATAAAACGATAACGCAGCATACTGTAAGAAAAAAGAATGGGCCATGCTATTATCAAAGAATTCCCAAAAGGAGGAATTTGAATGCCATAAAATAAAGGATAATTAGGCGCTCCTCCTACCGCCCCAATAATAACTCCCAATAATACATATTTGATTTGGGCTTTTTTAAAACTAACCGCTGTTTTGTAATGCTTAATCAAACAATATGTAGAATAACTAATCAAACATCCATACATTGCGATATAAAAATGATAGAGAATCCCGGGTTTTGGCCAAAACAAGAAAAAAGACTCCTGCGTCACATGGCTGATATAATAGTCGGTAAAAGCGAAAAGTCCAAAAATAAATGTGGCGATATAGCTAAAAATCAGAATTATCTTATTTTTCTTTTCTTTGTCAATCTCTAATAATGCTAAAGTCCAATGCAAAGATAAGACCGGGATAAAAACAGAGATGAAATTTAACGTTCTTATCCAAAATAAAGATGCGTCATAATCCTTCGCAAAAAGCCAAATAAAATAAATTATAGCCCAAAATGCTACAGAAGCGCTAAAAAGAGCAAATAATCTATTTACTTTTCTTTTGGGATTGTTTAAAAAAGTCAGCAATCCCAAAACCGCAAAACCAATTCCATTGATAAGACTGGATATGGCAATAAAATAGACTGCTGACGACATTAATTTATAACATCAATACTTTTTATCTTTTTATTTTATCATAGATAATAGTTTAATAAAGAAGTTTTAATCTTTGACGCTTATTTAACAGCCAAATTAAAAAAGTTAACACTAAATAAAAAATTGCAAGCCAGCATACGGACATATTTTCCCAAGCCACAGAAGCCCATCGCACACGGCTAAGCCACTCTACTATTTTGACAATATAGGCAATAAAGGGCCACAATAAAAAAGATGAGATCTTCCCGAGGGGGAGCCAAAGAACAGATAAGAAGCTAACTAAAAAACCCAGTCCTAAAACAATCGGCATCAATGGGACAACTAAAACATTGGCTAAAGGAGATATTGTGGAAATTCTTCCGAAATTATAGATTAGAACCGGCAGAGTAAAAATTTGCGCCGATAATGTCATAACAACGATACTTCTTAGCCTTATAAAGGAATCGGGTATGAATGTAAGCCATTTTTGCAAAAATGAGCTTAAAAAAATAATCCCCATAGCCGCTAAAAAGGAAAGTTGAAAACCCACATCAAACTTTAAAAGCAATGGATTCGCCAGAAGCATTAATGCGCAGGCAAAAATAATCGCCCTTGAAGCCTTATTTAACCTGCCCATATTTTGAGCCAGCAGCAGCAACCCGCCCATAATGCCCGCTCTGACAGCCGAGGCCGGGAATCCTATCATAATAATAAATAAAAATAATATGGCCAGCGTTGAATAAAAAGCTTGCCGCCGCCAAAGGCCCAATCCTATTAAAAAATTCATTAAAAGAACTGAAATGATGGTTATATGCATCCCGGAAATAGCGGTTATATGCCTCAAACCCACTATATTAAGCTTTTCTTTGAAATCTTCCGGCATTTTATTTTTATCTCCCAATATCATCGCGCTTAAAACATCACTTTGCGGAGGAGAAAATATTTGAAGGATATTGCTTTTAATTTTATTCTTTAAAGCCAAAATTTTAGCGTAAACAAACACTCCTCGATCATTCCCCGCAATGTCAATTGTCGGATAAGACATTACAAAATAAATTCCTTCTTTGGACAAGTAACCCGTATAATTAAAATCAGGAATATGCGGGGGGATATCAATGCGCCCTTTGATTTTTAACTCATCGCCATATTGGTATTCCGGATAACGGCTAGCCGTAACTAATACTTTGCCTCTGATATTACGAGAATCGTTTTCGTTAATATTTATCTCACGGGCTTGGATAGTTAGTTGTATATTGTTTTCTCGCACATCCGGCTCTCTTGAGATTATCCCCGTTAAAATAATATCTTGTTGGATGTTTATATAATTCCTTAATTCATTATTTGTAATTTTTAATTCCGCTTGCCGATGCCGCCCCGCGCCGGCTGTCGTTAAAATTAAACAAAAACCGACAACAACTATTTTTTTACGCATTTCGCGAGAAGCTGTAGATTTTTCCTCACAACAGGGCCATAATACACAAACCAACAATATCCCAAAAATCAAAAGCCCCGTCATTACCAGCGGGGATATTTTTATTGTTGAACTCAATGCTATACCTCCAATAAAAGAGAGACAGAAAAATAAAAAAATTTTTGATCTTGTCATCCGTTACATTCTTATTATCTTAAACGGCAATCCTCAAAAAACGGAGAAACCGCTTTTTGAATTTCTAAAAGATATTCTTGCGAATAAGGTTTTATTTTTTCAAATTTAGGGTCAACCGTCTTTTCCGGAAGAAATGTTTGAAGAAAATATTTAGGCACGGACATACCTGTTGGAGGAATAGATTGGATCCATCGGACAATCATTAAAATATCTTCTTTATCCAAAAGACCCGGGACAACAGTGGTGCGAAATTCATAATCAATTTTATTTTCTTTCAGAGTAGCAATACTTTTTTCAATATCCCCAATGTTAATCTTTCTCCCGACTATTTCCCGGTATTTCCCCCTGGGAGCTTTAATGTCCATAGCCACATAATCTATCAATTCCTCATCTATCAGATGCTTTAATTTGTCAGGGTTGGAACCATTGGTGTCCAATTTCACCGCATACCCTAATTTTTTAATCTTTTTAATAAAATTTTGCAGATCTTGGTGGACAGTCGGTTCTCCGCCACAAATAACCACTCCGTCTAAAAGTCCTTTTCTTTCCTCTAAAAATCTGAAAAACTCCTTTTCCGGGATTTGAGCCTGTCTCTTAATTTTTTCCGGCAAGACCAGTTCGGGGCTATAACAAAATTGACAGCGGAAATTACAGCCGATAGTAAAAACCGTACAAGCTATTCTGCCCGGCCAGTCAATAAGAGTCATTTTTTGAAGCCCGCCTAATTCCATAGAATTAAAGGCTTGAATATTATTTTTGTTTTATTTTCTCGTTATAACGATAAACTTTTCTATCTTTGTATTCTTCTTTTTTACCCACATTCCATTGTTGAACAGGCCGAATATAGCCGACTATGCGAGAATAAACTTCGCATGGCTGCTTGATAGTGCATTTGGGACAATAGAAATGTTCGCCGGATAAATAGCCGTGCTCCGGACATATGGAAAAAGTCGGTGTGAAGGTAAAATAGGGAAGCTCAAAGTTCTCGCAAATCTTTTTAACTAACTGTTTAACACTTTCCGGATCAGATATTTTTTCACCGAAAAAGGCATGAAGAACCGTACCTCCGCTATATTTTTTTTGCAAATCGTCTTGGAGCTTGAAAGCTTCAAATAAATCATCCGTATAGCCTACGGGTAAATGAGAGGAGTTGGTATAATAAGGCTCTTTGTCGCCGGCAGTAATAATATCCGGATATTTTTCTTTGTCTCTTTTAGCCAACCTATAAGCTGTTCCTTCCGCCGGAGTAGCTTCAAGATTATATAAAATATCCTCTTTTTCCTGATATTCAACTAATTTCTTTCTCATAAAATCCATTACCTCAATGGCGAACTTTTTACCCTGGCGCGAACCAATATCCTTACCGATAAAATTCAGCATAGCTTCATTCATACCATTTAAGCCGATGGTAGAAAAATGATTGCCAAAATACTGGTTTCTCATAGCTTTTACAGTGGATAGATAGTGCTTGGAATAAGGATAAAGGCCTTTATTAATAAAGTCTTCCAGGCTTTTTCTTTTAATATCCAAACTATTCTTGGCTATACCCATTAAACGTTCCAGCCTTTCAAAAAAATCTTTCTTGGTTTTGGAAAGATATCCTATCCGCGGCATATTAATGGTTACGACGCCTATGGAACCCGTCATAGGACTGGATCCAAACAATCCTCCTCCACGTTTATAAAGTTCTCTATTATCCAGGCGCAATCGACAACACATACTTCTGGCATCATCGGGACTCATATCGGAAGAAATGAAATTGCTAAAATAAGGAATACCGTATTTGGCTGTCATTTCCCAAACATTCTTTAAAACCGGGTTGTCCCAGTTAAATTCCTTAGTGATATTATAAGTCGGGATAGGAAAGGTAAACGGTCGGCCTTTTGCATCTCCTTCCATCATCATTTCGGCAAAAGCGCGGTTGAAAATGTCCATTTCCTCTTGGAATTCGCCGTATGTCTCTTTTTGGATTTTTCCTCCGATTATCACCGGCTGTGAAGCAAAAAACTTCGGTGGATTTAAATCTAAAGTAACATTGAGGAAAGGAGTTTGAAACCCTACTCTTGTCGGGACAGAACAGTTAAATAGAAACTCTTGCATCGCCTGTTTTACTTGAAGATAATTTAAATTGTCGTAGCGGATGAATGGAGCAAGTAAAGTATCAAAGTTTGAAACGGCGTTTGCCCCGGCGGATTCTCCTTGAAGAGTATAAAAGAAGTTAACCAATTGTCCCAGCGCAGTGCGAAAATGTTTAGGAGGTCTTGATTCTGTTTTAGTAGGCACTCCTCCAAAACCTTTCATCACTAAGTCATAAAGATCCCAGCCCATACAATAGCACGCGATCGTATCTAAATCATGAATATGAAAATCGCCGTCAATGGTGGCTTCTCTAATTTCTTTGGGATAAATTTTATTAAGCCAATATTTCTTGGCGATCTCCGAAATAACATGGCGATTAAGCCCTTGTAAAGAATATGTCATATTGGCATTTTCATAAACTTGCCAGTCCAATTTATCTAAATAACGGTCAACCAGCTCTGTAGATTCGTCAAAAATTTTGGTCGCCTCCCTTATCCGTCGCCTTTGTTCTCTGTAGAGAATATATGATTTAGCTGTTTTAATATAATCTTCCAAAATCAAAACTTCTTCAACAATGTCTTGAATTTGTTCAACTTGAGGAGTCTCATCTTTTTTAAAACGGCGATTAATGAGCTCTATTGTCTTAGTTGAAAGCTGTTTTGAAAGTTTGCCGTCTCCCTGCCCGCTGGCTGTCAAGGCTTTAAAAAGAGCGTTCGTAATTTTTTCTTTTTCAAAATCAACTATCCGCCCGTCACGTTTCTTAACTTTAATAATGTGATTTTCAGTCTTCATATGATTAAAAAAACCCAGCAAGGGGTATTATCACTTTTTTGATATTCTTAATTATTAAAAATCTTATAGAGGAATTTATCGTATGTATATTTTATTGTAATTCGTATTATATCATATAATCAAATGATGCCAAATCAATATGCAAAGAGCTATATTGATGGCTTGTTGCCTAAAATACAAAGGCCCGAGCTTTTAGATTCTCGAACCAATATATCCAGACTGTGGAAAACTTTATGGTATTTATTGAGATGTTTTAAAAAATCCGCTACGACTCAAAACCGGTAGCCATAATTGTTACTTTTAGTTCTCCTTTCTTAAGTCTTCCATCTTGCACCGCTCCAAAAATAACCTTGGCCTTTGGATCAATCTTTTCAGTAACAACCTTGGCGACTTCGTCAACCTCGGCAAGAGATACATCGTCACGAGCACTCACATTAAATAATATTGCTTTGCTACCAATAATAGAAAAGTCAATTAAGGGAGAATTAATGGCTTTAGTGGCAGCTTCCCGAGCCCTATCTTTTCCGCAAGACACGCCCATTCCAAACAGAGCTGGCCCGGAATTTTTCATAATTGTTTTCACATCAGCAAAATCAACATTAATGATTCCCGGTAGCACGATCAAATCGGAAATCCCCTGGACTGCCTGTCTAAGCACATCATCACACATCCAAAAAGCAGATAATAAAGAAGTGTTTTGATCCACTAATTCCAGCACCTTGTCATTGGGGATAATAAGAAGTGTATCAACTTTGCCCTGTAGGTCCTCCAATCCTTTTTTAGCTATTCTTGCTCTTTCCGCCCCTTCAAAAGAGAAAGGCTTAGTCACGACCGCAACCGTTAAAATCCCGCGCTTTTTGGAGAGTTCCGCGATAACGGGAGAAGCTCCGGTCCCGGTTCCTCCCCCCAATCCACAGGTAATAAAAACCATATCTGTATTTTGAAAAAGTTCCGCTATATTTTCCTTGCTCTCTTCTGCCGCTTGTCTGCCAATAAGGGGGTTCATCCCCGATCCTAATCCTTTGGTTAATTTGTCGCCAATTCTTAACTTTTGATGAGCGCGAGTCGCCTTAAGATCTTGAGCATCAGTATTAAGAACTATCAAGTCCACTCCCTTAACATTACAAGACATCATACGAGAAATTGTATGAGAGCCTGCCCCTCCGACACCAATTACCTTAATTTTAGTATCGTATTTCATTTATTTATGGAATAAAGGTTTTGAAAAATCTCTTAAGCCAGATAATGCATCTGGAAAATATCTCATTCCCCGAAAAAGAATTATCTTCGTCGTCGCTATGGCCATATAAAGCCAAACCGCAACTTGTGGACCAAGAAAAATCGTCATCTATGCCTATTACTCTTTGGACGGAACCAAGTTGAATCGGAAGTCTTAGTTCTCTTCTTGCCAACTCAACTATGCGAGATATTTTGGAGCCTCCTCCGGTTAATACAACCCCGGCAGGCAACATCCCCGATTTAGAAATTTTCTTTAATTCTTTGTCAACCAAATCAAAAATTTCACTTACCCTTGCTTCAATGATACTTGTTAACATCTTTTGAGAAAAGACCAAAGCGTTTTCTTGTTTACCTTTAACTCTTTTAGACGGAGGAGAACCATCAAGAGGAATTTCATATTTTTTCCCCGCTCCTCTGCTTCTGTAAACACACGCTCCATATTCTCTCTTAATTTTTTCAGCCATATCAATATCACATCTAAGCCCAATGGCAATATCGCTTGTGATATTAGATGAACCAACAGGAAAGACCGCGGCGTGTATCATTTCCCCTTCTTCAAAAACAGCAAGATCGGCAGTCCCCGCCCCGATATCTATTACTGCGACCCCCAGCTCTTTTTGCCTGGAATTAAGAACCGCTTTGGCGGACGCCAATGGGGAAGGAATAACATTTACATCTCTAACCCCCGCTTTCAAGACAGTATTAACTAAATTTTTTAAATAAGGAGAAAAAGCGCAAATATTGACAACATTTGTTTCCAGTCTTACTCCCTGCATCCCCAGAGCGTCTCTTATCCCTCCCGCCCCGTCCACAATAAATTCAACTGGGAAAACATCAAGTATTTCCTTATTAG
The DNA here is from genome assembly GCA_965372095.1 of uncultured bacterium. GTDB lineage: Bacteria > Patescibacteriota > Minisyncoccia > Minisyncoccales > CBDVAW01 > CBDVAW01. The sequence goes on from CBDVAW010000010.1 coordinate 10,463, forward strand.
AGGGAAGAGAAATAGCCTGAGCATTTTGGATTACTCTTTCAATGTCTTCTTGAGATATTTTCTGGTCAGCCCTGGAAACCGCTACCGACCCGCGTGAAGAAATGGCAAAGAGATGGCTTCCGCCAATATTTACAAAAACGTTGTCAATTTTTTGTCCGGTTAATTCTTGAATTTTTTGGAGAACGGAATAAATTTTTTTTGATAACCCCTCAATATCCACAACCACCCCTTTCCTTACTCCAATCACGGGCTCCTTGATTTTAGACAAAATTTCAAAATCTGGCTGATTCGGTCTTTTAGCAACCGTTAAGGCTTTTATAAAAGCGCTTCCTATATCAATACCGGTAATAATATGATTTTTAGCCATAGCCTGAAATAAATTATGGATTATTGACAACTTTAAGCTCGCCAGCGTCTGTTTTTAATACAAAATTGAATAACTTATATTTTCATTAAGATAATTCTATTATATCCTTTAATTCATTAAAATAATATTGTTCCTTCTCCCGCATTTTTACTGCCTGGTTTTCACTTTTCTCATGATCGTATCCTAAAAGATGTAAAAGGCCATGGATTAAAATTTTAATGAGTTCTTCGTTGAAGGCAAGATCGGATTTCTTGGCATTTTTTTTAACTTCGCGCAGACAAATAATTATTTCTCCCAGTCCCGGTATAATCTCCGCGGGTAGCACAAACTTTTCTTTTCTTGTTTTTTTGCCCGAAAAAGATAATACATCTGTTACTCTATTTTTCCCCCTATAATTTTTATTGATTTCTCTCATTCTTCCTTCGCCCACTAATGCTATGGATAATTCTGCTTTATTTTCTCTATTTTCTCCTCTTAATACTTTTTCCGCCGTCTTTTTTAAAAATTCTTCATTAACGGAATTCGTTGTTAAGTTATTGATTTCAATCATTAAGATTAGAAGATAATAATTCTTTGACTATTCTGCTTGCCAAACTTCCGTCGGCCCTTCCTTTGATCTTTGGGACTAATGCGCCCATCACTTTCCCCATATCTTTAGGCTCATATGCTTTTACTTCTTTAATCGTATCCAATACTATATTTTTAATTTCTTCCTCTGAGAGCTGTTCCGGTAAATATTTTTGCAGAATAACCAATTCTTCCTCTTCTTTGGCAACCGCCTCTTTCTTATCAACTTTTTTATATTCCGATATGGATTCTTTTCTTTTTTTAGCTTCTGAAAAAATTGCTTCTATAATTTCTTCGTCGGAAAGCTCGCTTTTCTTGATTAATTCTTGATCGCTCAATCCTTTTTGTTCTTTGAAAAATCGAGCTCGCTTTTCTTTTTCTTTATTTATAAGAACTGACTTAAGCATTCTTAAAACCGAGCAAGTTAACTTCTCGCTTTTTCTAACCGCTTCCAGGATATCATTCTCAATTTTTTTCTTTAAAGACATTTTAAAAAAACAACGAAATTAATATCTTCTACGTTTGATATCTGGCAATTCTCCCAACTTGCTCAATCTTTCGTACTCCTTTTTCAACTGCTCTCTTCTTAGCGCGGCTCGCTTTTTGGCTTGTGGGCTTAGCAAACGCTTATGAAAACGCGCTTTCCTCACACGAAGCAAAATCCCGCTTTGTCTCATCCTTTTAGAAAAACGACGTATCAGATTTTGAGAACTTTCTTTTGTTTTGCGTTTAATTTCTAAAGCCATATGATAAAATTACTCTGATTTAATGTTTATAAATGATATTTTGCGGCTTTCCCGCAAGTAATATTTTTGTTGATAATCTTGCGGAAAAGGAAACTGATGTTGCGGAATATATAAAATACTTATTATTGCAATGTTGTTTTTTGTTTTAATCGTTTTTTTATTTCGTCAACCACATTGTCTGCCAGAACGGTTTTCTGTTTGCCCGTTTTCATATCTCTGATAATAATCGTCCCTTCCAAGGCTTCTTTCTGCCCTAAAATTAATGTATATGTGGCTTTCACATAGTCGGCAGATTTTAACTGGGTCTCTAACGAATCACACTTAAAAGATTCTACCAATGGTATCTTTGCTTCTTCAAATTTTTGGAAAAGCTTCAAGCTTTTTCTTTTCGCCAAAATGCCTAATTGCGCTAAAAAAACTTTTTTGGCAGGAATGTTGGAATGTTTTATAGCTTTTTCTTTAATAAGAGGCGCTATTTTTTCAACATCAAGTGTTGCCCGGCAGATCGGAATATCTTTCCCTCTTAGAATTTTTATTAAATAATCTTGTCTCCCTCCTTCCGCTAAGATATTTTTGGTAAAAACATCTCCCTCTGGTTTATTCTCAAAAATCTCAAAGACAGTCTTCGTATAGTAGCTCGGTTCTCGCGCCAAGAAAGGGTTCAGACTATATGGCAACTCAAGCTCATCTAAAAATTCCAAGAGTTCTTTAAAATGAGTATTGCACTCCGAGCAAAGAAGGTCAATGATCTGTGGAGCTTTTTTAATAATTTCCAGACATTCTTTATTCTTACACATTAAAACACTTATAGGACTTTTTTGGAAATTGCGCTTACAGTTGGAGCATAAAAACATTTGATTTTTTTTCAGATAGGCTATCAAAACTTTTCTATAATTCGGCTTACATTGGCGGCATCCAATGCTGTTGATTTCTATTATTAAATTTTTGAATTTCAATCTGTCTAATATATAATAAAAAATTTGGATTATCTGAGCATCAATAACAGGGCCTATTTCACCAAATATTCCACATCCGAGCTGATGGGTTTGCTTCAACCCGCCAGTTTTAACATTTTTGCGACAAAAAAAAGATTCAAAATGCCAAAGTTTGACCGGCTTCGGCAGTTTAAACATTTCATTCCGAATAAAAAATCCTGCCATAGAAATAATTCCTTTCTGCCTCAGAATGACTTCGCCGACCCCCTTAATCTGAACAAAACATATCTTTTTTTTAATAATGTCCGCGTCTTTGCTTGATATTTTAGAAAAAAGCTCCGTTGTCTCTAAGACAGGGGTATTAATCTTCCCAAATCCATAAAAACCAAGCATCTCTTTCGCGACATCGTGGATTTTTTGAAAATATTTCTGGTCTTCCGGCAAAATATCATATGTTCCTTCTATGGATTGAAATTTTGGACATTTCATAACGGTTATATTAAAAACTAATTTTAATAATTTGGAGCTTCTATTTGAGCCCATGCATCTACCGGCCAGGCTCTCAAATAGACTCGACCGATAATGTCATCCTTGTTTAAGGACCCCCATTTCCTGGAATCAGAAGAAACCGGCCTATTGTCTCCCAAGACAAAATATTCATAGTCACCCAAAACAGTCTTTGTGTGCCCTTCTGTTTTTTGGTACTCTGAAATATAATCGGATTCATCTAAAAACCTGCTTTGGGAACCCAGAGTAATCTTTATTTTTCCTTCTTCTATTTCTATTGTTTCTCCGGGAAGACCAACGATTCTCTTAATATAACGCACGGCAGGATTGAGAGGATATTTAAAAACTATGACTTCTCCTCTCTGCGGATCGCGAATTCTATAAGAAATTTGGTCAACTATCAAATAGTCGCCGTTATAAAAACAAGTCTCCATACTGTGCCCTCTAACAAAAAACGGCTGGAATAAAAAATAGCGAATAGGAATGACTATCAATAGAGCAATAATAACTATCTGAAATATTTCTCCCAATGAAGAAAATAAAGATTTTAGACAATTTTTTATAGAATTTTTTCTGTCGTCTGAAAAAAACATAAACATTCTTTAATAATTGGGATTATAGCACTTTTTTTCTCTTTCGCAAGCTTTTAACGATTTTTTTACTGGCAGTCTCACTGAAATTCTTGTAGAATAAAAAAGAGAACGCATTAATTTAATAAACATTCTCTTTGCCCCCAATTTCTTATTGGATATTGGCGAATAAATTATTTAATTGTCAATTTGCCAAAAAAGTCGTCCAATCTGCCTAAGGGGTTATAGGATTATAAACATCAGCTTATAATCCTATAATAAGGCAATAATGAGAGTAGGAGGGATCTCTCATTTTCACGCCCCCTTAGACAGACTAAACGCTAAAGCGCTCATTGAGAGCTTTTATGCCAATATTATAATTAAGACTGTTAATTAGTCAAATATTATAAATAAAAATGATTCTTATTATCGGATTAGGCAATCCCGGTCTAAAATACGACAACACGAGACATAATCTTGGCCAATGGCTGATTGACGGCTTGCACGCACAGTGGCAAGCTTATGATTTTGATGATTGGACAAAAGAAAACAATCTTAAATCGGAAACAAGCAAGGGGAAGATCAGCGATCAGAAAATAATTTTAGCCAAGCCCTTGATTTATATGAATAACTCCGGCTTGGCTGTTTCGTTACTTAAACATTATTATCGCATTGAGCCGGAAAATATTTGGGTTATTCATGACGATATTGATCTTCCGTTGGGAAAGATAAAAATCGTTAAAGACCGTGGATCGGCAGGCCATAAAGGAATTCAATCAATAATTAGAGCTATTGGGACAAAAAACTTTGTCAGATTTCGTATTGGGATAGGAATAAAAAAAGACGTTAATAAGAGTTTTATACTACGGCGAACTCGTTTGACCGCCAATTTTTTGGCAAATATTGTTTTGAAGAAATTTAACAGCAATGAAAAAGAGATATTGTCCGGCGCCAAAGAGAACATTTATAAAGCTATAGAAATGGCTATTGAAGAGAAAATAGAGAGAGCGATGAACCAATTCAATTAAAAACCAAAGGCGTTACCTTTGGTTTTTGAAAAATTCTTCTATTTTTTAATCTACCCGCAAATAAACAGTTCAGCGCGTTAGCGCTAAACGTTAAGCTACTCATTAAGGCTAAGGAGGGATTGCCTGAATTTTCACTATTTACGGGTAGATTAAAAAGTAGAAACCTGTCTTGTACATTTTATATTATGCATAATTTGCAACATTTGTCAATAATTAGTATCTGCAATGCATAATGAATGTGGCGGAAGAATAAAATAGTAATAATTTATTTAGCAATATGGAAGAAATAAAGATTGTCTCCATTAACGACCCATTATATCCTTATGGCCTTAAAAAGATACCTTCTCCTCCTAAACTTCTTTATGTAAGAGGAAATATTGGGAACGCAAAAGAAAAATGTCTGGCTGTGGTGGGAGCAAGAAGATGTTCTAATTATGGGAAGCAAGCCGCTTCAGAGATAGTCAGAAGCTTAGCTCAATCCGGGTTTACCATTATCAGTGGCCTTGCGAGAGGAATCGACGGTATTGCCCACTGGGCGGCGTTAGAGGGAGGAGGAAAAACCATTGCCGTTTTAGGATCGGGCATTGACGACCAAAGTATTTACCCCAGAGAAAATTTATTGTTGGCCAAAAAAATTTTAGAAAAGGATGGAGCCATAATCTCTGAATATCCTCCCGGGTCGCCCATCTCACCATATAATTTTCCTAAAAGAAACCGCATTATCGCCGGTCTTTCTTTAGGCACATTTGTGGTTGAAGCTAAAGAAAAAAGCGGAGCTTTAATAACGGCCCGTTGCGCAAACCAACAAAAAAAGAAAATCTTTGCGCTGCCCGGACCATTTTATTCTTTAAACTCTCGAGGAGCCCACAAATTGATTCAACAGGGCGCAAAATTGGTTATTGATGCAAATGACATTCTAACGGAATTCAACCTGCCACCGCAATTAAAATTTAACATACAAAAAGGAGAGACAAAACTTGAAAACACAATTTTAAAAATCGTAGCCAAAAAAGCGTTACATATTGACAATATTATACAAGAAGTTAGGATTAATGCTGCTGCCGTTAGTGGCGCTTTAACTGTTTTGGAAATGAAAAACCAAGTTAAAAATTTGGGAGGCAATGTTTATATTATGGTGAAGTAATTATTATTATTTCTTTAACGCGCAATGAAATTATTATGATATTCCAGCTTAAAAAAGAATTAAGGAAAGAGCTTAGAAAGCCTTTTGGTAAAGTAGTTAGGGGTGAAGAAGGGCTTAAAAAAGAGTTGTGGAAAATGAAATGGACAAAATTAATTTGTGTGGGAGATTTTAGTTCTTTGATCACCAGAAGAATCGGCCTTACCCCTGATGTTTCCATTATTGACGGATATATTGAGAGAAGAAAAACAGACGAGAATACGCAATACGAAATCCAAGCTCCGATAGAATTGCAAGCCAATAACCCTCCGGGGTTTATAACCAAAGAGGCATGGGAAATGGTCAAACTGTCTTTTTGTTATACTAAACCTGTTAAGCTTTCCATTGAGGGAGAAGAAGATCTTTTATTTTTGGCCGCTGTTTTTTTTGCCCCAATAAATTCCGCCATTGTTTACGGCATAAGAAGAAAAGGAGGAGTAGTCGCCAAAGCGGATAAAAAGCTTAAAGATCAAGTTAAAAAATTGTTAGGGTGGCAACCATTGGAAAAAATAGTTGCGGGTGGCACTTTTGACAGACTGCATGCCGGACATAAATTTCTTTTATTGACAGCATTAGAATATGGAGAGAAAATATTAATTGGTGTTACCTCTTCCAAGTACCTGAAAAAATTCAAAAAAGACGAAAAAGATATATCTTCTTTCCATATAAGATCAAAAACATTAAAAAAGTTTCTCGCCGAGTTTAATTTCAGTTATTGTTTATACAAAATTGATGATTTTTTAGGCCCCGCGTGCAATATTGGCCAGGCCATTATCGTGTCCGAAAACACATACAAAAACGCTTGCAAAATCAATAAGGTTAGAAAAAAACAATCTCTACAGCCTTTAGAAATAATAAAAATTAAAGATGTGCTGGCAAAAGACGATATGGCTATTTCTTCAAGCCGCATAAGGAAAAAAGAAATAAATATAAACGGCTTTATTTTAGGCTAACCGGCATTAAGTATCACTGTTATTTATGAAATTAGTTATTGTAGAAAGCCCGACAAAAGCAAAAACCATCCAACGTTTTCTGGGTTCTGAATACGAAGTTTTATCTTCCTACGGACATATTAGAGACTTGCCAAAAGGAGATATTGGCATAGATCTGGAAAACGATTTCAAGCCAAGATATGTTATTCCGACTAAGGTAAGAAAGAATATCAAGCCGCTGAAGGATAAAGCCGCGGAAGCATCTTCCGTTATTATCGCTACCGATGAAGATAGAGAAGGAGAGGCTATCGCATACCACTTAAAAGAGATTTTATCTTTAGACAATTATCAAAGAATTGTCTTTCATGAAATTACCAAAGAAGCCATTGAAAAATCTTTAAAAAACCCTCGAAAAATAGATATGGCTTTGGTCGGCGCTCAACAAGCTCGCAGGATATTAGACAGAATTGTAGGATATAAGCTTTCTCCTTTTTTGTGGAAAAAAGTATCCAGAGGGCTCTCGGCCGGCCGAGTCCAATCAGTAGCGGTAAAATTAGTGGCGGAGAGAGAACAAGAGATTGCCGATTTCAACCCAAAAGAATATTGGACAATTACCGCTTCTCTAAAAAAACAGAAGCCGGTAGCCGGCGAATTTGAGGCGATTTTAATAAAAGAAGACAAAAAAACCATATCTAAATTCAGCATTCAGGGTAAGAAAGAAGCCGAGGATATTATAAAAAATTTGGGAAATGCGAAATATAAAATCGCGGGCCTTGAAAAAAAAGAAATAAAGAGAAATCCCCTTCCTCCTTTCACTACCAGCACCCTTCAGCAAGAAGCATGGAAAAAACTTAATTTCCCGGCAAGGTTTACAATGGGATTGGCTCAAAAGCTTTATGAAAAAGGGCACATTACTTATCACCGAACCGATTCTCTAAGCGTAGCTGACACGGCCTTGACCGCTACTAAAAACTTTATAGTCAAAGAATATGGCCGGAATTATTGGGCGGGATTTTTTAAGAAATACAAAACCAAAGCCAAAGGAGCTCAGGAAGCGCACGAAGCCATCAGGCCCACATCGCCGGAAAAAACTCTCAAAAATATAAAGATTGATAAAAACCAATTAAAACTTTATGATCTTATATGGAGAAGGTTTATTGCCAGCCAAATGGCGCAGGCGATATTTGATTCAACTACCGTTAATATAGAAGCGCGAAATCCAGATTCAATACATCTTTTCAGAACCAGCGGACGAACCTTAAGATTCAAGGGGTTTCTTAAAATTTATCCTATAAAACTTGAAGAAAATGAACTGCCCGCGCTTGAGAAAGACGAACTTTTGGAACTGTTAAAGCTCATCCCGTCACAACATTTTACTCAACCACCCGGCCGCTATAGCGAGGCGACCCTAATTAAGGCCTTGGAAGAAAATGGCATTGGACGGCCATCTACATATGCTCCCGTTATCAGCACCATACAAGCAAGAAATTATATAATCAAAAATGAAAATAGGAAATTCCAACCAACGGAAATCGGCTTGGTTGTAAATAAGCTTTTAGTAGATCATTTTCCAAAGATCGTTGATATAAAATTCACCGCTGAAATGGAAAAAGATTTAGATGAAATCGCTCAAGACAAAAAAGAATGGGTACCGGTTATAAAGGAGTTTTATAAGCCTTTTGAAAAGAATCTTGAAAAAAAATATGACGAAATTTCCAAACAGGATATCGCTGAAAAGAAGACGGACAAAAAGTGTCCCGAATGCGGATCTGATATGATAGACAAGCTTGGAAGATTTGGAAGATTTTATGCCTGTTCCGGTTTCCCCAAATGCAAACACACCGAATCATTATCAAAATCCACCTTGGATATAAAGTGCCCAAAATGCGATAAAGGCAATGTCACGGAAAAAAGAACCAAGAAAGGCAAGATTTTCTACGGCTGCGACCGCTTCCCCAAATGCGATTTTGCCCTATGGGACAAACCAATCAAGGAAACCTGTAAAAAATGCGGCGCTCTTATGGTTGAAACCGTCAAAGGAAAAATAAAATGCAGCGATAAAAACTGCAAAGACGAATAGAAAAAATAAACAGGCTTGTCACAAAAAAAGAGGCTAACATATAGTCTCTTTTTTAATTAGTAGATTTTGCCAATGTCATCAACAAAGCCGGGTTTAGTTGACAGCTTATTGTTAAGTGTGATTAAAATTTGAATTTTTTGAGGAATGTCTCCACTTCTTTTTTAGAGTCAAAGACAATAGTAAGCTTTGGTTTGCCGGCCGCCATAATCAGCTTTACTTTTCCTATTTTTAAAACTTTTTTTGCCTTCTTTTCTATGTCTTGAATTCTTTTATCAAAAGAGTCTCCTTTTTTTGCCGGTTTTTTGCCTCTTAATCTCTGTGTCCAAAGCTCAACTTCTCTCACCGAAAGCCCTTCTTTCGCTATCCTATTGAATAGGGCTTTTTGTTGTCTCCCGTCCTTAACGGCCAAAAGAGTCCTGGCATGGCCTCCGTTTATTCTGTCTTCTCTAAGAGCCTGCTTAATCTCTTCCGGCAACGCTAATAGCCTTAATGTATTTATCACCGCCTCTCTACTCCCGCCTACCATTGAGGCTATATCTTTATATGAAAATTTAAATTCTTTTCGCAGTTTTTTATATGCTTCGGCTTTTTCCAGCGGATTCAAATCCACTCTTTGAATATTCTCAATCAAGGCAAGCTCCAGCTTTTCTTTATCGGTAGGATCTCTGATAATAGCCGGCACCTGCGCCAATCCTGCTATCTTAGAAGCTAACAACCTTCTTTCTCCCGCGATTAACTGATACTCTCCAACTGTTCCCATTCTACTAACAATCAAGGGTTGGAGAACTCCGTGTTGACGAATAGATTCAGATAAACTATCAAGGCTCTTAGAACCAAATTCTTTTCTTGGCTGATAAGGATTCGGCTTAACCTGGCTAATTTCAATGGAAAAAACCGCTTCTCTTTTTTCTCCGAAATCCTTAAATTTCTTATCTCTTCTTGGAGGAATTAATGACTCTACTCCCTTACCAAATGAATTTTTCATTTTGAATTTTATCTCGCCCTTATCACTCAAGGTTCAAGATTAAGTGTTTAATTAATATTCCCTTAACTTTTAAAAACTACCAGTTCGTCCGCTAATTCCCTATAGGCGTTAGCCGCCTTGGACCGCGGAGCATATTGCAAAATAGTTTGCCCAAATCTTGGAGCTTCGGATAAAACTACGCTTCTCGGAATAACCGCGTCAAAAACATAACCATGAAAATCTCTTCTTACTTTTTTTGCCACATCTCTGGAAATCCGATTTTTTTTGCTATACATAGTCAATACCACCCCTGCTATCTTTAAGTTTTTCTCCAAGTTATTTCTCACTAATTCAATCGTGTCCATTAATTGCTGCAATCCCTCCAAAGCTAAATATTCGCATTGAACGGGAATCAATACTTCATTTGAAGCTACCAAAGTATTAAGCGTTAATAAATCCAGGCTTGGGGGAGAATCAATAAAAATAAAATCATAATTGTCCTTTACTTTATCCAACATCTGCGATAATTTAAATTCTCTGTTTTTTAACCCGACTAATTCTATGGTAGCCCCTGCCAAGTCCGGCGAAGAAGGCATAATATCATAACCAAAAAATGGGCTTTGACGGATAATGGACTGAGGAGTAATATGCCCTAAAAGAGCATGATAAACGGAAAGAGGTATTTCCTTTGGGGACAAGCCGAGGCTTAAAGTAGCGTTGGCTTGAGCATCAAAATCAACCAATAATACTTTTTTCCCGCGGGCAGCTAAAAAGACCGGCAGATTTACGGCTACATTTGATTTGCCCACTCCTCCTTTTTGGTTGCAAATAGAGATAATCCTAGTCATAATGTTCTAATAATTTAT
>CBDVAW010000011.1:0-19460 GCA_965372095.1 uncultured bacterium
CGGCGGTTTGTCAATTCTGCCTAATATCCCTTCAGTTTTTTAAGCTTTTCATGCTCCCGTATTTTTTCTAATGCTTTGGCTTCAATTTGGCGTATTCTTTCCCTTGTTACTCCAAATTCCCCTCCCACTTCTTCCAATGTATGTGTTCTTTTTTCTTTTAGTCCAAACCTCATAGCCAATATTCTTTGTTCACGCGGGGTTAAGTCCACTAAGATATCATTGAGCCTTGATTCAAGAAGAGCCCTTGCCGCTTTTACGTTTGGAGCGATTTCTTTTTCGTCCTGAATGAATTTTACCAGAACGCTATTATCTTCTTCGCCCCCCACAGGTGTCTCCAGAGAAACGGTAGCTTGAGAAATTTTCATAATATGATGAATTTTAGCAACCGGAAGATTCATTTCGGAAGCAATCTCTTCCGGCAAAGGTTCTCTGCCAAGATTCTGGAGCAGTTTTCTTCTTTCCTGGGTATATTTGGAAATCGTTTCAACCATATGCACCGGGATACGGATTGTTTTGCCATAGTCGGCCAAAGCTCTTGTCACGGCTTGGCGAATCCACCAAGTGGCATAAGTTGAAAATTTATAGCCTCTTCTCCAGTCAAACTTTTCTACCGCTCTGTTTAGCCCAAGGTTCCCTTCTTGGATCAAATCAAGCAGAGTTAAGTTGGGAGAACGCCCTACATATCTTTTAGCAATGGAAACTACAAGTCTTAAATTGGCTTCTGTCAGCTTCCTAAATGCTTCTTTATCTCCTTTTTCAATCGCTTTCGCCAATTCTTTTTCTTCTTTCGCCGTCAAAAATGACACTCTGCCTATTTCGCTTAAATACATTTGGACAGAGTCAATTTTTCTTCTGGAGTCAACTAAAGACGCTTTCTTTTTTGAGTCAGGTTCTATATCTAAATATCCTTTTATTTCTTTCACTTGGATGCTTTTAGATTCCAGCTCGTCAAATAATGCTTCCAATCCATCAATATCTTTCTCTACGCTTGGGAAAGCATATAAAATTTCTGAATAAGTAACAAAACCTCTTACTCTTGTTTTTTTTATTAAGGCCTCCACTTTAACAGCATCAAAAATTGTTTTTTTCTTCCTCCGGGCAACCTTTTTGGCAATCTTTTCGGCATATTTTAAAACAGGTTTTTTAGCGGATTTTTTAATTGTTTTTTTGATCGGCCTTTTAGATATCTTTTTGACAACCTGCTTCTTGCGCACTTCCCTTTTCACCGTTTTTTTAGCAACAAGAGGTTTTTTACTTTTCGGCTTACGAATTTCTTTCTTTTTAATATTAACAACCGCTTTTTTAGGACTTTTTTTCTTTTGTGTTTTTTTAATTATTTGTTTTTTCGCCATAATATGATTATTATTTTAAATTTTGGGAAAGTTTGTTAAACTCTTCCACCAAAGCATTGGCTTTTTTAAAATTTTTGAGCTCCTCTTCTTGTTTAATTTGTTTAGAAAGTCTGTTCAATTTAGCCTTAATTTTTAAAGTTTGGATTTCCATCAAGCAAACATCTATTTCTTCTAAGGGTTTAATGTTGTCCCCTTCTATCTCAATATCTGCTTTCAAATAAAGATAATTTAAAAAATCAATTTCCTTTTCGGAAAAATTTTCTTTAAGCATCTTTTCCAGCGGCATATTCTTGTCCACTTTTTGCTCTTTAAGCTTTATTATAATTTCTTTAGTGGAATCAGAAAAACAATCTAAATAATCATTCTTGATAACCGACATATGGGCTGGAAATTTTAAGATTAAAGAAATGATCTTTTCCTCCAACATTTCTTTTCTGGTCTTGGGCGCAGGAGCAATTTTTTCTTTACTGACAGCCTCCGCTATTTCTTTCTTTGTTTTTTTTAGTTCCTCTCTTATACTTTCCTCACTAACTTCCAGTTGCCCGCTCAATTTCTGTATCCAATGAGACTGTTCAATTTTATTTGGAATCTTTTTTATAACCGGTAAAAGAATCTCGGCGATTTTGCTTTTATTTTCAGGCTTTTTTTCATCAAAACGGAAAAAAGTAGTTTCAAAATAGAATTCCAGTATGGAACGCGCTTGATCAATAAGTTTTTTAAAAGCTTTGGGTTTTTTGGAAATAATATCGGCCGGGTCTTCTCCATCGGGCATCGCCACGACCTTAATACTAAATCCTTGAGCCTGAGCCAATTCTATCCCCCTCTTGGTAGCGGAATCACCGGCCATATCCATATCAAAGGCCGTTAAAATATTTAAGGAATATCGTTTAAGTATATTTAATTGATAAGAAGTAAGGGCCGTTCCGGATGTAGCCACCACATTCTCAAATCCTGCCTGAAAAGCCATTATCACGTCTGTCTGCCCTTCCACTAAAATACAAGCATCATTCTTGCGAATAGCCACTTTGGCCTTGTCTAATCCGTAAAGAATTCTGCTCTTGTCATAAAGTAAAGTATTCGGCGTATTAACATATTTGCCGCCTTCTTGGACGGGCTTTTCTTTGCCTTCGTCAAACACTCTGCCGGTAAAACCGATTATCTGTCCACTCGTATCGCTTATGGGAAACATTATTCTACCACGAAACCTGTCATAAGAATCATAGTTGGATTTTTTAATTGCTATTCCTACTTTGATTATTTCCTCTCTTTTATATCCTCTGCCCACTAAAAAATCGGACAATGTCTGCCAAGCTTCCGGGGCATATCCTATCCTCCATTCTTTAATACTTTTTTCACTTATCCCTCTTTTCAATAAATATTCCTTAACTGTTTTGCCAATTTTACTCTCTTGAAGTTGTTTCTCAAAAAACCTGGTTGCCAAATCGCTTATTTCATAAAGCCGCTGTCTTTCGGTCTGCAGTTTAGGATCCTGTTTTTTTAATTCCACTCCGGCTTTTTGGGCTAAAACGCGAAGAGCATCACCAAATTCCATTCCTTCAATTTCTTTAACAAAACCAAATACATCTCCGCCTTTCCCGCAACCAAAACAATGCCAAATTTGACGCGCGGGAGAAACGAAAAAAGAAGGCGTTTTTTCTGAATGAAAAGGGCAAGGAGCCCTGTAATTCACCCCCGCCTTCTGGAGTTTAATATAACCGGAAATCACTTCAACAATGTCCAGTCTATCTTTTATTTGCTGAACCACAGAATTCTCCATAATCGTTTAAATTCTAATACTTTTTCCGTTAAAGAGCAACCTTTTTAAAATAAAAATGCAGGATTGCTCCTGCATTTTTTGCCATAATAATTCTTTCTTTGGCTTCTTGTTTATTTCTCTTAAACAAGCTCCCAATAAATCTCTCTTCTTAGCTTGATTTTTGACTTTCCGCTAAAAAAATCGAGGTTATTCATCATCAAATTCATACACTTGTCATCTTCTTCTATAAGATACTTCAAATCCTTGCCGCTAATCTTTTCTTTTCTTCCGTTTCCGAATTTTAGCATCACATACTCTATCGGACTGCCCTGCCAATTCTGTTTCCTCAAAAGAGAATTTCTGTGAGACCTTATACTGCTTACAGATAGCTTTAAATCTCCCGCCAACGCGTTTATAAAATCTGCTTCTGCGCTTATAAAAGCGTTTACTTTTTCATTCATAATTCTTTCCACTTTTCCATTCTTAAAGTTTAAGCTGATGCTTACTATCGGACTACCCCGCCTTTTTTCTTTCCCCTTGAAAGAATTCTTATGAGCTTTGGCTTTTTTTGTGCACATAAGATTGTATTTAGTTTTTAAACAGCTATGTAAATAAAAACTCCGGTTATTGGGCCGGGGTTCTTTAATATTTGTTAAATTAATCGGTTTGCTATAACTATTCCATCAACACCCCCTTTGTAATATGAATAATTATACATAATATATCTCTTTTGTCAATATTGCATCCGCGAGCAAATCACCACAGTATTTGACATAGAAAATAATAAGATTATAAAAAACCAAGGAGGTAAAAAAACAGCTCTTCAATACTACAGCTTTTATAAAAGGGATGTGTACGAGAATGAAGACAAAAGGTGTTTTGGTGGTAGATGATGAAAAATCTATGAGAGAACTTTTAAAAATGGATCTTGAAGATGAAGGCTTTTCAGTTTTTGAAGCCAAAAGCGGAGAAGATGCCCTGGAAGTCTTAAATGTTAATGAAAAGAAAATATTCTTAGTTATAACCGATGTGTATATGGGAAAAATGAATGGATTTTCGTTGTTGAGGAAAATAACGAAACACTTCCCTCTCATTAAAGTTATTATTATGTCAAGCTATTCGTTGGGTTTTCTTATCTCCAAATTCCCAGCGGAAAAGATTGCAACAAATACCAACTTCATCCAAAAATCTTTTGACTCTTCGGAACTTCTAAAGAGAGTCAGCTTCGCTAACAATTAAGAGTTGTAGAAACACTATGCCAAAGGCCGGTTCTTTTTTTGAACCGGCCCTTTTCTTTAATTCCATTCTTTATTCCAATAGCCTGCTGTGGATAACATAATTTGACATAAATTCTCACATCTGCTTATAATAAATTATAGAGACACAGCTCTTTTAAATCACACTCAAGAAGCATAGAGCTTCACCCAAATAAAGCCGCCATATAAAATATAATTTTCTTAGAAAAAATCCCCACTCAACTCCTACTCTTAAATAACCTCCCTACTACCTCACAAACATTTTTTTCTAAGCCAATATTTTATATAGCGGCTCTTTTCTTTGGATTTTTTACGGTTTAATATACCAAAACTCCGAGAACCAAGTTGACGAGCATATGCGCCGCAATGGCATAATTTATTGATTTTGTTCTCTGATAAATGTGCCCGAAAAGTATTCCCATTATAAAGAATGAAAACAGAATCATAATCGGATTAGACATAGCCGGCAATGGTGCGGAGACTGCGATATATTCTTTGGCAAATAACATTTTAGGAACATGTATCAGAGCGAAAAAGACTGAAGCAAGAATAAGCCCTTTTATCTTGTTTGTCTTTTCTTCAAATTTAGTCTGCAGAAGACCCCTATGAAATATCTCTTCAGACACCGGACTCAATGCTACCATTGAAAACAATAAAAAAAGATTGCCGAAAACCAGTGTTACGGTTTCGCCCGATATAAAAGCCCTGAAAAATATCCCTCCGACTATCGCAATAAAAATAACGGCCAGCCACCAAATCCCCTGTTTAACATCTCCTTTTTTAAATCCCAAGCTTTTAAAGGTTTCCGCCTTGAATAAAACGAGAGCTAAAGGGAATAAAAGTAAAGCCATATGATAGCAAGCTGAAAGAACCGCATAGTTTTGTGTCTTCGCAAGTAAAACTCCATATATGGTTAAAATTATAATCCAATATGTTAAAATCTTTTTCATCTTTTTTGGACAAGCGCTTCCGCTATTTTATACACATCGCCTGCTCCCATAGTTATAATTACATTATTCTCATTTGCTCTTTTTTTCAAATATTGCTTGATTTCTTCAAAGCTCGGCATAAAAACAGCCTTACTGTTCTTGATTGTTTCCACTAGTATTTCGGAGCTAATGCTTTTGTCTTCTTTTTCACGAGCGGCATAAATTGGCGCAACAATCACCTCATTTATCCGAGATAATTAGCTTTTTAAGTTGTGGAAAATATTTATTGTCCCGAGGGGGGAAAATCGTTTATCATCTTTGATTATTTCAAGCAGTGTTTCCATATCCGCGCATTGAGGATTTAGGACATTGTCTGGAATCACGATAGCATAATCTATATTATTCTTTTTGATAGAATCTAAAAGCTTGTCTTTGACATCAAAAAGGTTTTTTTGTTTTCCCCCGTGTATGATATATAGATATGGCCGTCTATGATCATAATATAATTTGGAGTTAGGTTTGAATATATAAAGTTTTTAATATAATTGTCCGTCAAGCGGGACGTTTTTATCAGGGCTTATCTTATCAATTTATATAACTGATCCAATCCGGTTTTCATTGCTTTTTCTCCGGCTGAAATAATATTTTTACCGTCTAAAAATTTGTCCCAATATATATTACCTTGCAATTCCGGAGCTATAATCATATCTGCGTTTTTACAGCTATAGTCAGCCAATCGACAACGCAAAATATTCAAAGAATTATTGGCTATCTTAAAAAATCCTATTCTGTTATTTTGGCTGTTCTGCCCATTGCGAGAATAATGAGCTTCCGCGTTAACCGCAATAACAAAATCAGCCCCCATATCCTGCACGGCTTTTACGGGAACAGGCAAAGACAGTCCGCCATCAGCCAATAATCTATTTTTATAAATTACAGGTTTAAAAACCAAAGGGAAAGAAATACTGGCTCTAATAGCCTGCGCCACTTCGCCTTTATCAATATGGACTGTTTCGCCGGTTTTAATATCAGTAGCTATAGCGGTAAAAGGAATTTTTAAATCTTGAAATCGCATTTTATTAATCTGGACTTCAAAAAAATTTTTAATCTTTCTTCCTCCGAGAAGTCCCGAACGCATCTCCGGATCCAATAAAGACAAAACCTGTTGCCAGTTGGCGGAAAGCGCAATTTTTTCAACCTTGTTTATGTCGCCAAAAGCCGCGTAAAGCCCGCCGACCAAAGCGCCGATGCTTGAGCCTGCAATGAAATCTATCGGAATGTTATTTTTCTCTAAAACCTTTATAACGCCGATATGCGCCAGTCCTTTGGCACCACCGCTCCCCAATGCCAAGCCGATTTTTTGTTTTTTAAATCCAGTCATAAATTATTTAATCAATTTTTACAACCTTGTGGGTTTATGCCTCGCCATCACCATACATTATTTGGGGCGGAGAGGGAGGGATTCGAACCCTCGATACCTTGCGGTATACCGCCTTTCCAAGGCGGCGCACTCGGCCACTATGCGACCTCTCCGTAGTCTTAAATATAAGACTGTAGTTATTTGGGCAATATGGAAATCAGTTTGGATAAAACGGGATGCTGCATAACAATTTTATAATTCAAAAGCTTCAGAATGGTCAAAAAATCAGAGATTTCATCTTTTAATGTCCCGGGGCCCATAAAAACTTCCATTGTTTCTTTTAGCAAATTTTTAGCATAATTGTCAAAAACTTCATAGTCGGCGCGGCTTTTTAAATAATCAATGATTTTTTTGAATTCTCCTCTGTCCAGCCAAATACCATGGCACACATTGCAGAGATCAATTTTAATATCGGAATCTCCGTAATTGACTTCATAAAAAGGCGTGCCACAGGATGGACACGATATTTGTCCGGGAGATATCTTAAACTTTTTCTTGTCTTTCCAGAGATCAATGTCCAGCCAATTTAGATCTTCGTCTTTAGCGTCTTTTGCTTGTCGTAATTGGTCTCTTTCGAACCAAATACCAAGACAGGAAGAGCAAAAATGCACTTCTGTGTTGTGTAAAATGGTTTTGTCCAATTCTTTTTTACAAATAGGGCAAATCATATAGATTATAAATTAAAAATTATTAATTAGATTTTTGTTTTTCTAAGAGCAGCTATCCTCTCCTCTACCGGCGGATGAGTCATAAATAACTTGGTGAACCAACTCATGGACTGCTTGCCGCGGAACGGAGAAGCTATAAAGAGATGAGCCGTGGAGTTCTTTGCCGCCCGTAACGGGGCAGTATCCCGCGCTATTTTTTCCAAAGCTCTTGCAAGACCGTCAGGATAGCGAGTCAGCAAAGCCGCGGAAGCGTCGGCCAAAAATTCTCTTTTACGCGACAAAGATAATCTTATCAGCATAGCGGCAATCGGGGCAAGAACAGCAGCGGCAATCCCTAAAATCAACAATATAATGCCAAGGGAATTTTTTGAATTACGGCTTCTTCCAAGCCCGCCGCGGAAGCTAATCCTTAAGAAAAAATCGGAAAGAAGAGCCACTATCCCTACCAATACCACAACAACCGTTCCGAGTAGCATATCTTTATTTTTAATATGCGAGAGTTCGTGGGCGATTACTCCTTCCAACTCAACCCTTTCCAATTTTTCCAAAAGTCCCCTTGTTACGGCAACGACCGCGTGCTTTTCATCCCTGCCCGTGGCAAAGGCGTTTGGCTGCGATTCGTTCAAAATATATATCTTGGGCAAAGGAATCCCCGCGGCGATACAAAGATTTTCAACTAAGCGATAAAGTTCCGGATTGTCTTTTTTCTCTATGGATTGAGCGTGAGACATCATAAGAACATATTTGTCCGAATACCAATAGGAGCTAAAACTCATAAATATGCTCACAACGACCGCTATAATTAAGATTAAACTGTTATCCAATAAATAACTGAAAAGCCATCCAAGCGCGATGATAAATAGCAAAAACCCGGTGATTAAAAGCCAGGTCTTGCGAACATTTGATTCAGCTTGCGTATAAAGAGTAGCCATAGAATAATCAATACCGAATACTTAAAATTTCAATGATTTAATATTGGACTAGGCTTTAAAGTTTACTTTTGGCGTTTCTCTTACTGCGGCTTCCTCTATTTCAAAAAATTCCATTTTTTGGAATTTAAACAATGAAGCGACCATATTAGAGGGAAAGGTTTCTATTTTAATATTCAAATCACGAATATTTGAATTGTAGAATCTTCTGGCCGCCTGTATTTTGTCCTCTGTATCCCGAAGCTCTCTTTGCAATTCCAAAAAGTTCGTTGAAGCTTTCAGGTCAGGGTAATTTTCTGAAACAGCAAAAAGACTTTTTAAGGTATCTGTGAGCATATTTTCCGCTTTCGCTTTTTCCTGCGGGTCAGTAGCTCCCATTGCCTGCGCGCGGGCTTGCGTTACTTTTTCAAACAACTCTCTTTCATGAGTGGCATAGCCTTTAACCGTTTCAACTAAGTTGGGAATAAGGTTATATCTTCTCTTCAGTTGGACGTCAATATCCGACCATGCCTCTGTGCCTCGTGTTCGCAGTGTAACCAGCCGGTTATAAATAACTATGCTTCCAATCAGAAGAACGGCCAATATGGTTAAAATAATATAAAGAATAGACATTTTAAATTATTGTGTTCAATTAATTGATTGCCGACCTTTTCAAGGTGTATTTACTAAGATTCTACTATAATTTCTTGTTCTTGCCAATATTAAAACCCCCGGATCATCGGGGGTTTTAAGGTTGTAAGATCAATTAAAATCCTCCCATTCCTCCGCCCATTCCACCCGGCATTGCCGGCATATCTTTCTTTTTCTCGGGGATTTCAGCCACAACACATTCAGTGGTTAAGAACATAGCTGCCGCCGAAGCCGCGTTTTGAATAGCTGACCTTACGACTTTAGCAGGATCAATTATGCCTGCTTCCATTAAATCTTGATATTGTCCGGTTGCGGCGTTAAAGCCATAATTTCCTTTTTCCTTCCTAACGGTTTCTATTACAACGGATCCATTTACTCCCGCATTTTCAGCGATCATCTTAATTGGCTCTTCCAGGGCTTTTCTTAAAATATTCAAACCCGTATTTTCATCGTCTTCCAATTGCATTTCTTCCAGCTTATCGGAAGCGCGAAGAAGAAGCACGCCTCCTCCGGCAATAATTCCTTCCTCTCTCGCGGCGCGAGTGGCGGCCAAAGCGTCTTCTATCTTATGCTGAAGAGCTTTTTGTTCCACTTCCGTGGCTGCCCCTACTTTCATTATAGCCACTCCCCCGGATAGTTTAGCCAATCTTTCTTGTAACTTTTCTTTGTCAAATTCAGAATCAGCCAACTCTATGGCTTTTCTAATCTGGTTTACACGAGCATCTAATTCATCTTTATTTCCCTTGCCTTCAACAATAGTGGTATTGTCTTTGCTGGCAATAATTTTTCTTGTTCTGCCAAGCATCTCTATTTTTATATCTTCCAACTTCATTCCCTTATCTTCGGCAATAACCTGCCCGCCGGTTACCGCAGCTATGTCTTCCAACATCTCTTTTTTCCTATCTCCGAAACCCGGAGCCTTGATGGCTAAAGTGTTAAATGTCCCTCTTAGTTTATTAACAACCAAGGTGGCAAGAGCATCTCCATCCACGTCATCAGCTATTATAACGAATTCCTTTTTGCCGATTTTTGCTATTTTTTCCATAATTGGCAAAATTTCGCTCAAGGAAGAGATTTTTTTATCGGTAATCAAAATATACGCATCTTCCAGTTCTGTTTCCATCTTTTCCGCATCAGTAACCATATATGGAGAGATATATCCCTTATCAAACTGCAATCCCTTAACAACCTCCTTCTGAAGGCCGAAAGTTTGAGATTCTTCAATGGTAATAACTCCGTCTTTGCCGACTTCCTCCATCATCTCCGCAATTAACTTGCCTATTTTAGCGTCTCCGGCTGAAATAGTGGCCACTTGAGCCATTTCTTCCTTGTTTGTAACAGGCTTGCTTATTGTTTTTAGAGCTTCTACCACTTTTTGGGTTCCTTTTTCAATACCTCTTTTAATATCTAAAGGATTGGCGCCGGCGGCAACATTCTTTAATCCTTCGGATATGATAGATTGCGCAAGTAATGTGGCTGTGGTGGTCCCGTCTCCTGCCACATCATTTGTTTTAGAAGCCACTTCCTTGATAATCTCTGCTCCCAAATTTTCTATTCTATCCTCTAATTCAATCTCTTTAGCTATTGTTACCCCGTCATTAGTAATAACGGGAACACCATATCCCTGATCCAAGACCACATTTCTACCTTTGGGTCCAAGAGTCACCTTGACTGCGTCCGCCAATTTATTAACTCCTGTTTGGAGTTTTTTTCTGGCCGATTCTTTGTATTTAATTTGTTTCGCCATATTTTTTTTGTTTGGTTAAAAAATCAAAATAACTTAAAAAATTTATTTTATCTGATTTTTAACTTGCTAATTTAAATTATAATATTTTAATCTTAATCTTAATTTAGCCTTATTGTTCAAGAATGGCTAAAATATCTTCTGATTTCGCAATTAAATATTTTTTTTCGTTGATCTTAACTTCATTGGGCCCGTATTTGGTAAAAAGCACTATATCGCCGGGGTTTACGTCGGGAGAAATTATTTTCCCGGATGCTGTTTTCTTGCCGGCGCCAACAGCTACTACTTTCCCTTGTTCGGGTCTTTCTTGTTCTGCGGTTACAGGTATTAAGATTCCCGTCTTGGTTTTTTCTTCTTGGGAAATAGGCTCTATAAGAATATTGTCAGATAATGGTTTAATATTCATAAAATTCTCTATTTTTCTTAATTATTATTTATTAGCAGTCATAGTGTCTAACTGCTAATAACTCTATTCTATGGGTTCTTGAAGGATTGTCAAGAATCCGCATTAAAAATAATAATAAAGACAAAAGGATTGACTTCTTGGTCACACCTTGGTAAAATACCAAAAGTGAAAATACTCTTCATACAAAGTATTGCCGGTGTTATAGGTTTTTGGCTGGCTGAGCGTGTTGTACCGCAAGTAGAATTCACCGGTAGTTGGCAACTTCTCATTTTCGTCGGGATAGCAATAGGTATCATAAATTCTTTTATTAAACCGATTGTTCGATTTATTACCACCCCGTTAAGGATATTGACTTTAGGGTTTTTTAGTTTATTAATAAATATGACGATTGTCTTGTCAATAGATGTTTTATTTCCTGAACTGATCATCCCCGGCATCGCAGCTCTCTTCTGGACTACTATTGTGATATGGGGGGTGAACATTGTTGTGCCGTCCTTTTTCCCGAAGAAAAAGAATAATTGACGAAGAAACAATTTTTATATTATGGCTAAATATTTACCATTGATACAAATCATAGTAGCTTCTCTCGTTGTTGTCCTCATACTCTTACAAAAGAGAGGGACGGCTCTTGGCAGCGCCTTTGGAGGCGAAGGTGGCGGCTTTTACGGCACCAGGCGCGATATTGAAAAAAAAATCTTTTGGGCTTCCATAGGATTAACAATTCTTTTTATAGCTTTAGCTATTTTAAACCTTATTCTCTCTCCATAATATAATTTTATTTTTCAATGAGTCGGAATAAAAATCTATTAGACGACGCGAAAAGATTTCTTTCAAGTCTGAAAACGAAGCAGTGGCCTTCTTTTTCCCAATGGAAACATATAGGGAAAATACTCAGCCAAAATGAGAAACGGGTTATTTTTCTGCTTTTTACTTTAGCCTGTTGTTCCACTATTTATCTTGGTCTTGCCATCTCATCTTCCGGCGGAGAAAAACTGCCCGCTGAAGGAGGAGTTTACATTGAAGGAGTAATCGGCCACCCCCAATTTATTAACCCTATTTACGCTTCTTTGAGCGATGTTGACCGAGATCTGGCCGAGCTTATTTTTTCCGGACTGACAAAATATGATAAGAATGGAAAAATAGTAATGGATTTGGCCAAGGAGTATACCGTTAATGAAGAAGGAACAATCTATGAAATTTTCCTAAAAGACGATCTTGCGTGGGAAGATGGAACTCCGCTGACTTCGGACGATATAATCTTTACCGTTGAAACAATACAAGATCCTGAATACAATAGCCCTTTAAGAGTTAACTGGCTGGGAATAACAGTAGAAAAAATTTCTACTAAAGGAATTCGTTTTCAGCTTAAAAATTCGTATCCCGCCTTTTTAGAAAATTTGTCTTTGAAAATTCTGCCAAAACATATTTGGCACGATATCCCCGCGCAGAACTTTCCGTTAGTCCCCACTTATAATCTCAAGCCCGTTGGATCAGGCCCGTACTGTGTTGAAGAAATAACACAAGATAAAATTGGTTATGTAAAATCTTTAACTCTGGAAAGAAACCCTTATTATCACAATCAAAAACCTCTTATTGAAAAAATGGTTTTTGTCTTTTTTGAGAAAGAAGAAGAATTGATTGACGCGGCTAAAAGAGGAACAATTAACGGCTTTTCCCTAAAAACCGCGCGAGATTATCCTCTTTTTAAAAAAGATTTTCAGGATTATTATTTTGTTTTGCCACGTTACTTCGCTGTATTCTTAAATTCCGGCCAATCAGATATCCTAAAAAATAAGACAATGAGGCAGGCTTTGAATTATGCAACCAATAAGGAAGAAATTATTGATGAAGTATTATCATCGGCCGGGACGGTAGTCAATTCCCCTATTCTGCCCGAAATATACGGACTTAAAGTTCCTGAACAATATTTTGCGTTTGATTTGGAAAAAGCTGAAGAGCTTTTAGATAAAACCGACTTCCAGAAACAAGAAGATGGCACAAGAGTCAATATTATTAAAAAAGGAAGCGCGCTGACTATTGATTCAGACCTTAAAAAGGGAGACAGAGGAAAAGAGGTGGAAAAATTACAAGAATGCTTAGCTTCCGATTCTGCTGTTTACCCTGAAGGAAAAATCACGGGTTATTTTGGAAATCAAACCAAGCAAGCTGTTATAAACTTTCAAGAAAAATATGCTTCGGAAATTTTGGATCCATGGGGATTTTCCAAAGGAACCGGTCTGGTAGCCAGAACCACAAGAAAGAAATTAAATGAACTTTGCGGCCAGGTTTCCACCGAAGATATACCATTAAAACTGACATTGGTCACCGTAAATCAGCCCCAGCTCATAGAAGTGGCAGAGATTTTAAAACGGCAATGGGGAGTTGTGGGGATAGAATTAGAAGTTCAAGAAATGGAATACTCTTCCCTTGAGCAGGACTTTCTTAAGCCAAGAAGCTATGAAAGTCTGTTATTCGGAGAGGTCTTGGGCAGTATCCCCGACCTTTTCCCATTCTGGCATTCTTCCCAAATTAAAGACCCCGGTTTGAATTTATCAGGATATCAATCAAAACAAGCAGATCAACTTTTAACGGAAATCCGCCAATCCCAAGATACTGATACCAGAAATGAAAAACTGATAGCTCTTCAAGATATTCTTATACAAGACGCTCCCGCTGTTTTTCTTTACAGCCCTGATTATGTTTATTTGGCGTCAAAAGAAGTTAAAGGGATTAGCGCGGCAATGATTATTGACCCGTCAAAACGATTCGCCAATATAGAAGAATGGTATATCAAAGAAAAATAGCAATATCAAAAATATTCGGCTATTCCGGCCTAAAATAAGCATTCTCTTAATAATTAAAACTAAAACAATCTCATCCCGCAATAAGGATAATAACCTGCCCAGGTGGTGAAATTGGTAAACACGCTGGCTTCAGGAGCCAGTGCTCGCAAGAGTTTGGGAGTTCGACTCTCCCCTTGGGCACATATTTATACTAAACAATAGATAATGAATATTGGATATTCAATATTTTATATTTTAGTAAAATCAATAAAAAAATTATAAATAATATGAAAAGAAAACAAGAACAAAAAACTTTACGCATTATTCCTTTGGGAGGACAAGAAGAAGTGGGCCGTAATATGACTGTGTTTGAATACGGTGATGACATTATAATCCTTGATATGGGATTGCAGTTCCCTGAGGAAGATATGCCCGGCATAGATTATATTGTCCCGGATATTTCATATCTTAAAGGCAAAGAAAAAAATATTTGTGGCGTTATCTTCAGCCACGGACATCTTGACCACATAGGAGCTGCTCCTATCCTTTTAGAACAATTAGGATATCCGCTGATAATTGGCCGCAATTTAACCTTGGCTTTAATAAAAAGAAAGGTGGAAGATTATAAAAAAAATTCTGCCAATAATTTAAAGACAATCTTAGTAAAATCAATAAAAGATAAAATTACTTTGGGCAGTTTTAATATCAGCTTTTTTGATATTGAACACTCTATTATGGACGCCGTTGGTGTTATCATTAACACGCCAACAGCAACTGTTATCCACCCCGGCGACTGGACAATAGGTAAAGATTCGGTTGATCAAAAAGTCATATCGTATGAACATTTATCCAAGCTCCCCCGACCCACAATTTTGATGTTGGAAAGCTTGGGCGCCACTGAATTTGGGGAAACCACTTCAGAACGAGAAATGTATAATAATTTAGAAAAAATCATTGATGCCTCTGACGGCAAAACTATAATTGGAACATTTTCATCTCAAATAAAAAGAATAGGACACATTCTGCAATATGCTCAAAAAATTGGCAAAAAAGTAGCTGTTGACGGATATAGTATGAAAATGAATATAGAAATTGCCAGACAGTTGGGCTATATTAAAGTTGATAAAAACACATTGGTTTCAATAAAAGATATAGACAAATACCCGGATAACAAAGTTATAATAATTTGTACAGGAGCCCAAGGCGAAGGAAATGCGGTATTATCCAGGGTTGTAGACGGAAATCATAAATTTATTAAAATCAGAAAGAAAGATACCGTTATATTTTCTTCCTCTGTCATCCCCGGCAATGAAAGAACAGTGCAAAGATTAAAAGATAACTTATATAGAAAGTGTGACAATGTTATTCATAGCGACATTATGAATATTCACACAAGCGGCCATTGCAATGCCTCTGACATTAAAAATATTGTCAAACAGATTAGCCCTGATTATTTCTTACCTGTTTACGCAAACCATTTTTTCCTCAAAGAGTCCGCAAAAAGAGTAATGGAAATCGGTTTCCCCAAAAACAAGATTTTTATTCTTGATAATGGATCTGTTATTGAGTTTAAAAATAACAACGTGCAAATACTTCCTAAAAAAGTTAAAACCGATTATATTTTTGTTGACGGCCTGGGAGTTGGAGATGTGGGAGATGTGGTAATAAAAGACCGCCGCGCTTTATCTCAAGACGGTATTTTTGTTATAATAGCGGCGGTAGATAAGCAAACCGGAAGAGTAAAGGGCAGCCCGGATATAATTTCCAGAGGATTTATTTATCTTCGCGAATCAAAAGAATTACTGTCAGAAACAAGAAAGAAAGTTATCGGAATCATTCATCAATCTACCGGCTCGGGGAGAGCTGTAAATTGGAGCCATGTTAAAGAAGACTTGAGAAAAAAGGTTACCTCTTTCTTGTTCTCAAAAACTGAACGCCGGCCGATAGTTTTGCCGGTTATTATTGAAGTTTAATTCATAAAAAACAGGAAAATAAAAAAGAGCCGTTAACGGCTCTTTTTTGTCTTTTTGGTTTTTTGATTTATTTCTTTGTTGATTCTTCAATAATATCCGTAATGTCTTTTAGTTTTTGTTCCATTAGTTTTTCCGTATCGGCCTCTAATGTAAGCCTTATTAAAGGTTGAGTTTGAGAAGCGCGAACATTAAACCACCAGTCTTTATATTGGATAGTAGTCCCGTCAATATAATATTTTTTCCCTTGATCATAAATTTTTTCTATATGTTTTATGATTTTCTCCGGGTCTTCGCAAAAAAAACTTTTCTCTTCGGCTTGATAATATTTTTTAAACGGGGCGAGCAGTTCTGATAGAGACTTTTTTTCATTACTCATTATAGATAAAAGTTTCAAGCTGGCAAAAAGCCCGTCGTCAATACCAAAGTGTTCGGCAAACATAATATGACCGCTTGATTCTCCGGCTAAAATACCTCCTTTTTCAGCTAAATTCTTTTTGTAGAAAGGATTGCCAACTTTTAATTCAACCGGTACTCCCCCCGCTTCAATGATCACCTCTTTAACGGCATTGCTGAAACGCAGATCAAGATAAATTTTCTCATTCGGGTTTCTTATTAATTCTCTTGTCGCGAATAAAGACATTATATAGTCCACCTGTTCTACTTCTCCTCTTTCATTAACCGGCACAAAACGGTCAGCATCTCCGTCAAAAAAAATCCCTATATCCGCTTTTCTGTTTAAAACCTCTCCTTGTAAATCTTTAAAATTTTTAATATCCTGATTGTCGGGATTATGATTAGGAAAACGGCCATCGGGCTCTTCATAAAGGCCATAGTAGTCAATGGGCAATGATTCAAACACTTTTTTAGCCGAAACAGCTCCTACCCCATTGCCATAATCAACCACTATCTTTAAATCTTTAATGCCATTTATCTTGCTCAAAATATAGTCTTGATAGTCTTTTAAGATATCCTTCTTTATAACCTTGCCCTTGGCTATTGGACGCTTAAAATGCCCGTCAAGCAGTCTTTTTTCTATCTCATCAAGGGCATTGCCCTTGTGAAATTGTAAAATGTGGCGATTTTCAGCTTTAACAATTTTAAGCCCGTTATATTCTGACGGATTATGAGAGGCGGAAACCATTGCGCCAAGCGTGCAATCTAGAGAAATTACGCCAAAATTAAGCACCGGTGTAGTGCAAATGCCGATATCTAAAACATCAGCCCCTTGCTTTATAATACCATTGACCAAAGACCGCTTAAGGCTCTTGGAAGAAAGACGATCGCCCCTCCCGACAACTATTATTCCTTGCTTAGCGTAATCCGCCAAAGCTCTTCCCAATTCAAAAAAGAACTCTTCGTTGACTTCGTCAGGATAAATGCCTCTAATATCAAATTTTTTAAACACATTGGGATTATATTTCATAATCATATTTAGCGTGTACTTTTCACTTTACTTAATAAAGACCTTGATATATTCGCAATTTTATTATAGCATACCATTATATCTTCAATTGCAAACACATATTAACTATTTACCGTTACAAGTTTGCCTTGCTTTTAAATTTAAGAATTTGTTATTTTATATTCTTTTATTGAAGCAATAGCTAAAAACTGCTATAATTTTTTTAAATTCTTTATTATGAAATATTACGAATTAACTTATCTCATTGACCCGGATCTTAGTGAAACGGAAATCAAATCATTAACAGAAAAAGTGGCCAACCATTTACAAAAAGAGGGCGGTATTATTCATAATATAGATAACGCCCACAAGACAGTAAAAAAGGTGCTGGGTTATCCTATAAAAAAGAAATTCATTGCCTATCTTGTTTCTCTTGATTTCAGTATAGACCCTCAAAAAACAGATGGTTTGAAGCAAAATATTTCGTTGGAAAAATCAATATTGCGCTTCTTGCTCATATCTAAGAAGCTTATAAAAGAAGAGCGCAAAGACACAAAGCCCGGCACAAAAAAGGCTTTACCCACCTCGCCTCCCGATGACGTTAAAAAGAAAAGTGTTGACGACAAAAAGGTTGAACTGGAAGAGCTTGACCAAAAACTTGACGAAATTCTTAACTAATAAAACAGTTTTAATTTTGTATATAATTTTATATTATTAAAATAATGCGCAAAGCGCTTAAAATATAAATATGAACCTCAATAAAGTTATGCTTATTGGCCGTTTGACGGCTGATCCTGAATTAAAAACCATACCATCCGGAGAATCGGTATGTAATTTCAGAATGGCAACCAATAGAGTTTGGACGGATAAAACAGGTCAAAAACAAGAAAAAGTTGAATATCATAGTATAATCGCATGGAGAAAACTGGCCGAAATCGCTTCACAGTTTATGGCAAAGGGAAGTTTGGTATTCATAGAAGGGAGACTTCAAACAAGATCTTGGGAAGATTCTTCGGGGAATAAACGCTACACCACGGAAATTGTAGCCGATAATTTACAGTTAGGTCCGCGAACATCAGGCCAGACATCTTCTGCTCCTCAAAAACCGGCAGAAAAAGAAGGGTCTCAACAAGAAGATATTCCGATTATTGAGGAAGATATTGACGTTAAAGATATACCATTTTAAAAAATTTTGTTTTGTTTTTACTTTAGTTGTCGCGGCGCGTACAATTAAGTTTGTGCGTAAAATAATGGTTCCTCGGCACGCAATATAAAAATTAACTATCTTCAACCCGGCAATATGGCTTTTATAAATCAGGGCTATGCCCCGGATTGCTGAACAATACGGCATGGAATGCTTTTTTTGTCAAAAAAACATAAAAGAAATAGATTTTAAAAACACTGAAATGTTGCGCCGTTATATTTCCGGCTTAGCTAAAATAAGAGCCAGAAAAAGAACGGGAGTTTGTTCTAAACATCAACGACATTTAGCTAAAGCCATTAAAAGACCCCTACTTTTGGTTTTTTTGCAAACTACGTATAAATATACAAAAAAAAAACGGCTCTAAGAACCAAAATGTTTTAAAGAGTCGTTTTTTTATTGATTAACTTTTTCTAAAATTTGTTTTCTTACCTGTTTGGCAATATCTTGATTTTCTTTCAAAAAATTACGGCTGCCATCTACCCCCTGCCCAAGTTTCGTCTTATTATATTGATACCAGCTTCCGCTCTTTTGGATCACATCATATTTCAAGCCGACACTAACAAGATCGCTAAAATATGAGATTCCTTCATTGTAATAGATATCAAACTCCGCAATTTTAAAGGGAGCCGCCACTTTATTCTTGACGACTTTTGCCCTAATGCGCGATCCGACAATTTCCTCTCCTTTTTTAATTTGAGCTATTCTTTTCAGTTCAATTCTTACGGAAGCGTAAAATTTCAACGCTAATCCCCCCGGAGTAGTTTGCGGATTACCAAAAGTAATTCCAATTCTCATCCTGGTTTGATTCAAAAATACAACTACCGTATTGGATTTAGCAATAATGGCTGATAGCTTCCTCATGGCCTGGCTCATTAAACGAGCTTGCAGTCCTATGTGGACATCTCCGATCTCTCCGGCGATTTCCGCCTTTGGCGTCAAGGCCGCCACAGAATCAATAACAACAACATCTATTCCTCCAGACCTTACAAGACTTTCTACAATTTGAAG
>CBDVAW010000012.1:0-18300 GCA_965372095.1 uncultured bacterium
TCCAAGCTCTTGCCAAGCGTAAGAAGCTCTGCCATTCTTCTGTTGTCTCTGGCTTTGGCGCGAGTGCCGGTTATAGATACAAGGACAATGGTCGTCAAAAGCCCTATTATGGCGATTACTATGAGGACTTCTATGAGAGTAAAAGATTTATGAGATTTTTTATTCATTATTGAAATTATTATATCATCTCTTTACAAAAAGAGTTGTGGATAAAAAACCTGCGAGACCGTGTCTCGCAGGTAAATATGTTGGCGGTATTGAGACTATTTAAGATATTAATTATTTAGAGGCTTAGCTCTCAAGTGGATTATTTAGATTTTACTATTGTTTTCTCCTTTTTTCCCGCTCCTTTGTGATAACAACTTCTTTTCTATAACGGCAATAATCGCAGTCTTTTGCCATTTCCGGTATTTCATCGCTTAAGAGGCATTTGTGAAGATCAATTATAATTTGCTCTATCCAGCTATCATTGCCCTTATAAGGTATGACCGAAACATCAAATTCAATTTTTTTGTCAAAAGCTTTCCGGTCGGTGCTTCCATTGCAATAAACAAAATATCCCGTTTCTGATACATTGAACCCCATTTTTCTAAAAAGCCATTGGTATATTTCCATCTGCCGCTTGTAGCATATCTGCCAATCAGCATCCAGGGAAACCTTACCGTTTTTTGAAGTTGCCTTGTAATCCACTATGATCAACTCTTCTTCAGGGGTTACCCAGACATCGTCAACAGCGCCCATAATAAGCAGGTTGGTTGGTTCGTGGATATATTGGGCTCCCCTTCTGGTATCGCGCCATTCTTCAATTCTTTCGTGCTGAAAAGGCACGGCATTGATATTATATTCTTCCATAAATGGATGGCGGGATTTTGCTACGCGGTGTATGTCAAATTCTTTTTTGAGAAGAGTGTCAACGGCATTATTCAGATTAAAAGGAAATCCGGGGGGTCTGCTTACTCCGAGTCTGCGGTCAAGATAAAAACACTGCGGGCATCCCAAAAATAAGTCTATTTTGGAACGGCTTATTTTAAAAGGTGTTTTTGATTGCGGGTTGAATATATTGCTTGTTCTTTTCGGGTTGTAATATATGGACATATTTTATTTATTTGCAGATTCTTTTATTTTTACGGCCTTTATATGTTAGCATATTTGACCTAAATATGCTATTATTGCCCCAAATTAAGATTATTAAAAAACTATTGTTATGGCAAAACAAACAGCGGAATATAAGGTGGAAGTTTTTACCGGCATACGCGCGACGGGTGATTTGACAGTTGCCAATTATATGGGCGCCGTTGAGCCTATTTTAGGATTGCAGAAAAAAACCAGGCCATTAATCTTTGTTGCGGATCTTCATGCTATGACCGACAAAGAGCCGGAAGTGGCAAAGAAGTTTATTAATGAAGTTGTTGCTGATTATATCGCTCTTGGCATTGATCCGAATAAAACGGATATTTATATACAATCCGATATTATGGAGCAAGTAACCGTCTTGATGGTGATATTGGCGCGTCATATATCCACGGCTGAACTTATGAGAATACCTACCCTTAAAGAAAAGCTAAAGCCGAATATGGGGTCTGAAAGCGCCAATGCTTTATTACTTCTATATCCTGTTATGATGGCTGCTGATATACTGCTTCAAAGGGCGGAAAATGTGCCAATGGGAGTGGATCAGCTTCCTCATATGGAGATGACAAGGGAGTTGGCCAGAAGGTTTAATAAGAAATATGGCAATGTATTCCCAATCCCAAAAGCCTTACAAGTAAAGTCACTGAACATTTTATCTTTAAGAGGGCATGGCAAAATGAGTAAGAGTATCCCCGAGACCGCCATATTCCTCACTGACGACAAAAAAACCGTGGAGCATAAAATTAAAAAAGCGGAAACCGCTTTTGAAGGCAAAATGAACGAAAGGCTTGAAAGTCATATAGTTCTTGCCAAAGGATTATGTCATAAAAAATCAGATAAGGTAAAAATAGATTCTATCATAAAAGCGCATATGGATGGGAAGCCCGTTATGGGAGAATTTAAGCGGCTTTTTACCGAAATTGTCCAGGATTTTCTTAAAACATTCCAAGAAAGAAGAGCGATTGTGGTCAAGGATCCAGATTATATTTCTTCCATATTAAGAAAAGGAGCTAAAATAGCCGGGGCTAACGCAAACGAAACGATAACGCTTGTAAAACAGGCGCTTTACGGCAAATAATATAAATATGTCTTAAAAAAACAGGTATCCCTCAAAAAGCGGACACAAAAGTGTCTGCTTTTTGTATTTTACCAACGAGGCCGGGTCTCGTTGGTATCTCGTTGGCGGCAAGCTTGTGTCTGTGAGTGTCTATGAAGCCGAGTCTTGTTGTCTCTTATTAGTGGTTTTATCGGCATCTCTATCGGCAGATTCTTGATAATATTTTTGTTCTCCTATCTCTTCCGGGAAGTGAGTTTGTTGTGATTTTTTATCCGGAGCATTATGGGCATATTTATAATTCTTTCCATAGCCTATCTTTTCCATTAAAGAAGTAACGGCATTTCTTAGGTGCATTGGCACTCCGAATGAACCTTTCTTGGCGTCTTCTTTCGCTTTCAACAAAGCCGTATATGATGCGTTGCTTTTCGGCGCGATAGACAGATATGTTGTTCCTTGAGCCAGATTTATTTGCGCTTCGGGCATACCTATATGTTCTATTGCATGGGCCACCGAAACAGCTACTTGTATTGCTTGAGGATCGGCATTTCCGATATCTTCCGAAGCGAATACTATCATACGCCGGACAATAAATCTTGGGTCTTCCCCGGACTCTATCATTCTTGCCAGCCAATACAATGCTCCATTTGGGTCGGAATCCCTCATACTTTTAATAAAGGCGGAGATTAAATTAAAATGTTCCTCCCCCGCCTTGTCATATCTTAAGGCGTGTTTTTTTAAAATTTCAGAAACTTCTTTTATTCTTATTACTTTTTTATTTTCATTTTTAATGCATATTGCTGCAAATTCCAAGCTGTTCAATGCCGTCCGCGCATCGCCGTCTGCGAAATTAATAATTTTCTCAAGGGCTTTGTCCGTGATTTTTAATCCCATACTTCCTAAACCTTTTTCCTTGTCTTTTAATGCGCGGATAAGTATTTCTTCCAGAGCTTTTGGCGGCAGACGCTTTAAAACATAAACCATTGAGCGTGACAAAAGAGGAGAAATAATTGAGAATGATGGATTTTCAGTGGTAGCGCCGATTAAAATTACCGTTCCATCTTCAGTATGAGGCAAAAGAGCGTCCTGCTGGGCTTTATTAAAACGGTGTATCTCGTCTATAAAAAGAATGGTTCTTTGTTGTTGCAGTTTTATTCTATCTTTGGCTTTTTCAACCGCTTTTTTAACTTCGCCTATTCCCGTTGTTACCGCGGAGAATTTTAAAAAACAAGCTTTTGTCTGTTCGGCAATAATTCTTGCCAAAGTAGTTTTCCCGGAACCCGGAGGCCCCCAAAAAATAAAAGAAGTCAAATTGTCTGTTTGTATTGATTTTTTGAATGGGCTGTTTTCTCCCATAAGTTCGTCTTGTCCGAAAAATTGTTCAAAATCGCAAGGCCGCATCCTTTCGGCCAAGGGCGCGTTTTTCTTTAAATGTTCCTCAAAATTTTTATCAAACAAGTCTTGCATAGAGAATATTACCAACGAGACCCGGCCTCGTTGACGGCCTTGTTCTTAGTTTTTATTCCAATATCTTATTGCTTTTTAACAATCAAAGATAGAAGAAAAAATACGGCGCTTACTATGATGATGAGCGGACCGGCGGGGATATTCGTGATTTTAAATATTAAAATTCCTAAAACGCATGACAGGCTTCCAAGTATCATTCCTCCGTAAGAATATTGGAAGAGATTTTTACTTACATTTCTGCTTGTGCATGCAGGAATAGCAACCAATGCGGCTGTCATTAGTCCTCCAACTATTCTGACACCCAGAGCGACGGTCAAGGCAATGCAAACCAAATAAATAAAATTATATTTTTTAATATTGATACCGCTTGTTTGCGCCAAGCCTTTGGAAATACTTATAAGAACCATTTTTGAGAAGATTTTTTTAGTGGTGATGAAAACAATAACAGATAATATCACCGTAACGGCCACAGTGGTAAAAGATATCTGAGAAATATCGCCAATTAAAGCCTGAGCTGTTTTTTCTTCCGGAAGAAACAAAAAAGCGACTGACAACGAAGATGCAAAAACCACGGCGGACAAGGCTTCTGTGGGAATGCTTGTTCTTTTCTGAAATAGCCAAATAAGAACAATGCCAAAAGCCAAAAAACATAATGCGCCCAATAGAACATCAAAATCGTAAACCAGCGCCATGGCTATGCCGGGCAGAGTTAAATGTCCCAACGCGCCTCCCATTAGCGCCATTCTTTTGGTAACCATTAGCGAGCCCACATATCCTGCTATCCCTCCGATAAAAGCCCCCATTATTAAAGCTAAGATAATATTTTTTTCAATCATGTTTGTGTTCGTAAAATTTTATGCCTGTGCCGTAAAGTTTTTCCAACCCCTCCGGCGTGAGAACTTTTCTTGGTTTGCCATAACATACGGATTCTTTATTCAGGCATAAAACATTGTTAGCGTGTTCCCAGACGATATTTAAATCATGAGTTACCAATATGACGGTCAATATGTTCTTTTCCCAAAATTTGTGCAGTAAAGAATAGATTGTTTTCTGGCCTTTTAGATCAATCCCGGAAGTCGGTTCATCAAAAAGCAGGACAGAAGGTTTATCAACCAACGCCCATGCAATCATCATTCTTTGAAACTGTCCGGTAGAAAGGTGCCCAAATTGTCTTTTAAATAAAGATGAATCCAATTCCACCGATTTTAAAATTGTTCTGATTTCTTCAGAAGAAACTTTTTTGAATTTAAAAAACTCCTCTATGCTTAAAGGCAGTATATCTTGTCTTTGGAAAAATTCTTGCGGAGGAAGATAGCTTATATTTTTTGTATTCCATAAAATTTCTCCCTTATAAGGCAAAAGCCCGAGCAAGGCTTTTAATAATGTTGATTTTCCAGCTCCATTCGGACCTAATATTATGAGCACTTCCCTTTCGTTAACCTCAAAAGACAAGTTTTTAATTACCTTATTTCCGTTAAGTTCTATGTTTAGATTTGTTACTTTTAAAATTTTTTGCTCCATATTCATTATATTATATCAAAAAACTGCCAGATTGTCTTAGGTTAAATATAATGGCATGAGAAAAATTTCTATATTTTATCTTGTCTTATTCGTAAAATATTGCTTTAGCCGTTTCATCCCATTAACAATATCTTTTTCCGGTCTTCCAAAACAAAGTCTGATATGTCCTTCGCCTCCCGGTCCGAACTCGCTTCCCGGGACAGTGGCAATACGATTTTTTTTCAGAAGGTTTATGGAGAAATCCAAGGTATTATTGACTCCAAATATCTTTGGGAAAAAATAGTAAGTTCCTTTTGGCGGAGTGAACGAAAGAAATCGGGACATTCCGGACAACAACTCTTCCATTATACTTTTTCTTTTAGTATATTCTTTAATATTTTCAGAGATGATCCTATCTTTATTTTTTATTGCCGCGATGGCTGCGTATTGAGATACTACCGGAGCGCAGTTTATAAGATTGTCGTGGACGGGAAGAATTTTTGAAACTAATCTCTTGGGTCCGTGTAGAAAACCAATCCGCCAACCGGAAAGCGCAAAATCTTTAGACAGGCTTACAATTCGGATAAGGTTATCTTTAAATCGACTCTCCCGCGCTAAGCAAAAAACTTTTTCTTTTTTGTAATAAAGATTTTGATAAACATCATCAAAGATCAGAAGAAGCGCTTTTTTTCTCGCCAAATCCCCTATCTCCAACAGCTTGTTTTTTGACAATATAGATCCTGTAGGATTGTTGGGATTGCAAATAATGATACCCTTTGTTTTTTTTGTGATTTTGGATTTTAGCTCGTTAATATTGAGGCTCCAATCTTTTTCTTCATCTAAAATAACTTCAATTGCGGTTGCTCCGGCCATACGGCAAATTTCACGATAGTTAGTATAATAAGTCGGAGTCAAAATGATAATTTCTTCTTCTTCCCCGGCGTTTATTAAAGACAGAAGAGTGGCCGACAAAGCCTCAATTGCTCCGGCAGTAACAATAATCTCTTCTTCAACATCATAATCCATTCCCGATTTAGTTAGATTGTCACTGATCAAACAGCGTAATTCAACCAAGCCCGCCACAGGCGAGTACTTATCCGCTTTGTTATTTTTAATAGCTTTAATCACCTCTTCCCGGATAATATTGTCCGAACGTAAAGATGGAGTTCCTTGGGCAAGAGATATCGTCCCCGGGAGTTTTTGCGCGGCCATTTCTATTTTTTTGATTGTAGATAATGTTATTTCCATAATAATAAAAAACCTCGTCTTTATTCCGAATTTTCGGAACAAGGACGAGGTTTCTCTCGCGGTACCACCTTGTTTTATCCGGGTGTTGCCACCACAGACCTTACTAACTGACTTGCATAATACATATCAGCGTCCTTATTTTACAGTTAGGCTTCTGTCCATACTTACTCATACCAATTGGCAGATTCGCAGGCAGCTCCCGGGTGGCGTAGGCAGTTTTTGATATTAATCATCAACTTTCTATTATCATCTTCTACCCTTTTTCCCGTTCGTCGCTTTTGATTTAATTATTAAATTAATAATATAAGTTAATTAAATAACTGTCAATAGTTCTTTTGTGGATTATTTTATAGATATCTTAGATTGGTTTTTTGCGGTTTTTCATAAAGATTAAAGGCGCCCTTTTTGTTAGTAAAACAGGCGCCCTTATTGAATTCGGCGAGCGATTGCGCATAATTTTTCACCTTCCTTTTTAATTTCTTTGCAGCGTTTTTTTTAATTCGGATAGAAATTCAAGAATAAATTCTAAAACTTCTTTTGAAGTAATCTCTTTACTTTGGAAAGCGTTTAAAATGTCGGTAAATCGTTCGCCTTGTTGTTCAATCAGCATTATAAGCTTCGCGATTTTCATTTATTTCACCTCCTTCTGTGCAAAGAACTGTTTTATTTATAGTAACAAATCGGCGGCACTAATCAACAGGCATTGTTGCGGTGATTATGTCGCCGGCTTTTCGCTTAGCGTTCGCTTTCATACTTAGTCGGCGATTCTATTTTAGAAAACATTATTTGCCACAATTGATTTCTGCGTGCCCTGAATGATCCCGCGCAGATTAAAAGGTAATAATTCCACATTCTATAAAATTGTTCGCCGTAATTAACTTTGATTCTATCCCAATTTTCATTGAAGTTTTTATGCCAGGCCATTAAAGTCTTGTCATAATCTGTTCCAAAATTATGCCAGTCTTCAAGTTTAAATACATGTTCGGATGCTTCAACAATTTGGCTTGCCGAAGGCAGCATTGAGTTGGGAAATATATATTTATCTATCCATGGGTCAGTGCGTATTGCCGGGTCGTTCCTTCCGATAGTATGCAATAAGAACAGCCCCTTGTTTTTTAGACAGCGACTAACGATTTGGATAAATCTTTTATAATTTTTGTATCCGACATGTTCAAACATACCTATAGAAACAATACGGTCAAACTTTTCATTAAGATCTCTGTAATCTTGCAGCCGTATCTCAATATTAAAATTCTTGCAAATATTGTTTGCGAGCTCAAATTGTTCTTTGGAAATTGTAATGCCCGTCACCTTAACTTGATGTTTTTCCGCTATAAATTGTGATAGATTTCCCCAGCCGCAACCAATATCCAAAACAGTCATACCGGGCTTTAATTTAAGTTTCCTGCAAATTAAATTTAATTTTGCTTTTTGAGCTTCTTCTAAGGTTTCCGCGTTTTTCCAGTAGCCGCAACTGTAATTCATTCTCTTATCAAGCATAATTTTATAAAGATCGTTGCCTATATCATAATGTTTTTTTCCAACTATGCCGGCCCTTGCTTTGCTTTGCAGATTCATTATCCTGGCCTTAATCGTATTCCAAATGACTTGCGGCGAAGTTTTGATCTCCGCATATGTTTTCGCTCTAAAGATTTTATCAATAAATTGATCAATTGCTTTACATTCCCACCAGCCATCCATATAAGACTCTCCCAAGGCAAGGGATCCGCCCGCTAAGACCCTTTTATAGAAACCGGGATTATTTACTTGAATATCCCAAGGTCTTTGCCCGTTTATTTCAATATCTGCCCGGTTGAGAATATTTTGTACGGTTTTTTTCATTGTTGCAATAAAAGAAGAAAAGATTTAAATTTTTTATCTATATATATTATAACAAAGAAAAAAGGACTGACAATTATCAAAACAGCTCTTTGATTGAGCAATATTTTAAAAGACTTGTCAATGTAAGAATTATTTATTTCTTTCAAAGATTTTTCTAAAATAAAAAAGGGAACCGGAAAGGGTTCCCTGTACTCGTTTGGGTGGCTTAGTTAAAAGCCTTTTTAAGGTACGATTAGTCGGGAAAAAGGGCATATAGGAAGAGTTGTCTTCCAAATATAAATAGGTGGTTTATATTTTCACCTACCGGGGGTAATCCGGCTGAGGAATATGCCCTTATAATCCCGACAAGAAACAGAATATATATTTTCTATGCCTTGTCGGGAATACAATATGCTTTTTTGAATAAAAAAGCCTTCTTTTTCTGGAGGCTGTCTTTCTAATATTTGTTTGTAGATTTACTTAAATATTAGCAAGAGAGCCCTTATTAAGAAGGCTGATGACCAAGACCATTACCGGCAAAATATTGCCGTTGGGATGTTGAGTATTAAGGTTTGAATTAATGTTGTTCATTCTTTAAATTAAATACAATTGTGTATTTAAATAATCTATTTTAAATTGTAATAAATTAAATAATATTGTCAAGAGCAAAATATACTTGCCTATTCCCTTTGAAATATGTAAGAATTAATATATGATTTTTAATGTGCAATATCATAAAGTTAATAGAACAATAGAGGCATTAACAGGTTTTTATAAATATATAATATGAAGGAACTTAAAAAGATCTGGATAGACGGAAAATTTGTTGATTGGCAGGAAGCAAAAATTCATATTTTAACTCCTACTATGCATTATGGAGGAGGAGTTTTTGAAGGCATCCGGGCATATAGAACAAACAAGGGGGCAGCCGTTTTCCGTTTGTCGGAACATATTGACAGACTTTTTTATTCCGCTTCTGTTTTAGAAATGGAGATGCCATTCTCAAAAGAAGAAATTAAACAAGCGATACTGGAAACGATTAGAATAAATAATATTGACGAATGTTACATAAGACCGATTATTTTTTTTGGCTATGGAGAAATGGGTCTTAATCCATCTAAGGCGCCGGTCAGAACGGCTATCGCAGTTTGGCCATGGGGAGCATATCTTGGAAAAGATGTGGTATCGGCTAAAATTTCAAAATATATGCGTCTTCATCCAAGATCAATTGTGTCTGACGCCAAGATCTGTGGTTATTATGCCAATTCAATTTTAGCATCTCTTGAGGTTCGCAAGGCCGGGTTTGACGAAGCGCTGCTTTTAGATTACCAGGGTAATGTGGCGGAGGGGCCGGGAGAAAACATATTCATTGTTAAAAACAACAAGCTTTTTACGCCTTCAACCGGAGCGATTTTGCCGGGCATAACCAGAAGCAGCGTAATGGAAATCGCCAAGAATAATGGGATTGAAATTGAAGAGAAGACAATTACCGCTGATGAATTAAAATCAGCCGATGAAGCGTTTTTTTCCGGAACAGCTGTAGAAATATGTTCTATCGGGAAAATTGATGATACTTTAATAGGTTCAGGCAAGAGCGGAAAAATAACTCAAAAAATAAAAGAAGCGTATACTCGCGCGGCCGAAGGGAGTGAAGAAAAATACTTAAAATGGCTTACATTTGCTTAAACTATGCAAACTTTTAAGAACCCTATTATTGGGATTATCGGAGGGAATGGGAAAATGGGGGCTTGGTTTAAGAATTTTTTTAGAAATTCAGGATTCAAAGTTTTAATTTCAGAACCGAATACGAAGCTTTCAAATATTGAACTTGCTCAAAGAGCGGATATTGTGATTGTTTCGGTTCCTATCAGGAAGACAATAGAAGTGATTGAAGAAATCAGAAGCAACGTTAGAAAAGATGCTTTGCTTTGTGATTTTACATCTCTTAAAGCCAAACCTGTTAAAGCTATGAAAAAAGCGAAATCAGGCGTATTGGGAATTCATCCTCTTTTTGGCCCTATGGTTCAAAATCTGGAGGGTCAGAAAATTGTTTTTTGCAGGGCAAGAGATAACGGTTGGACAGATTTTTTAAAGAAAATATTCGTCAAACACAATGCTGAAGTTGTAGAAATTTCTCCCGAAGAACATGATCTTCAGATGGCGATAGTGCAGGCATTAACTCATTTTACCAACATTAGCTTGGCCAGGACCATTTATTCTCAAAAAATTATTCCAAGCTCTTCATTTTTAACCCCGGTTTTTAGGCTCCAAAGCTTAATTATGGGAAGAATTTTAAGCCAGAATCCTAAACTATACGCGGAAATAGAAATAGAAAACCCATATTTTAAAAAAGTTCTACAAGAATTTGGTAAACAAATTCAAGATTTAGCCAAGGACATTAATGCCAAGGATTATAAAAATTTTATTGAAAAATTTAAAAAGACCTCCTCCTCTCTCGGTGAATTCAAAAATATCGCTCAAACAAAATCAACAGAGGTCTTAAGAATGATTGACCATCAGCCAGTCGTTGTAAAAGAAGCTGGAAGAAAGATAAGTTTTGGGAAAGAACTTAAAGTAGGATTTTTAGGACCTAAGGGCACATTCTCTCATCAAGCGGCGATAAGTGTTTTCCCAAAATCAACATTGGTTTCCTTGGGTACTATAAAAAACATTTTTGAAAAAATTCATTTCCAAGAAATTGATTTTGGCATAGCGCCAATAGAAAATACAATTGGCGGGATAGTTTCGGAAACAATTAACTGCTTAACTGAATATCCGTCAAGAGTCAGCGGTTCAGTCAACATTGGCGTGCATCATTGTCTTTTGGGAAGAACTAAAAATAAAAAAGATATAAAAATCATAAAGAGTCATCCTCAGGCGCTGACTCAATGCGAAAACTGGCTGGAAAGAAATCTACCATGGGCCAAACTCAAGCCCGTTTCAAGCACAACCGCTCCAATCGCGGAAACGAAAAGCAAGACAGTCGGTTTTATAGCTTCCAGAGTTGCGGCCGAAGTTTATAATCTAAATATTTTGGCCGAAAATATAGAAAGAAGCAAAGACAACATAACAAAATTTTATATAATTTCACAAAATATAAATAAAGAATTTGAAAAGAAACTTAAATCTGAAAGAACATTAATATTATTCGCCGTTTATGACAGGGTCGGAATCTTGCGTGATATATTAGATGTTTTTGCCAAATGTAATTTGAACTTAACATCTCTACACTCTGCGCCCAGCCATTTGCGGCCTTGGGACTATTTTTTCTTTTTAGAAGTTGACGCGGCCTATTCTTCTTCAAAAATAAAAAAAGTTTTAAAAGAGATGGAAGAATTTTGTCCGACAATCAGAGTTTTGGGAGTGAGTTAACAAAGACATTATTATAATTAATATTTTAATAATATGAAAACGCTTAATTTAGAAAAATTAAGAGAACAGATTGATAAAACCGATAAAGAATTGGTTAAAATCATAGCCAAAAGGTTTGTCATTACTAAACAAGTCGGAGAATATAAAAAAAAGCATAATTTAAAAGCTCTGGTTCCAAAAAGAGAAGACGAAATTTTTAAAAAAAGAAAAGAATGGGCGGAAAAATTAAACATCAACCCGATTTTTATCAAAAAGATTTTTGAATCAATTATTAAAGAAGTTCGTAAAAACCATCAAAAAATCAAAAACGAAAAATAAAACATATTTTTCATTTTTTAACAATTATAAATACGTATTAAAAGACCGGATATCCGGTCTTTTGGAATTAATCTAATTAATTAGTTTTTTAGCTATTATTCTGGCTACTACGATTATTTCGCTCATAGCGCATCCACCAATTCTTTCGTATCCATGCATTCCGAAAGAACATTCGCCGAGCGCATAAATATTTTTTATGTTTGTTTGGCCGTATTTGTTAATTTTAATCCCTCCTAAAGTATAATGTGGCTCAGTGCTTAACTTTATTTTAATGTCATTTTTCACGGCGAAATATTGTTCTTGTTTCCCACATTCTTTAACAATTTTCTTGAGGCGATGGTGTGCGTTATGAGCCTTAAGTAACTTACAAACATTATTTAACTTTTCGTCTTTTTCATTTACAATGTCAAAATCGGACAACATATCGCTCGGCAGACATACCCCCCTTGAGTAAAAGGGAT
This sequence comes from uncultured bacterium, assembly GCA_965372095.1. Taxonomy (GTDB): domain Bacteria; phylum Patescibacteriota; class Minisyncoccia; order Minisyncoccales; family CBDVAW01; genus CBDVAW01. Next base: position 12,373 of record CBDVAW010000012.1, read on the forward strand.
GATACATTATTTTATTCAGAGATTCTGTTCGGCATCCAATATCTTCAGCTACTTTGAATGCGTCATAAAATGTTTTTTCATCGTTAAAATTTTGAGAAAAACTTGCCCTGTTCCCGCCTGTGCAAAAAATCAGTTTTTTGCAATTGATTATTCCTTTAGTAGTTTTAACAATAATATTGTTTCTTGTCTTTTTCGCTTTTATTATTTCTCCATATATTCTATGGTTCTGTGATTTTTTTCTTAATTTTTCCAGGAGTTTTCTTGGATTTATTACCTGAGCGCCCAGATATGATGGCTTCAACTTGGCAATTCGGCCAAGAAAATCAAGTTCGCTGTCAATATTATTGACCAATATATCAACTAATTGGCGGTTACACTTGCCTTGCCCGATTCTTAATATGGATTTTTTTAACGACTCTTGTTTTACTCTCTTTGAGCGAAAGTTATAATAAGATTTGTCGCTTACAGTTTTTGTGTTAGGCGTGATAACGAGAAACTTGTCGTAGTTGTAAGACAATAAAACAAAGGCAAGATATAGCCCTGAAAAACCGGCGCCTATTATCAGTGTTTCGGTCGCCTTGGTGGAATTTTTCATCATTACTTAAATATTATCTTTTAGAAGTTATGTCCCCGGCTTTTATTGGAACATTGATTGGGCAATATTTTATTCTTTTGTTCGCATTCCTTTCAAAGGGATTGAAACATAAAAAGATGTGCCTTTCTTCTCTTTTGATTTAAACCATATTTTTCCACCGGAAGCTTCCATAATCATTTTTGATATATAAAGACCAAGTCCGGTTCCTTCCGCCGCTACCTTTCTAACTTCTTGGATTCTAAAAAATTTCTCAAAAATATGCTCTTGTTTATCTTTAGGAATGCCAATTCCTTCATCGGAAACCGCTATGAGATAATCTCTTGCCCTTTTCTTTAATTCTATTGTTATACGACATTGATCGGAACCCGAATAATAGACAGCGTTAATCAGCAGATTGTCAATGACCTGGCTGATCAAGGGTTCGTCCAAAAAAACGGCAGGTAGTTTTTTGCTTGGTTTTTTAAAGATTATCCTGCATTGTTTTTTTGTTGTTAAAGTTTTTCGTTGCCTGATGATCCTTGAAATAATCTCTTCAAGTTGAACAGGTTTTGAATTTATTTGGAGGACGCCCGCTTCAAGCTTTGAAACATTAAGAAGGTTATCAGATAGTCTTATCATTCGTTTTACAAAATAATAAATATCGTTGAGATACTCTCCTTGTGTTTTTGTTATTTTGCCGGCGCTTTCCTCTTTTAACATTTCTACGAGCCAATTAATGGCCGCCAAAGGAGTTCTAAGTTGATGGGATGCTATAGAAATAAATTCCGTTTTCATTTTATCAACTATCTGTTCTTGTGTTATATCTCTAAAGACAATGATACTTCCTATACATTTACCATTAGCATCTTTGATCGGAGCCACATTGCTTGATATCGGTACTTTGACTCCCTCTTTAGTGGTACAAGATATATTTTTATTAATGGGAGAGGTCTTATTCAAAGGACATCTTATGTCGCAATAATTTATTTCTCCCTTTTTATCAGTTGGCCGCAAAATTTTATAGCAGGTACTACCTAACGCCTCCTTAATTTTCCAACCGGTTATTTTTTCTGCAGCGGAATTGAATAAAATAATTTTTTTGTTCTTGTTTATTGCGCAAACAGCGTCCCCGATTGAATTTAATATTGTTTCACTTTTGACTTTTGATCTTGTTAATTCGCCGGTTCGTCTTTTTAGCTCCATGGTCATTTTATTGAAAGCGTCTGCAAGTTGGCCAATTTCATCGTCTGATTTTATTTTAACCTTGTAATCCAGATTGCCTTTTCCTATAATCTCCGTCCCAAGACGCAATTCCCTGATCGGTTTAGTGATATTACGAGCTAAGAATAAGGAACACAAAATCGCAAAGCAAAAAGAACACCATGCTATTAGAATAGAATTTATAATAATAGAGTTCATTCCCGCGTCAATAATATAAACAGGAAGGCCAAGTCTTATTTCTCCCACTTGCCTATCATCTTTCAACACGGGCAGGAAAATCTCATAAAATTTATTGTTTTCAAAAGAAGAGAAACGAATAAAAGCATCCTTAGTCAAAACAGTCTTTTTATCCGCAGAATATTTTATATACTTATTAATATAGAAAAGATCGCTGTGATAAAGCACTTTCGTTTCAGAATCTGCTACATAACAATATTGTATTTCTTTATAAAGGCTTACTATAGTTTGGCATTCTGCGTTTATTTGGGGCAATTCGTCTAATTTAAATCCCAACATCAAGGATTCATCCAGCGTGTGCTGTAAATTTTTTCCCACTACCGCCACTTTGGTTTGTAAAATTTCTTTATATCCTTTTTGAAATTTAAAAAGACTGGCGAGCGTGCTAGATCCTAATGCCAGAAACAAGATGATTATAATTATAATTATAATTTTTTTCTGAACATTCAATCTCATTTTAATATCTAGGGATTTTAATATTCCTAAAGATTTTAGTTGCCATAGTTAAAATATTAATAGGGATCTCAATACCAAGCATTTTAGACCGCTCTACATTAAAAGCAATATCAATGAGGTGGATGTCTTGAATAGGAATAATATCAACATCTTTTCCTTCCAAGACTTCACCTGCCAGCGTGCCGACATAAATACCATTTTTATAAGGAGAAACTCCTATGGCGGACCAAAAACCGTCCTCGGCGTGAAATAATAAAAATCCAAGCTCCGGAAGTTTGTTATTTTCAATCGTCCACAATACTACTTCTGAAGGGGGTACAATTATTCCTTTTTCATCTTTTAATTGATGATAAGTTAAAATGCCCAGAAAATCCGATTTATCTTGATATTTTTTAACAATTTCTTTCCATTCTCTAAAAGTCGTTATTTGGATAACCCCCAAAACCTCTAACGGATGATCTTCTATATCCTCCGATTCTAAAAATCTTTCTTTAAAAGCATTGACTAAAAAACTGCTTGAAGGGCTGTTGTCGGCTAAAAGAACAACACTTTCTTTCTCGGGAAAAATCTTTTTAGCCAGGGAAAAGCTTTCATAATATGGAAATCTTTCCAAAATCCCCGTAATATTATGTCCGGGTTCTTCCAAGGAGGCTATTTTTTCCGGATAAATTATTTCCGGATCGCAATTGATGCCTAAAAAAATAAAAGGAACTTTTTCATCCGGATAATTGGCGGCAACATATTTTAGCGCGTTGTCGTCGTTGATAAAAACCAAATCAGGTTTTATATCATCAATCATTTTAATAGCTTTGTCGGCTCGCTGCTTGATTTGTTCTTCCGTGGTGTAAGTATTTTTTGTATCCATATAAAACTTTTCAAGCTGGTAGTCTTTATTCAGAATGAATCCCTTTCTTTTAAGCCCCTCAACAATCCCTTTTTCTGTGTCCTGGTTCCAGCCCCATTCTTTATGATAACTGTGGATAATCAGAACCTTGTTTTTGGGTTTTACTATCTCATTTTTTATTTCTATCACCGGCTCAATGAAATCTTCTTCTTGTTGTGATTTGATGAAAAAATAACTTCCAATTAAAACAATAGTTAAAACCGTCATAATAATTGTGATAGTCAATGTTTTTTTGAGCATATTATATTGTTGCAAATATTATTAATATTATTTAACCGTCTTGTCTCAATATATTATATTTATTCTTCTTCTTTTATATTACCATAAACAAAAGTCCGAGAAAACACTTCTAAATAAACAATATATTGCCGAAATGTGTTGAGCCGATCAATTCCATCTTATTAGTCACCTTTTTCTTCCACATTTTTCTTTCCCCACATATATAAAATTTTTTTAACAGTTCGCCTATAACCCAACACAATAAATAAAAGCGCCGGAAGGCCGAGAATAACCAAATAACCGGTTGGCAAATTAATGCCATAAGAAATGATAAAAGCAAAAGAACTAAGTCCCAGAATAGTAGCCAGAGAATAAGAATAGACATTCATTTTTGTGAAAAGACCAATTGCATAACTTAAAACATCAACCGGCAAAAATATCCTGGAAAGAAATACGCTCCAAAAAAGATATTTTTTAGGGATGTCTCTTTCAAATTCTTCAATCTGGCTGAAGAATCTTATCCGTTTAATTAAAGGATGGCCGTAATGTCTAGCTAAGCCAAAAGCAATCATTGACCCAACCATCCAACCGACAATGCTTAAAATAGCCGCTAAAAAACTTCCCCATAAAGTTACGGCGATTGGCAAAAGGGGCAGCGTACTGATTGGTGTCAGCACTACCGCGCCGACAGTTATTAAAATATAAAAGCCCATCCCGCCTATTCCTCGGGCATTGATTACTCTTTCAATATAATCAATGCATTGATGAGAAAAAACAGCCGTAGTTATAAAAAGAACAGTAACAAGAGAGAGAAGAATTATTTCTTTGGAGCGAGAGTGTCTCAAGACCATATTTTTATTTTATCATAAAAAACAAAAAGATAAGCGTGTGGAAAACATAGTATGTTAAAAAGTAATGGGGAAAACGACAAAGCAGAATTTTACTTTTTTGAAAACAGAATTCATGGCGACTTGCCGTCTGATTTCTCATTGCGCGTAAAGGATTTTTTTAGCCGCTCTTTCTGATCTTTAATAGCAAAAACCCCTAAAGGGGTTTTTTGCTTTAATATATATTAATAAATTCAGTTTATTATTTATTGTTTTTTTGACATAATTCGGATGCTGTATTGAGAAGCAATTTTTGGAGCGTTTTTACAGCATCGTCATCATATAAGGATACGACAACTACTGTTGAGGCAACCTTTTTCATTTTTTGAATCATCTTTTTAAGATATGTTTTGTCATTAATAACATCTGTCTTGGTTAATATCACCATCTCTTTTTTGTTTAAAAGCTCGGGGTCAAATTGCTCAAGCTCTTTTTTGACTATTTGATATGCTTTCACAGGGTCTTCGTTTTCAAGAGAAATCAAATGCGCGAGTATTTTTACGCGCCGTATATGCCGTAAAAATTTATGCCCAAGTCCCTTGCCCTCGGCAGCTCCTTCAATAAGCCCCGGGATATCTGAAATAATATATCCGAAACACTCTCCAAGATTAGGTTCAAGAGTTGTAAAGGGATAATTACCGACTTTTCCTCTTGCGCGCGTCAGCGCATTCAAAAGACTAGTTTTCCCGGCGTTTGGGAGACCAATAATTCCTATGTCCGCTATAAGTTCAACCTCAATAAAAAACTCGCCTTCTTGTCCGGGTTTCCCCGGCGTGAATTCTTTTGGCTGCCTGTTCGTCGCGCTTTTAAAAGACTCGTTGCCGCGTCCGCCCGCTCCTCCCCTAAGCAGTAATATCTTATCACCTTCTTTGTGAAGTGAGATTTTCTTGCCAGTTTGTGTATTGGTTATTATTGATCCGATTGGAAGCAAAATATCCAGATCTTTTGCGTCCGCTCCATGCAGACTTTTATTCTTGCCATCACCGCCGTGTTCCGCTAAAAACTTTTTATTCGTGCGATATCGTGAGAGCAAGTGTACATCACGAACCGCCAGCACATATATGTCCCCGCCCCTGCCGCCATCACCACCGGAAGGTCCTCCAAATTCTCTACATTTTTCATGGCGCCAACGCACCATTCCGTTCCCACCATTGCCCGCCTTTGCATATATTGTTAATTCATCAATAAACATAGATTAATTTTAGACGTTTAAATAATTCAAACCGCGCTTGTTTTAGTTATAAAGCTTTTTAATGTATTTTATAAACACAATCATTAAGCTAATGATATTCTATAAAACAAAACAAAATAATACAAACCCGGCGTCTTTTGTCCGACGAGATTATTATTTTATTGTGTTATTATGATTTTATGATAATCCATAAAATAACGGTTGGCTCGCTGGCGACAAATTGCTATGTTTTGGCCGA